>CAYFVU010000030.1:0-32344 GCA_964346645.1 uncultured Spirochaetaceae bacterium | reverse complement strand
AGCTCTCGGCGAGTGCCGATTTTCCTTACCCCAGGATTTGAACCACAAAACAAGGCTTAACAGAGCCCGAAGCCGAGGCGCACCATACGCATGGCCCGCTCGCTCGCATCGACGAGGAGCTCGTGGCCGCGGCTCATCGCCTCCTCCAGGCTCATTGCGCGGTTTACGGTGCTCATTACCGCATCAATGCCGGCCTCGTACACACCCTCTATACCCTCTCCGATGTCTCCCGCTATGACCAGAACAGGCACTCCGTGTTTCTTGGCCCTTCTCGCCACACCAATGGGGACCTTGCCGTAGGCTGTCTGGCCGTCTATCTTGCCTTCGCCGGTTATGACGAGGTCGATTTCCTCGATCCTCTCTTCGAAATTGACCGCATCGAGGACGATGTCGATTCCCGTTTCGAGCGAGGCACCGCAGAACACGGTGAGCCCGTAGCCCAGTCCGCCTGCGGCTCCGGCTCCGGGAGTATCTGCCTTGTTCTCGCCGAGCTGGGAGGAGACTACCTCTGCAAGTCGTTCGAGGGCCGCGTCGAGCAGCTTCACGTCATCTCGACTCGCTCCCTTTTGGGGTCCGTACACTGCACTCGCCCCGTTCTCACCGGTGAGAGGATTGGAGACATCGCACGCGACCCGGAATACCGTCTCGCTCAAACGCGGATCGACATTCGAGCTGTCGATACTCGCGAGATCTCCGAGACCGCCGCCTCCCTGAGGAAGCAGATTGCCGTTCGCATCGAGAAAGCGGTAGCCGAGCGCGGCAGCCATCCCGGTACCGCCGTCATTCGTCGCGCTCCCGCCGATACCTATGATTATCTCCCGCACCCCTTCGTCGAGTGCGTGGCGTATCATCTCTCCCGTGCCGTAGGTCGTCGCCTTCTTTATATCCCTCTCGAACTCCGGTACCAGGCCGAGTCCCGATGCCGCGGCCATCTCGAGTACTGCGGTGTTCTCGTCTATGATCCCGTAGGTCGCCTCGACCGGGTCTCCGAGGGGACCGGTCACCTGAGCAGTTACGAAATCGCCTTCGTTCGCCGCGACGAGAGCCTCCACCGTTCCCTCTCCACCGTCGCCGATCGGCACCTTTTCTATTACGGCCTCCGGCAGCGCCTTGTATACACCCTCCTCGATAGCTTCCGCAACTTTAAGACTGCTGTTACTCCCCTTGAAGGAGTCCGGGGCAATGAGCACTTTCATCCTTGTCTCCCTATATGTGTTTTCGACCATCCCATTGTTGCCCCGTAGAGGGTTACTGTCAAGTCGACAAACCTCATTTTTTTGGGGTTTCACACCGGCTTTGCAATACTCACGGACTACGCCGGAGCGTGTTGTCGACAGCAATCTTGCACAACGGGCTCGCGGGACGGTAGAATGGCCCTGGAATCTTCAATTAGTGGTTCAAAGCTTGGGGATGAAGTTAAGGATACAGGAGGAGCGATGATATACCGTTACAAGGAACACAGCCCGAAGACCGACAAGGCGGTCTTCATCGCCGGGAGCGCGGACATTGCCGGCGAGGTGTATATGGAAGAGAACACTTCGGTCTGGTGCAACGTGTCGATACGAGGAGACCTACAGCCCGTCTACATAGGGAAAAACAGCAACGTGCAGGACAACTCGGTCATTCATGTAGCCAACGAACTGCCCGCCCGCATAGGAGACGGGGTAACCGTTGGCCATGGAGTGATCCTCCATGCCTGTACGATCGGCGACAACAGTCTCATCGGCATGGGAGCCATCGTGCTCGACGGCAGTATGATCGGAGAGGAGTCCATAGTCGGCGCCGGTGCCCTCGTCACCCAGAACAAGGAGTTCCCGCCCCGATCCCTCATTATCGGCTCACCGGCAAAGGTGGCACGAAGCCTCAGCGACGAGGAGATAGCCTCCATCCGGGAGAACGCAGAGGAGTACGTGGAACTCGGAAGAGAGTACGCAGAGTCCGGAGCTGATGACTGAGGCGTCGGAAAGCCGCGCCGGCGGACGAACTGCCTCCATTTCGAGTCCGATACGGCGCGGCTTGCGAGCCCTCCCGAGGGATGCGGCCAATCGTGGACCTACTGCCTCAGAGACTAACCTACTGCCTCAGAGACTATACGTAGAGATGTGAGGAGCGCGCGGTAACGAAGCGTCCCCTCCCCTTTTCTCCAATGAACTCGTCGTCCCTCACGACCATCCTTCCTCGGAGAATGGTGACCACGGGCATTCCTTCCATAGTCATTCCCGAGTAGGGGCTGTAGCCTGCGGCGGTGTGGCGGTTCTCGTCCTTCAGCGTATATTTCTTCTCGGGATCGAAGATGACGAGATCCGCATCGGTCCCCTCCTTCAGACTCCCCTTCTGCGGGTACATACCGAAGGCCTTTGCAGGCGCCTGCGAGAGCAGATAGACCATACGACGATCGTCGAAACGGCCCTTGCCCACTCCGTAGGTGTACATGAGCGGGAGGAGCTCTTCGGTTCCCGGCACTCCCGGAAGCACGGTGCGGCAATCGTCTGAGGAAAACTTCTGCTCAGAGGTGAAGGTACAATGATCGGTAGCCACCGTCTCGATATCGCCGCGTTCGATCCCCTGCCAGAGCGCCTCGTTGTCCTCCGCCTCGCGCAGCGGCGGGGTCATGAGGAATTTCTGCGCATCTTCGCGAGAGAGAAGATCGTTTGTCAGAAGCAGATAGTGCGGTGTCGTCTCCACAAAGAGTTCCGCCCCCGCCTCGCGCAGCTCCTTGACCGCGTCGTAGCCGCGCTTCGAGGAAAGGTGCACGATGTAGAGGGGCATCCGTTCGCTGCGGGCAATCTCTCCGATGGTCTTTATCGCGCGGTACTCCGACTCCGAGGGACGGAGAATCGGATGGAGACTCGGCGGATGCTCCTTTCCCTCGTACTCACGTTCCCTCTCCTCGATGATGTCATCGTCCTCGCAGTGGACCGTCACCATCATCCCGAGATCGCGGCAGGCTTGGAAGAGCTTCCGCAGTCCCGCCTCTTCGATAAAGTAGCCCTCACGCTTGTAGGTGGTAAAGATCTTTACCGCAGTCACGCCAAGCCTCTTCAGCTCCTCGAGCTCGGCAGGGATGTTCTCGTGCATGGTGTAAATGCTCTGGTGCAGCCCATAGTCGATGACGACATCGGGTCCGGCCATCTCCATTCGTTCGCGGCTCGCCTGAGCGAGGCTCTTGTCGTCGAGCTGATCGGCAAAATCGATTGCGGTGGTCACACCGCCGTGGGCGCCGGCGAGGCTCCCCGTGTAGAAGCGGTCGGCGGTAACGGTTCCTCTGGACTCGAGGTGGTAGTGGGTGTGGGCATCTACTATGCCGGGAAAAACCAGCTTTCCCTCCGCATCTATGACCTCGTCGAAGCCGTTGCCTTCGACCTCCAGATTCGCAGCTACTTTATATATCTTTTCATCCCGTATCCAGACATCTTTTTGAGCCTTTTCTTCGGGAGTAACCACAGTTCCTCCCTTGATGAGTAGATCCATCATATCCTCCATATTTGATAATCTATTATAAAATATATCATACATAGCGGAAAATGAAAACGTAAGTGCGGCCGGCGGTCGCTGCCGAAGCGGTCGCTGCCGGCGATGTCCCCGAGAGCCGGGATTCTCACCACAGAAAATGATCATAGGATTTGGCCGTTTGTTCTGCAGATTTGGTCGTTTGTTCTGTCCGCGGAATTTGACATACCTGTATATACTTGCCATTATATTGGTATGAGCTTGACACCCATTTTCATTCTCGCAGTTGCAGGAAGCATCGTTGCACTCGTCTATGCGGCGATGAGGACCCGTTGGATCTACCGTCAACCGGTAGAGGATCCGAAACTCAGGAGGATAAGCGGCTACGTCACCGAGGGTGCGATGACCTTTCTCAACCGTGAGTACAAGGCACTCGTCGTATTCGTGCTGGTGGTGGCAATATTCCTGGCGATCGCCAACACCGGCTCTCTGAGATTGCAGTCGGTCTCCTTTCTCCTCGGCACAGCGGCATCCGCAACGGCCGGCTACATCGGCATGCGTGTCGCGACAGCCTCAAATTCCCGCACCACCCACGCCGCACAGGAGGGAATCAATCCCGCGCTCAAGATCTCCTTCAGCGGGGGCAGTGTCATGGGAATGAGCGTGGTCGGACTGGCCCTCCTCGGTATATCCCTCATTTTACTCGGTGGGGTTTCGCTGTTCGGCAGCGAAGCCGTTACCATCCGTAGGACGATCCTGCCCATCCTCTCCGGTTTCTCCCTCGGCGCCTCCTCGATGGCCCTGTTCGCGAGGGTAGGCGGCGGCATCTTTACCAAGGCCGCCGACGTAGGCGCCGACCTGGTGGGTAAGGTCGAGGCGGGAATCCCCGAGGACGACCACCGCAACCCCGCAGTCATTGCCGACAACGTCGGAGACAACGTGGGCGACGTCGCCGGTATGGGAGCCGACCTCTTCGAGTCCTACGTCGGATCGATCGTAGGCACCATGATATTGGGCATCTCGGTCGCCGGCTCGGTCGAGCTGCAGATACGTGCGGTCGCCTTTCCCCTCGTCCTCGCTCTCATCGGCATCATCGCATCGATCATCGGGGTGTCATTCGTACGAATAAAGGAGGGGAGGAGCCCGCAGACGGCCCTCAACACGGGTACATTCGGAGCTGCGGGGATCGCCGCGGTGCTGGCCTTCGGCGCGAGCTACCTCATGCTCGCCATAGACGATCCGAGCGCCTCTCTCGAGCCGCTGGGGGTCTTTCTCTCGGCCCTCTTGGGAATGGTCGCCGGCAGCTCCCTCGGTCTGCTCACCGAATATTTCACCGGCACGGACAAGAGACCGGTTATCGCCATCGTAAAGGCGAGCGAAAGCGGTACGGCCACCAACATCATAACCGGAATAGGCATAGGCATGCTCTCGAGCTTTCCCTCCATTATTCTCGTGATCGTGGCGATTCTCGGCGGGTCGGCCCTCTCAGGCCTCTACGGCATCGCGGTGGCGGCCCTCGGCATGCTCATGACCCTCGGCATTCAACTGGCGGTAGACGCGTACGGACCTATCGCCGACAACGCCGGAGGTCTCGCGGAGATGGCCGAGTTTCCCCCCGAGGTGCGCCGCATCACCGACAAGCTCGACGCGGTAGGAAACACCACCGCGGCCATAGGGAAGGGCTTCGCCATAGGCTCAGCCGCTCTGACATCTATTATCCTCTTCACCGCCTTTCGCAGCGAAGTCGGCATCGAGGTCATCGACCTGATGGAGGTCCACGTTCTCGCGGGGGTGCTTCTCGGAGCCGTTATCCCTTACCTCTTCTCCTCGATGGCAATGATGGCAATAGGCGACGCCGCCTTCGCCATGATCGAGGAGGTCCGCAGACAATTCCGCACGAAGCCGGGCATACTCGAGGAGACCGAAGAGCCCGATTACAGGCGCTGCATCGATATCAGCACGAGCGCAGCCCTCAAGAAGATGATGCTTCCCGGAATCGTAGCTGCGGCCACTCCACTGCTCATCGGTTTCCTCGGGGGTGTACAGATGCTTGCCGGCCTGCTCATCGGCGTCACGGCTTCGGGCGTGGTGCTCGCGATTTTCATGGCCAACACAGGCGGCGCATGGGACAACGCGAAGAAGATGATCGAGGAACGGGCAACGAATGGAAAGGGGTCGGAGTCACACAAGGCCGCCGTCGTAGGCGATACCGTGGGAGATCCCTTCAAAGACACCGCAGGTCCCGCACTCAACATCCTCATCAAACTGATGGCAGTCGTCTCGCTGGTTATCGCTCCCATGCTCAAACACTTTCACGGACTCTAGGAGGTAGCAATGGAATACCGCAATCACCTATATCTCATACTGCATCCCAATCACGCTCTCGTGGGATCTCAATACGAGCCGGAGAAATTTTCTCTGCACTACTCCTCCGGCTCATCCCGCTACTACAGCGGCAAGGTCATCTTTGCTGAAATACACGGCGGATACCGCCACCCCTTCTTTCCGATAGACGAGATGATGGAGGAGCTCGTGCCGCATGAGGACGGACGACCGAAGGCGACCAAGTTCATCTCGAGCTACCGAGTCCTCGAGCATATCGATCTCGACGCCATTCAGACGCTGCACCTCGTCACACCGGAGGGGAACCTGCTCAGCTTGGAGCCCGAGTCCTGCAACCTCTTCGACCATGAAAATCGGGAGGTGCGGATTTACGCCGAGATTGCTCCCCTTAGGATGCTCGTTCTCTCCGATTACACCGCCGAAGAGTACGGACAGTACATAACCGACCCGAAGAACCCCAAGGGGGCTCCGAAGCTCTTCTACACACAGATAGATCTCGACATAGAGGACTTCCTCGAGCAGCTCAAGGAGAATCCCTTCAAGGAGTCGCCCGTGAAGAGTATTCATCCCACCAGCTTGCGCGATGCGTATCACGAGCTGAAGAAGTACCCGAACAAGCACACGAAGGGTCTCTGCCTCGACAGTTCACTCGATCAGATCTCCTACAAATTCATACGGGGCGGGTTCACCTTTGCCGATCAGCAGAGCAAGAAGTGCTTCAAGATGCCGGAGCTCGACACGATTGAGAGGAGGAATTACAAATTCTGGAAGCACATGTAGGACTGTTCGATCCGGCCTATACCACCGTCTTCGCTCAGATAATTCCCTCTGCGGCCCTGATCCCGCTCGCCCAAGCCGAGGTGATGCCCCGGCTCGTACCCGCGCCGTCTCCGGCGAAATAGATGTCCGGGACCACCTGGAAGTGGTGGTCCATGAAGGTCGGCTTGTTCGCGTAGAGCTTTATCTCAGGATAGTACATGATGGTGCTCGGATGCAGTATTCCCGGCACAATGGTGTCGATCATTTTTAGGGATTTCCATATGTTGCGCAGGATCTTCGAGGGGATGGATAGGCTTATGTCGCCGGGGCAACTGGTCCTGAGCGTCGGCTCGAAGTCGAAGAGATCCTCGTTAAAGGTCTTCTCCTTCGAGCGCTTCCCGAGCCGGAAGTCCCCTACCCGCTGCATCAGCGGTTTCCCGCCGCCCAATAGATGGGCCTGGAGTCCGAGAATTTCGGCGAACTGCTGACCACTGGCCAGCGGTTCGGTCAGACGTACCGTCTTGAGCATTGCAAAGTTGACCATCCCGTTGCCGCTCCCCCTCTTCGCGGAATAGGCGTGCCCATTCACCGAATGAAAGACCTCCTCGTGACGAGTCTTGTACTTCTCCTGAACCACATACGCATTGCCGCTGTTGGTACAGAAGGTCCTCACCCGTCCGGGGAAGAGGAATTTCGGGTCGTAGTAGTCCTCTACGATGGGAAAGTGCTCGAGCCGCGTCTCTACGCGGATACCGATGTCGACGATATGATCGACGTAGGAGACCCCGATGCCGTCCATTATGTCCTGGAGAAAACGGAAACCCTTGCGGCCCGGTGCGATGATAAGCGAGCCGTAGGAGATATCCCTCTTGTCCGTATGCAGCACATGTTCCTCCGACGAGACGCTCTTCATCGACTCGCCGAGCGAGAATTCCACCCCCATGTCGGTCAAGCGTTTCATCAGCTTCTTGATGAGCTCCAAGCCTCCGTCGGTTCCGAGGTGTGTCTGCTGTACGTTGAGCAGCTCAACCCCCAAGCGCTCGGCCCTCTTGCGGTAACGCAGCAGGTTGGTTTTAGGAAGAATCTTGGGCTCGAGCTCCCGTTTTACCAGCTCGAGGTAGTGCTCCGCTTCCTCTCGTTCCCAGTTCTCGGTGGGAAAGCCTATGGGGTAGGAGAAGTTCATCTTGCAGTCGTTACGGAGCCCGCCTGTGGAATAGGACTCCATGTCGATCATGAGGACGGAGAGCTCCGATCGACGCTCCCGTAGGGTAAAGGCGGCACCGAGTCCGGCCGGTCCGGTACCGACGAGTACCACGTCATATTTGTCCATCCCGCTACTCCACCGTCTTGAAGTAATCAGAGAGCACCTGGTAGCAGTTGTTCGTACCGATCTTCACGATATCCATCTCCCGTTTGGCGTTCTCCGGTGAATCGGAGGCGTGGGCGGTATTGACCATGATGTTCTGGCCGAACTCCCTTCGGACCGTACCGCCCGGAGCCTTGGTGGGATCTGTCGGCCCGAGCACGTCGCGGATCTTCGCCACCGCATTCTCTCCTTCGTAGACCATGACCATACACTTCACATCGCCGGGAGTGTTCAACTCGTCCACGGGACACTCCTCCGGCCGCTTACCCGACATGAACTCGATGATCTGTGAGAACTGGTCCTCGGCATACTCCCTGCCAAAGGAGTCGGTGAGAGACTTGACGGTGGTCTCGCTGAGGTTCAGTCCGTACTCCCTCTCGAGGGTGGCCGCCGCCTTCTTTCCGTAGACCGGGGCGAGTTTGCTGTTGAGCACGTCCTTTACCGGGCCGTAGAACTCGAGCGCTTCTGAGACGGACATCCGGTGTATCTTTACGCTGATTATGCGGAGTCCGGTACGGCTGAACATGTCTATGATGGTTCCGGGCCTGCTGCTCGCATACTTCCAGTTGTCCGGCTTGATGATGACGAGGGTCTGCTCTATCTTGTCCGGATTCGGATACTTCATGTTCTTGATGATCGTCGGCTCGCTCTTTATGAATTTCATGAACAGACGCATGTTTCTTATCGCCACCTCTTGGGACCGGGGCGTGAGCACGGCAGGCTCGAAATACTGCACCCGAGGCGGATCTTCGTCGGACATGATGAGGTCCGCATAGGTGTCGCGGATGGTCTCACCGGTAACCGATTCGATGCCCCGGTTCTCCTGGTAGAGGGCGCCGGCCACATCCGAGAGCTTCCTGGTGGCGTTTTCGCCACGGAAGAGGAGGAGGAGCACGCGGTGCCTCCGCGTGGAGGGAGATAGATTCCTGAGTACGTAGTCCGCCAGGAGATCCGCTGTGCTCTCGCGCGTGTAGACATCGCTCGTGCGGATGAGCTCCGCGTATTCTTCCGCGAACTCCTTTGTCGGAGCGAACAACTGCGCCCCAACGAGTTCGAGATCGACTCTTGACAGGAGACGGGAGATGACACCGCCGGTCCTGCTCTTTGCAATCGTGTAGGGAGTAACGAGAATGTATGACAACTCTTCGGCCATAGCACCTACCTCTTTTCGTATATTACGAGCCTATGTGCGCGACTACGTCCGCGCTACACTATGCCCAGCCGTTTTCCCTCTTCCTCGGCAACTTCGAGGAAGCGGTCGAGCTCGGCATCCTCGTGGGTAGCCATATAGCTCGTCCGAATGAGAGAGCGTTTCGGCGGCACGGCCGGACTGATGACAGGATTTACGTAAAAACCGCGGTTGAAGAGGGCGAGCCACAGTTCGAACGTCTTGTCGTTGTCGCCGATGATAAGCGGAACGATAGGCGTCTGCGCCGTGCCGACATCGAATCCGATAGATTTGAAGCCCTCAATCATCTTTACCGCAATTTCCTGCAGTCGCGCCACACGCTCGGGCTCGCTCTTGATTATCTCGAGTGCCTTCATCGCCGCCGCAATACTCGCCGGCGGCATCGAGGCACTGAAGATGAGGGGTCTCGCGAAGTGTTTGATGTAATCTATGACTGGAGCCTTGCCGGCGACGAAACCGCCGATCGAGCCGAAGGATTTAGAGAAGGTGCACATGATAACGTCGGCGTAATCGAAGCTGCCGTAATGCTCGCAGGTCCCCCTTCCCGTCTTCCCGACGACCCCAATGGCGTGCGCTTCGTCGAGATAGAGACCCGCGCCGTAGTCGTCCGCCAGTTTCCGCACTTCGGGAAGCTTTACCAGGTCGCCCTCCATGGAGAAGACTCCGTCGGTGACGATCAGTTTTCCCTCGTCCGCGGGAATCTTCTCCAAAATGGACTCGAGCTCCTCCATGTTGTTGTGCTTGAAGCGGTGGAGATTGATGTTCTTGTAAAACCCGAAAGAGAGAAAGATACCGTCCATAATGGAGGCGTGGTTGTACTTGTCGGTAATGACGTGGTCACCCTTGCCGAGGAGCGCAGAGATTGCTCCGAGATTGGTCTGATATCCGGTCGTGAAGCAGACCGCCGACTCCTTCTGCACGAAGTCCGCCAGCTGGCTCTCGAACTCCTCGTGTAGATCGAGGGTGCCGTTCATGAAACGCGATCCGGAGCAGGTGGTGCCGAATTTATCCACGGCCTTTCTCGCCGCCTCCTCCAGCCGCGCATCGGTGGCAAGCCCGAGGTAATTGTTGCTGCCGGCCATGAGCATTTCGTGCCCCTCTATGTAGACCTTTGTCCCCACCATCTTCTCTATCGGTTTAAAAAATGGGTAGATACCGGTCTCTCGCGCCTCTGCGGCATCCTTGAAATCGTAGCATTTGTCGAAGATCTTCTTTTCGTCGGTGGACACAGTTACATCCTTTTTAATCTTGCTTCCGTTTCGCAATCTTTTTTACCTCTCCGTCTACAATTCTGTGAATGAGCCGCGGAAGGGCCCTGTGTACATAGTATATCAGCTTACCCTGCAATCCGGGAATGATAAAAAACTCACCTTTTCGCGCCCCGCGCAGAAGCGTCTCTGCAACCCTCTCCGGCTCCAAAGCGCCGGCGTTGCCCGAGATGGCCCTCGTTTCATCCGGTTTCGTCTTCTCCTCCTCTTCGAGTTGGGCTGTATTCGTATCCGGCGGACAGAGCACGGAGACTCCTATATGCCGCTGTGACAACTCGTTTCTCAGGGCCTCTGAGAAACCGACTATCGCAAACTTGGAGGCACTGTAGGCGGTGTAGCCGAACGTGCCGACGAAGCCTGCAATCGAAGAAACGTTGACGATATGGGATCCCACCCGAAGATGAGGTAGGGCCACCTGCGTACAGTTCCAAGTCCCCTCGACGTTGATCTCCATCATTCTCCGGAACTTCTCGTGGGGGATATCTGCGAAATGCTCCGGATACGCAATCCCCGCGCTGTTTACCAGCAGCGATGCACCTTCACGCCCCTCCATGCACTCCGGCAAACGGCTCTCCACCTCGTCTCGCCTGCTCACATCGAGGGGAAGCGGAGCCATAGTACCCAGATTCCGTTCGGCTCCCGAAACCATTTTCCTGCCGCTTCCCCTTTCACGGATTTCTCGACGCATAGAGGAGATCGCGCTGTTCAGCTTCTCGCTTCTTCGGGCGATGAGCACTACATCGACCCCCGATTCGACCAGCTTCTTCGTGACTGCGTAGCCGATTCCACTCGACCCGCCCGTCACATAGGCCGTTTTCCACGGCAATGTCTTCATTCAGGTACTCCGCTCAATGAGTTTCTGTAGACTATTGTCAATCCTATGATCTGTCAATAGATCCGCCTATATAGGGAGTCTGCTTCACATAGGCACACTCCTCGAGCTCCCGAACCACGAACTGCGCCACGTCTTCCCTGCCCACGGGCTTAACCGTAGTCTCCCCGTCGGTGCCGACCGTGTAGGCACCCGTCGCATCCTCGTCGTTGAGCTTACCCGTCTTCAGAATGGTCCACTCGAGAGGACTGTCTTTGACCACCTCCTCCATCGAAGCGAGGTCCTCGAGCTCCCCCTTGCCGAAGAGCGGGCCGAGAAACCTCTTCGCCGGCGGTAACTGCGATATGCTCTCGCCGGCACCGATGTAGCCGATGACCACGAGGCGTTTTATCTCCAGCTTCCGCATTCCCGAGACGATGTGGGAGAGTGAGGTGGTCAGAAGCCCCTTAGGCGCCTTCTTGTCTCCCTTCAGAGCCACCACCACGGCGTCGCAGCCGGCAAGAGTAAGCATGACCCTTCCGCCGTTTATCGAACTCCCCTCGACGTACTCCACTCCGGGTACCGCAGGCATTCGCTCGGGATTTCTCGTAAGTACCTTGCAGCCGTAGCCGGCCTCTACGGCGTAGCGCACCGCAAGCCAGCCGGTCTTTCCGGTGCCTCCAAAAACAGCTACTCTCACACTCACCTCCTCGCACGCGATCGCGGGCTATGCCGCCTCTATTTCGACGTTCGCCCGCTTTAGGGCTTACTACTATAGCACAATTTGCCTCACCTCTTCAAAAAGAGTCGCGCTCTGCCTGAGCACTGCATGGGCACTACGTGGATAATAAGCAGGCAAATCGAAATCAGCAAGCGGGATGAGTGCCTAGTAGGTGCCGAAGAGCAAAATCCACTGCATGAGCAGAAATAAGGAGGCCCCGTGAAAGCTCACCGTACTCGGGAAAACCCCGGAACCGAAAGGAATCCATTGAACGAGCTCGCGGAGCAGCACATCGGCGTACCCTACCTGTTTCCCTATCAGCACCTGGTGGTCAGCAATACGCTCGAGGCCGCCGGTCTGTTCGGAGAGGAGGCGGCGGCGCGGGCGCCGAACCGGCAAACGGCAATTCTCCCCACAGGTTCGGGAAAGAGCCTCTGCTACATGCTCCCGGCGGCGCTGTTGCCGGGCCTCACCATCATCGTGTTCCCCCTCCTCTCGCTAATTGCCGATCAGAGGAGGCGAGCCGAGGAGGCCGGCCTCCCCTGTGAATCCCTCGTCGGCGGGCAAACTGCCGAGCAGAGGCGGCGTGTGTGGGAACGGCTGGATGAAGGCGAGCTGCGCATGCTCCTGACTAATCCGGAAATGCTCCTCTCGCCCGGCGTCATAGATCGACTGCAGAAAAATACGCACATGGGGCTGTCGCACCTTGTCTTCGACGAGGCGCACACCATCAGCGAATGGGGAGACAGCTTCCGCCCCTCCTACCTCGAGGTCGGCGGCATTGCCCGAACCCTCGCCCCTCTGGTGATAACCGCCTTCACCGCGACGGCCTCGGAGAGGATCCTGCGCCGTATAGAGGAAGTTCTCTTCGGAGGCGCGCACGCGGCGCTGGTGAGGGCCAACCCTGATCGTCCGAACATCACCTACTCGGTGGTCCCGAGCATAAGCAAAACCTACGACCTGGCACGGCTCATCTCGCCCCATTCCGAGAACCCTGTGCCGCGCCCGGCTCTCGTTTTCTGCCGTTCGCGAAGAGGCGCAGAGCTGACCGCCGCTGATCTGCATTGCTCCATGCGGGAGCTGCCCGTACGCTTCTACCATGCCGGACTCGAGAAGGAGGAGAAGAGAGATATAGAAAACTGGTTCTTCGAATCAAACGACGGGGTTCTCTGCAGCACGACGGCTTACGGTATGGGTGTAGACAAAAAAAATATACGTTCGGTCATCCATCGCGAGCCGAGCCCTTCGGTGGAAGCCTACCTGCAGGAGTCGGGACGAGCGGGAAGGGACGGGAAACCCTCTCATGCCGTGATTCTCCTCTCGCCTGAAGATCAGAGCCACGGAAAATCGATGGATCGGCCCGAAGAACGCGGGCGCTACGGCGAATTGCTGACGGCCATCGGGGATCCTTCACGCTGCCGCAGAGCGGCACTTCTCGGTATGCTCGATGCCGAGCTCGAACACTGCTTCGGCTGCGATGTCTGCGCCTCTCTGCTGCAATGGACTGCCTGCGGCGAACGAGAGATCCTCCGATTCTTCAGCCGAAGGCCGTACCGCTTCGACATGAAGCGTGCGGCTCAGATCCTGTCGGGAAGGCTCACGGGCAGGGGCGTGACGAATGGATTTCTCTCGGAGAAGCACTTCGGCGTGCTCGCGCAGTGGCGGGTAGAAGAGATAGAGGAGGCGATAAGCTCTCTTCTCGAGTCCGGCCGACTGAAAAAAATACGCCGAGGCCCGTGGAAAGGATGTGTGGGCCCCGGCGCAATTGCCGTTGCGGCTTCAGCCGTATTTCCTCGGCTCAATCCTCGGCTTCGGCGAACTCGGGAACGCTGAAGTCCGAAGGAGCGGTGAGAGTCCTGCTTCCGATCTCCTTGTCGAGCATGTAGATGCCCGGTCCCTTCTTGCTGTCGGAGAGCAGATCGATCTTGGTGAGGATTTCGTGATCGTTCTTCTCCTCCTCCACCTGTTCTTCGACGTACCACTGGAGGAACTGGTTCGTGGCATGGTCGTTTTCCGAAATGGCGAGGTCGACCAGCTCATTTATGCTCTTGGTAACGAACTGCTCGTGCTCGAGAGTCTTCTCGAACATCTCCTTGATCGAATCGAATTGTGCGGGGGGCTGCTCTATCTGCTGCAGCTCGACCCTTCCGTTCCTGTCGAATACGAACTGATAGATCTTCATCGCGTGGAACATCTCTTCGTGGTACTGCACCATGAACCAACGGGCAAATCCGTCGAATCCCATGTCGGTTGCCTGTGCGGACATGGCCATGTAGAGATAGGCGGAGTACATCTCCTTGTTGATCTGCCCGTTCAGGGCCTCTTCCATCTTCTTGCTCAGCATCGTTTCATCTCCTTATTTTTCGCTAATTGAATATTGTCTACTCAAAATATAATGAATATATTACGGTGGATGCAAGGAAAAATGGAATATGAAGGCATCCTAATTGCGGAGTGTCATCCGACACTCCGCAATTAGAAATGCAAGAAGGTGAGCAAGAAACGGTTTACAATTGACGAAGGAGGCATTGCATCACCGTAACACGGTGCACCCGTTTCTCTTCACCAATATGTATAATCAGGGTAGTCTTTCTCATCTGGATAGTCAAGAAATTTTTACCATTTATTATAAATTTATTCATAGTAAAGCCGATTTTTTGCATATTTATTCAGGTAGACAACATTTCAGATTTGAGGCATACTTAGAGCACATTTTTCTTCCGGGTGTTATATGATTGAGCTTTCAGAAGTCGCAACGAGAGGCGAGTTCAAGGAGTTCCTTGAGTTTCCCTACCGCCTCTACCAGGATCACCCCTACTGGGTACCGCCCCTCTACTTCGACGAAAAGAATACCCTCTCTGCCAAGAAGAATCCCGCTTATTCCTACTGCGATGCCCGCATGTGGCTTGTGCGGGAGAACGGAGGCACGCTCGGCCGCATCGCGGCGATCCGGAACGACAGGTATATCGAGAAGTGGGGTAAGCGCTACCTCCGTTTCGGCTGGCTCGATCTCGTCGACCGCAGCGACGTGGCCGATATGCTCTTCGCAGCGGTGGAGGACTGGGCGCGTGAGCAG
Source organism: uncultured Spirochaetaceae bacterium (assembly GCA_964346645.1). GTDB lineage: Bacteria > Spirochaetota > Spirochaetia > DSM-16054 > Sediminispirochaetaceae > CAYFVU01. The sequence goes on along the minus strand of CAYFVU010000030.1, from coordinate 17,361 downwards.
AATATGACCGCGGTGCACGGTCCTCTCGGCTTTACCGACCTGGATCGGGAGGGTATGCTCATCGAGGGCTTCGAAGAGAAGGAGACCCTGCCGATGATCTACAACTATCCCTACTATCCAACGCACATGGAGCGGTTGGGGTATGAAAAGGATGTGGATTGGCTGCAATTTGCCATAACCGTTCCGGATGATCTCGGTCCGAAGTTTGCCCGCTTGAAGAAAGTGGTAATGGAGCGAAACAACCTCCGCATACTCGAACTGGGCAGCTCCAAGGATGTGATGGCCTACGGGGACCCCGTGTTCGAAGTAATAAACGAGGCCTACTCCGACCTCTACGGTGTCGTCGAACTCGACGAGCGGCAGGTGAGGAACTATATAAAGCAGTACCTGAGCTTCGTGCGCCCCGAATTCATCAAGATCATGGTGGACGAGCATGGAGAGGTTGCCGCTTTCGCCATATCACTTCCCAGACTGACCGAGGCGCTGCAGAAATCGAAGGGGCGCCTCTTCCCCCTAGGCTTCCTCCATCTGCTCCGGGCCATGAAGCAGCCGAAAGAGTTGGTCTTCTACCTCATAGGCGTACGGCCCGCCTATCAGAACAAGGGCTTGAACGCGGTGTTGCTGACCGACCTCTATCAGGAGTGCCGGAAACACGGCATCCACACCGTGCAGACATGCGGCGAACTCGAACACAATTCGAATGTGGTGACGCTGATGAAGAACTTCGAACACCGCATGAACAAACGGCGCCGCTGCTACATCAAACAGCTCTGACAGTTCGGTTCTTTGGCCGATCTCAGGGCTCAGGCCGAAAATGAGAAAACCCCGACAGTAGCACGGTTTTGCATAACCGTCTCTACGCCGGGGTACCTCCTTAATTACCCCTCGTGCACGAATCGCGGCGCGAGCACGTGCTCACTTGTCCTCGCGCATGTACGAAGTGCCGAGAGCCGCCGGCGGGCCCACCTTCTTATTGTGGGTTTCCCACACGGTAATGATGACCAGAACCAACACGGTCGCCAGGTAGGGCGCCATGTTCAAATAGGCCGAAGGAATATCCGTACCCGAGGCCTGCAGCCTGAACTGCACGGCGTTTATCCCGCCGAAGAGTATCGCCCCCCATATCGCCCGTGAGGGATTCCACATCGAGAAGATGACCAAGGCAATGACGATCCAGCCGCGGCCGCCGGTAATGTTCTCCGTCCAGCCCGGGGTGTAGGAGAGGGAGAGATGCGCTCCGCCCAGACCGATCAGAAGGCCGCCGAGTATGGTGTAGAGGTAGCGCTGTTTTGCCACGCTCACGCCCATAGCGTCCGCCGTATGCGGATTCTCTCCGACGGCCCTGAGGTTGAGCCCGTACTTCGTCTTGTACATGAAGTACCAGGCGATGGGAACCAGCAGATAGACCATGTAGGTCATAGGGCCCTGTGAAAAAAGCGCACCGAGTATCGGAATATCGCTCAGTACCGGAATCTGAATAGGGGTAAACCTCTCCGCATTCAGTCCTGCGAGGTAGTAGCCGTTGGACTCCGGTCCGAGCCTCTGACCGAGAAAGCTCGCTAAACCGGTACCGAAGAGGGTAATGCTCAGGCCACTGACGACCTGGTTCGCCCGCATGGTTACCGAGAGGAATGCGTGGATGAGCGCGAGGCTCATCCCGACGAGCGCGGCGAGGATCAGGCTCAGCAGCAGGCTGCCGGTGTGGTAGGCGGTAGCGAATGCGGTGACTGCTCCCATCAGCATCATGCCCTCGATTCCGAGGTTGAGGATGCCGGAACGCTCGGTGTAGATCTCTCCGATGGTTGCGTAGACGAGAGAGGTGCCGGCGGCAATGGTGATTGTAATGATCGAAGTAATGAGTGCGGTCATGCCTCGGCCTCCTGTGTCGATCCGTTTTCGGCGCTCGCTTGAGGCCGTATGAGTTTCAATCGGTATTCGGTAAAGAGGGATCCGGCGAGCATGGGAAAGAGTATCATCCCCTGCAGAACGAGTCCCATCGCTGCAGGAAGGCCCATCATCATCTGCACCTGATCACCCCCGACGAGCAGCGCCGCGAGGAGAACTGCAACGAAGAGGGCCGCAATAGGATTTAGCTGACTGAGCCAGGCAACGATAATCGCCGTGTAACCGTAGCCCAAAGAGAGCCCCTGCTGCAGTCTTCTCGAAATGCCGGTAACCTCGCAGGCGCCGGCAAGACCGGCAAGGGCTCCGGAGACCAGCAGCGCGATTACGATGTTGCGCTTGATGTTGACCCCTAAGCACTTTGCCGCTCTCTGGTTCTTCCCTATCATGTTGAGCTCAAAACCCCATTTGCTGCGTTTCATGAGGAACCAGAGCACCAGGCCGAGACCGATGGCAAAGAAAAGACCGATGTGCGCTCTGCCGGCGAATCGGGGCAGCCAAGCTGCCTGCGGGAACTGCTCGGTCCCGGGAAAGCCATAGCCCTTCGGATCGCGCCAGGCCCCGTAGTAGAGCCCCTCGGCGAAGAGTATGGCCACGTAGTTGAGCATGAGGGTCACCAGCGTCTCGTCTACGTTCAGCCTCGTCTTCAGCAGTGCCGGAACGCCGGCGTATGCCGCTCCTGCAGCCATCCCGATCAGGAGAACCACGGGAAGGAGTATCCAGTCCGGCAGGAAGGGGGACCAGAAGAGGGCGACCCAGGTCGCGCCGACGCCGCCGAATACCAGTTGTCCCTCGGCGCCGATGTTCCAGAATCTGAGCTTGAAGGCAACCATGACGCCGAGCCCGGTGAGCATTAGCGGAATCGCCTTTACCAGCGTCTCGTTGAAGTTACTCCAGCTCCCGAATGCTCCCCGAAACATCGCCCAGTAGGTGACGAACGGATTCGCCTTGAAGAAGGCGAGAAGAATTCCCGTGAGAAAGAGGGAGATGAGAAAGGAGACGATCGGCACAAAGATAATAGCCTTTTTCGAAACCGATTTTCGTTTTTCAAAAATTACGCGCATTGTCTACCTCGTTGTCTGTCTACCCTGTGCTGTCTCAGCATTCTGTGCTGTCTCCGATCCATTCGATGCCTTCTGCTCGTGGAGTTTGTCCTGGGGGACCCCGGCCATCATGAGTCCGAGCGACTCTATGTCGGCGCTCTCCGAGCTAACCTCCCCCATGACCTGTCCCTCGAAGAGCACTGCAATACGGTCGGCGACGGTAAAGAGCTCTTCTAAGTCCTCGGAAACCATGAGCACCGCACGCCCCTGGTCTCGCTGAGAGACGATCTCCTTTCGGACCGCCTCGGTGGCGCCCACGTCGAGCCCGCGGGACGGATAGGCGGCGACGAGGATGCCGCCGCAGGCGTCTATCTCCCGAGCGAGAATCGTCTTCTGTATGTTTCCCCCGGAGAGAAACTTCACGTGGGTGTGAGGCGCCGGGGTGGCTATTCTGAAGGCATCGATCATCCTCTTTGCTATGGCGATGATGCGTTTGGGGTGGAGGAATCCGTGCTCGGTAATCGGCGCCTGTCGATAGCCTTTCATGGCGAGGTTGTTGGCGACACTCATGTCGCCGATCACGCCCATCGCCGTCCTATTGCTCGGAATATGGCTGACCCCTGTCCTGATGAATGCGAGAGGGCTCTTGTTGGTCATGTTCTTGTCGTTTATGAAGATGCGGCCGGCGTGGACGGGGTGGAGCCCCGTTACCACCTCGGTGAGCTCACGCTGTCCGTTTCCGGCGACTCCGGCGATACCGAGTATTTCTCCCTCTCTCACCTTTAGGGAGAGGCCGCGGAGGGCCGGAAGGCCCTTTTCGTTGGTCGCCTCGACCTGGTCGAGCTCGAGTATCACCTTTCCCGGCTTCGCCTTCTCTTTCTCTATACGGAAGAGGACTTCCCGCCCTACCATCAGCCGTGCGAGCTCCTGGGCATCGGTCTCCTTCGTGTTCTTCACCGTCACTACCTGCCCAAGCCGCAGGACCTGTACCCTGTGGGAGTACTCGATGACCTCATCCATCTTGTGAGTAATGAATATGGAAGATTTGCCCTCACTCGTAATCTGCATGAGGATGCGGTTGAGCTCCTCGGCCTCCTGCGGTGTGAGCACGGCGGTCGGCTCGTCGAGTATGAGTATCTCGGCGCCGCGGTAGATCTGCTTGAGGATCTCCACCCTCTGCTGTTCCCCCACTCCGAGATGCCAGATGGGGGCGGAAGGATCCACCTGCAGATGGTAGTGGTCGGAGATTTTTCTGATCCTCCGGGAAACCTCCTTAATGTCCGGAACCACCTCGAGATCCCGCAGACCGAGAATGACGTTCTCCGCCACCGTCATCGTCTCAACCAGCATGAAATTCTGATGCACCATGCCGACACCGAGCGCCATTGAATCGGCGGGGTTCTCGATGTCCACCAGTTCTCCCCGAATGGTGATCTCTCCCTCGTCGGGCCGGTAGAGTCCGACGAGCACGTTCATGAGCGAACTCTTTCCCGCCCCGTTTTCCCCGAGCAGCGCCAACACCTCTCCTTCGTAGAGGTCGAGGTCCACTCCGTCGTTAGCCGTTACTCCGGGAAACCGTTTGGTGATGTTACGCATCGTAAGGACGGGCTTACGTTCGTCGGTAGTTGTGTTCATATGTGCTAAATCCGTTTAGTAGGTTGAAATATGGGGAGGAGCCGGAGGCCCCATTCGGGCTGCACCTCTCCTCCCCGATTGATTAACTCTTTTGCGGCCGGATCGGCGTCTCTACTCTCCGGCCTTTCCCTGAACACCCTCTACGAAGAAGCTCATGTTGAGCATATCCTCGTCGCTCATCTTCTCGCCCTCTTCGACGACGACGTTGCCCTTCTGATCCTTGATCGGTCCCCAGAAGACGTCCCATTCGTCGTTTTCGATCTTGTCTTTCCACTCCATGACTATGTCCTGTACATCGGAGGGAACCTTCGGGCTCATCTCTGCGAGCTGCACGATGTCGGTCTCCATGCCGCCCCAGAAGGAGTGGCTCTCCCACTCGCCGTTGATCGCCTCTCGTGCAACCCTGGTGTAGTAGGGACCGTAGTTCCATACCGGGCTGGTGAGAACGGTGTCGCCGACGAACTGTGCCATGTCGGAATCGTAACCGATACTCAGCATGCCCCGCTCCTTGGCGGCCTTCTGAGGCTCCGTGGTGTCCTGGTGCTGGGCAATGATATCTACGCCGCTGTCGAGCAGCGCCACCGCCGCCTCACGTTCTTTGACCGGGTCGTACCAGGTGTTGGTCCACACGACCTTGACCGTTGCATCGGGATTCACCTCGCGGACGCCGAGGGTGAAGGCGTTGATACCGCGGATTACCTCGGGAATAGGGAATGCGGCCACGTAGCCGATAAAATCATCCTCTGTCATGCTGCCTGCCACGAGTCCGCTGAGGTATCTCGGCTGATACATGCGACCGAAGTACGTCGCCATGTTCTCGGCGGTCTTGTATCCGGAACAGTGCTCGAAGTAGACTTCGGGGAACTCCTGGGCAACCTCGTACATCGGGTCCATGTAGCCGAAGGAGGTGCCGAAGATCATGTCGTATCCCTTCTGCGCATACTGACGAAAGATACGAGCGGCATCGGGTCCTTCGGGCACATTCTCGATGTAGGTGGTCTCCACCTTGTCTCCGAGATTCTCCTCCATCGCTTTGCGGCCCCGGTCGTGCTCATAGGTCCATCCGAGGTCTCCGGGAACACCGATATAGGCGAAGGCAACCTTCAGCGGCTCTTCCTCCGCCTGTTCGGGCTCAGCAGATTCGGGAGCCTTCTCTTCCTGAGCTCCACCCGCCGAAAGTGATACGGCGACGAGGATGAACAGAAGGATCATACCTAACCGAGCAAATAACGCTTTTCCTTTCATCAAAACTCTCCTTTATTGTAATGTTTCTTGATTACCGTAATTGTACACTGATTTTGGCCAGTGTCAAAGAAAAAATACGTCTGATAAACAATTTTTGTTGCTTTTTGTTGCATTCTGGATAAACCACATCCAGCCAGCGAGTGCCTCCGGGCTCCGTACCCGCTCTCCCTTTCACGGCGGCCTGCCGCCCGATTCGACGGACCGCTTGCCCGCCGCTCAGCCGAAAACGTCCGGAAACAACGACTCCACACGTGCATCGATCGTCTCGTAGCGCGAATCCGCCTTCAGAAGCTCTAGCAGAGGCGCCGGTGGAGGAACCTCCTCGCCTATCAGCGGCTCCACTATGCTGTCGAACTTCGCCGGATGGGCCGTGGCCACCACGATCGTCGGATCATGCGGATGCACATGATGCCGTACCCACTCCCCGGAGGCGGTGTGGGGACAGGGCACGTAGCCGTATTCGGCGTGGAGCCGGGTTATCATCTCGCGTATCTGCGCGTCCGAGACACTGTGCGCCTCTACATTGGTGCGAAAACTCTCTATTGTGGGAAAGAGCCGGCGGAGCCGCTCCATGTTGCTCGGGTCTCCTACATCCATGGCGTTTGCGAGAGTACGTATGCTCGGCCGGGGTGTGTACTCGCCGCTCTTGATGAAATCAGGGATGACCCTGTTGGCGTTGACCGCAAGCACGATCTTTTCTATAGGCGCTCCCATCGTCTTTGCGTAGTAGGCCCCCACCGAGTTGCCCACGTTTCCGCTCGGCACGATGACGGTCGGCTTCTTCCCCGTCTCCCTCTCGTACTGCAGGGAAGCCCAGATGTAGTAGACCGCCTGCGGCAGCAGCCGGCCGAGGTTGATGCTGTTCGCCGAGGAGAGACGATGCTTCTCGGCGATTTCTGTGGAGACGAATGCCTGCTTGACCACCCGCTGGCAGTCGTCGAAGGCTCCGCGCAGCGCGTAGGATGAGACGTTTTCACCCCAACAGGTCAGCTGCTTCTGCTGACGGGCGGAGACCCGTCCCTCGGGAAAGAGCACCCGCACCGAGAGGTTCTTTCGGCCGAAGAAGGCCGAGGCGACTGCTCCGCCGGTGTCGCCGCTCGTCGCCACGAGGATGATGAGCTCGTCCCGCCCCTCCTGCAGCCGCTCCATGACCGCCGCCAGGAACCGGGCGCCGAAGTCCTTGAAGGCGGCCGTGGGACCGTGGAAGAGCTCGAGGACCTGTTTTCCGGCCTTTGCCGTATCTTTCGTTTCCGTATCGGACTCCGCGGTAGCGGCCGAGCCGGCACCCGGGACCGATCCGGTAGTCTTCAGCTCCGCCAACTCGACCGGGAACGAAAAAGCGGAACGGCACAGCTGCGGCAGCTCATCCCTCAAGCGGTCCTCTTCGAAGAAGGGAGCGAGGGCCCGAGCCGCCAATTCGTGGTAGGGCAGACCGGCATCTAAGCTATCGGTCTCGATGCGGGGCAACTCTTTCGGGACGTAGAGTCCGCCGTCAGGAGCCAAGCCCTTCAGAATCGCCTCGGATGCCGTCGCCTCCGGAGCCTCTCCTCTGGTACTTACGAACTTCATAACTCCTCCATTAGTCGAAAAAATGCCGCCGGTCTATTGCGCAGTTTCAAGTCTCTCCGGCATTCTCACCGGTCATCTCAGCGAGCTTCGGTGACCCGCGCCCCCTCGCCGCTGATAACCGAGACCCATCCCCTGGTTGCCACGCCCAGCCCGTTCCAGGTGGCCTCTATCGCTTTCCGCACTTTCTCCGCCTCGTCCTCGCTCCTGCACCAGGCGAAGACCGCGGGACCCGAGCCGGAGAGGGACATGCCCATCGCCCCCGCCTCCAGCGCGGCCGCCTTTATCTCGGCAAATCCCCTTACCAGCGGGGCGCGACGCGCCTCCACCAGCTCGTCTTTGAGCGAGCGGGCAACGAGGTCCAGATCGCCGCGGAAGCAACCGGCAATGAAGCCGGCGAGATTGGCACTCTGGGCGACGAAGGTTTCTATAGGCGCCTCAGTGCCGAGGGCAAGCCGTCCCTCCCGTGTGTCGAGACGGAGGTCGGGATGCACGAGAACTACCCTCACCTGCTCGGGAAAGGGGAGCCGAACGACTTCGCAGTGCGCAAGAGAGCGAAGCAGCGTGAGACCTCCGAAGAGACAGGGGGTGACGTTGTCGCCGTGTGCGGCGCCGCTCGCGCAGCGTTCTCCCTCCAAGGCGAAGCCGAGCAGATCTTCCGGACCCGGGACCGGATGCACGAAGGGAGCCGCAGCGGTCAACGCCGCCGCAGAGCTCGCCGAAGACCCCCCCATGCCGCTCGAGAGGGGAATGCCCTTCTTCAGTCTCATACGGAAGCCGAAGGGCAGATCGTATGCAGCGATGAATCTGAGCAGGACGACTCCTGCCACGTTTTTCTCCGGATCGGTGGGGAGCACGATCGGCTCGGCCGACTCCTCTTCGAGGGCGCTCGTGTCGATCTCTTCGATCTCTACGGAAGGAAAGTCTATTCGCTCGAGCCGGACCGTGTCGCCGGCCGCTTCGACGGGAAAACCGAGGATGTCGAATCCTACGGCTACATTCGCCACCGTTGCCGGTGCGAAGGCGGTGACCGTTTCGAGCGCAGGGAAGCGGTCTGTATCGTGCTGCGTGCTCACTCGGCCTCCTCTGTGCTGCCGGTCGATTGCGATCAGAGCTTTGCGCCCAGGTAGGCAGTCAAACGCAAGAGATCGGCGAAGATCCCGCCGGCGGTCACTTCCGGTCCCGCGCCGGGTCCCTGCACCACCAGCGGCTGATCGTGGTAACGGGCAGTGGTAAAGGCGACGATGTTGTCGCTTCCGGTAATACGGGCAAAGGGGTGCTCCTTCGGGTATTCCCGAAGTTCCACCGCACAGGAGCCGTCGCTTTCGATAATCCCCGCATACTTTATAACCTTGTTCCGTTCGGCAGCCTTCCGATAGATCTCGGCAATCTCGGCGTCGGAACTCTCGAGCTGCCCGAGAAAGTCGTCGACGGAGATCTTTTCGGTATCGGCGAGCGCATTAGGTACCAGACTCCTGACCGGAACGTCTTCTACCTCGACCTCGTGACCGATCTCACGAGCGAGAATGACGGTCTTGCGGACGATGTCCATGCCGGAGAGATCGTCACGCGGGTCGGGTTCGGTGTAGCCGAGCTCCTTTGCCTCCCTCACCAGGGAGCTGAAGGGAGCCTGCCCGTCGAACTTCCAGAAGAGGTAGGCGAGGGTTCCGCTGAAGACCCCCTCGACCCGTTCGATTATGTCGCCGGTACGGATGAGCTCGCGCAGGGTCCCGATGATCGGCAACCCTGCTCCCACCGTCGTCTCGTAGAGAAAGTGGCGCTGACGCGCTTTGGCCGTTTCCATGATGCGGCGGTACTCGGCCAGAGGCGCAGTTCCCGCCTTCTTGTTCGGCGTGATTATGTGGATTCCCCGGTCGAGCCAATCGGCGTACGATCGAGGTATTTCGTCTGATGTGGTGCAGTCGATAACCACCGAGTGGGGAAAGTACTCCGCATCAACGTGGTCGATGAAGGCGCGCATGTCGGCGGTGGTTGCACGGGTCTCCAGGGCCTTTTTCCACCCGACGATGTCGATACCCGTCTCTCCGAGGGTCATCTTTTTCGAGTCGGTTATGGCTCTGACCCTCAGGTCCACGCCGAACTCTTCGCCGAGCCGTTTCGACTGTCCGGCTATTTGGTCGAGCAGTGTGCTGCCGATGTTGCCCGGCCCTATTATGCCGATGCTCAGCGACTGACTCGAGAGGTAGAAACCCGCGTGTACCGCCCGCAGCGCGCGGGTCGCATCGTCTGCGCCGATGACCGCGCTTATGTTCCGCTCGGATGAGCCCTGGGCAATCGCACGGACGTTTACCTGTGCCTTACCGAGGGCACCGAAAAATTTCGCCGAAATACCGGGAATGCCCGACATGCGGTCGCCGACGGCGGCGAGCACCGCACAGTCCTCCTCAATTTCTATCGAATTGATCCGGTAGTAGGCGAGCTCGTCGGCAAACTCCTCGCGGGCGGTCTCACGGGCGCTGTACCCCTGCTCGCTCGGGACTGCGCAGCAGATCGAGTGCTCGCTCGATGCCTGGCTTATGAGGATGACCGATATGTTGCGCCGCTGCAGCGAGGTGAAGAGACGTGAGCTTATACCGGGCACGCCGATCATGCCGGCTCCTTCGATGTTCAAGAGGGTGACATCGTTGACGATGGAAAAACCCTTGACCGGTTTTGGATCGGGACTGGAGATGGTCTCGGCGATTCTCGTTCCCGAGCCGGAAGGATTTTCGAGGTTTCGAATGTAGAGGGGGATCTGCTTCATCATCACCGGGGTCATGGCGGGGGGATGGAGCACCTCCGCACCGAAATAGGCGAGCTCGGTCGCCTCCTGGTAGGTCAGCTCCGGAATGACCTCCGCCCCCGGAACGCTCCTCTCGTCGGCGCTCATGACCCCCTCCACACGCTTCCAGAGGGTCACGCTCTCTGCATCGAGCAGATTGGCCACGACGGTGGCGCTCAGCTCGGCACCGTGGGTACCGAGGCTGGTGGATGCACCTTCCTGCGTCTTCGCCAGCCCGCCGGTAACCACCAGGACGTCGAGCCCTTCTATGACGGGTTTGCGCCGCTCGAGGGCACCGCGTGTCTCATCCCAATCGATGACCGGACCGGTATTCGAGGGAGAGACTGAGATGAGCTCGCGGGTGTCCATCCAGTCTGAGGTAAAGCCCTCGGCCTGCAGACGGGCGTTGAGCACCTGCGCCGTCCAGACAGCGCCGAGACCGCATATGTACTCCCGGGTTCGCTCCGAGGAGTCCCTCACGAGCCACACGGCTCTGAGGATGTCCTCGATGTTCTGAAAGTCCTCCCGTACCGCCGATTCGAGATCCGAGCGATAAGAGGCGGGGACCAGCTCGTCGGCGAGTTTCGCCAGCTCCTGGTGAAGGGCCTCCATACGGGCCCACAACGCCTCTTCGCGCACGATCGCCGCATCGACGAGGGAGAGGAGAGAGGGGGGGATGTCTTTGCGGGGGGAGACCACCAGACAGAGAGGATCGTCTTCGCTCTGCTTCACAATGGAAAGAATAGAACCCATTCCCCCGGGTGAGCAACACGAGCCGCCCTCAAATGCGTGTACCGACCATCGATTCATCCGGCTACGTCTCTCGTTCCTGTGTCCCCTACGCTTTTACCACTTTGCCGTTTCTCAGGCAACGGGTGCAGACATGGATGGTCTTGGAGCTGCCGTCTACCTTTGCCCGGACCTTTACGATATTCGGACGAAACACACGCTTCGTGCGTACGCCGATGTGCTGTCCCGCACCGCCCTGTTTCTTGGGCTGCCCCTTGCGGGGAACGTGGTTACCCGCTACCGATCCTTTTCCACAAATTTCGCATCTTCGCGCCATACTATATCCTACCTTGACGATTGATATTCTACCGAAATAGTGCCGTGATAAGCTATCAAATTATAGGGGGAGTGTAAAGTGGCAGGCGGCACCGCTAGTGTACGGAAGAGCCTGACGAGCCGGCCGGCCGGAGCCGCACGAGGTCTCCCGCCGTCACTCCTGCCGCCTCCTTCGCCGCATCGGAGACCCTTCGGGTGTTCTCCACGAAGTGATCCGGATGCTCCTCAAAAAAGCGGCGCACCTCCTCCTCGTGTTCCGGAAATGCGTTGACATAACGGGGAAAGATGTACTCCCTGAAATAGGTATCCGTGTAGGAGATATGCTGCTGCATGAGATAAGCCTGGAATTCGTTCTCCATGAGGTACGGATCATCCACATTGTAGTTGCGCCATGCCAGGAAGTAGCGCCAGAACCGTTTCTCCGAATCGGATAGCGGAGACCATATCTCCGAAATCCTGTTCCGGTAGTGCCTGGATGCAAAGTAGAGTCCGTGCGCCCCCTCATGGGTCAGCAGCAGGTGCCGGAGACGGGAGCCGCTCTCGCGTGAGATGGAAATGAATCCTCCCACGCCCGGCGCGTATCCATCGCCGTGCCGACGCAGAATGCCGTTTTCTATGAGGATCTGTGCCAATGTCCTCTCCTCTTTGTTGAGAGGAAAAGCCTGCTCCTTTGCCGTGTTGAAGAACTCCGCAAGGTCTTCGGCCCGGTAGTCGTGGGCATTCCAGCCGTGCAGATCTCCTATTACCTCGTTCGTATGCAGTTCGCCGGTATACCCATCCTTTTCCACGAAGAATGCGAGCCGCTTGAGGAACCTCGCCTGCACCTCGTAGTTCTTGAAGTCGAATATGAGCATGCGGGGAAACACACTCCATGAGAAGAGCTCCCAATCGCTGCGGCGCCAGTCGCTCTGGTCGTAGCGCAGCACCGTCCCCATGTCGGCGGGCAGCGGCTCAGGGCTCTCCTCGGCATACATGGGCACCTGCTCTATCGTCACCGATTGCACGGAGAAGCTGCCCATCCCCTCTTCGTCATCTTCCTTTTTCTCCTCCGAGAAACTCGGAAGCAATATTTCCACCGACTGCGGCGTGAAACCGAGGCTCCGCGAGTAGAGATAGACCGTGTTGTTCCCCTCTTTTACGTACATGCGGTAGCTGCGTCGGGCTGCACTCTTCCCAGAGACCCCGATGATCGAGTGCGGACGGGGCGGCTCCCGCAGCTCCTTCCGCATCTCTGCGGTTCCTTCGGTTGAGGCCTTCTCCGGTCCGACCTCCTCGACGGAGACTCTTCTCTGCGGATCATCTTCGGGAGGGAAGTAGCTGTAAACGATCTTTACCCTCTGTTGACTAAACCTTCCGCGGGTGAGCTCGAGGAGTTCCGGAGAAAAGCTTAGCCGTGTGCCGCCGAATCCGAGGCTCTCCCAGCCCTCCATTCCCGCGGAGAAAGTAATATATCCCTGCCTCTGCACCGCGCCGTCTATACGCGAAGCGATCCGCACTCGTGTGAGCCTGAATCCTGCATCCTCGCTCTCCTCTTTCTCTGCGCTTATGCGGAAGGATTCGAGAGGAGAGCTGGACAGAGGCAATGCCACCTCCGCTTCGGTTCCGTTCGTAGACGGAAGGGAGAAGACGCCGTGCTTCTCCCCGTCATAGCCGAGATGCGCCCTGACCGGTATCTCCGAGCGGTAGGAGAGAAAGAGTGCCGAATCCTCGTGTACCTCCGGCGTTATGCTGAGCCGGTACTCAGGCGTAGAAAGCGAGGCCCCGTCGGGATCGCCTGCTGAGGAGGAGTGTTCTAGGAGGAGCCCCTCGCGGTGCTCGGCCACGCCGGGGTCTTCTGTGAGAGTTACCGTTCCCGGGTTATCGCATTCGAGGGAGAAGCTCTCGACGCCGCTCAGGTCGCGGCATCCGCTCAAGACATACACCGAACCGAGTCCGGCCATGAGCAGTACGAGGGCTCCTCGGAAAATTTTGCCGTTCCTGCTCTTTCCCGAATTATTCATCGGCTATACCATATAGATGAGACTGCGCACCAGCTTCTCTGCAATCTCCTGTTTTCTCGAGGGCGGAAGCTCTTTGTCCTCCCTGAGAATCGAATCGAAACGGCCCCGGAAGTTCTCCGGAAGCGTCTCCAGTTTGAGCGTCTGTTCGAAGAGCCTTCTCCCCGAAGGCTCGAACCTCTTGTTCACCGCAAAGAGAAAGCTGCAGACGTTTCGGACGAGCCCGGAGAGCGATATGAGATAGAAGAGCGAATCGTCCCGTATCACCGCGGATTTGAGGTCAGTCAAGTGGTGCTCGGAGGCGGAGAAGAAAGCTTCCCGCAGCTTTTGCCACAGGTTTTCGGGCAGGTCCTCGAGACGCGCGCGGGCATTCTCTATCCAGGAGGTGTTTTTCAGCAGGACGGAACCGTAGTAGATTCGATAGAACATGTAGGTGCCGTTCGAGCGAAAGACCTGCAAATTTTCCTCGGGATTGTCTATGATGTGGTCGATGCGCTGCGTGTGCTTGTATTCGAGTCTTACCGGCAGCTGCTCGAGAAAGAAGCGGTCCTTGTCCGTGTACTCAGAGCTCTCGAATCCGCCCGCATCCTCGAAGAAGCATTGCCTGTCCTGAGGCTCCGGCAGAGCCCCTCTGTAGTAGATGTCCAGGCTGAGGAAGAAGTAAGGATCGTCTATATCGCTCTCAGCCGACTCGTGCAAGGTTATTGCCTCCACTCCTGCGATAGCCTTCAAACGCTCGGTTATATCCTTCGAGAGTCGGTCGACCTTTTGTCTCATCTCCTGCTCCTTTTCCTCATCTGCACGTATCCGGCTCTCCGCATACGTGCAGGCAGCATCAGTGCGATTTGCTGACGTAGCATGCGTCTATTTGATTAATGTACTGTATTGTGACAGAATTTGCAAAGGATGTTCCGTGAAAGCTACCTGCTCGTTATTCTATCGAACCACTCGCGCCGGCTCGAGCTGCAGACCCTGCGCCACGGCCTCTACCGCGAGTTCGGCTGTGTCTCTGCCCTCGCCTTCGAGCCGGTCATTCCCGTCCTCTCCTCCGGCTCTCCGATTCCCAAGGAGCCTCTTCTCCATGTCTCGCGGGGGGGAGCACATGCTCCACCGGAACTCAGCTTCACTCCGCCGCAACTCCACCGGCGGACCATCTTCTTTCCCCTCGCCTCTGCCGCCCCATGGGAGAGCTTGCGCGACCACTTCCGCAGCGACCGCTACCCCACTCCCTTATATGCGGCCGTAGAATCACCCGAGAGTTCGGAGCAAGAAGGCGCAGATGCGACATCTCCGGTTCCCTCTTTCCCCGGAATCTTTATCGCTGAGGTGGACGAGCCCACCCCGACATTCGCTTACACCCTGCCGGAACCGTCGCCCTGGAGATCATACAAGCTCGCCGTGTATCATCTGGAATATCCCGGTGCACATGAGACGGAGTGGTGGAACGGCTGCAGATGGAACAAGAGCTGGGAATTGTCGGTTCGGGCTCTGTGAGCTCTCATCATAAACTGATGAGCTCGGATCTTAGGGGGACGGAGCGTCGTGAAGCAGGACCTATGAGATGCTTTCGTTCCCCGTTTCAGCGCCGACCTGCCCTCCGTCACACGATGAAAAGACGACCACCCTGTTGCGGCCCGACTCCTTCGCCTCGTAGAGTGCCTCGTCGGCGGCGGTGTTTATCTTCTCCGGCTCCTCGATCTCGGGATACGAGGCCACTCCGCAGCTGAAGGTCACATAGAAGTCCTGGTCCTCAGAGTTGTGCCGCACACGGCCGAAGTTCTCGCGTATTTCATCCATGATCTTCTTTGCCTCTTTGGGACTGGTATTGATCAGGATCACTCCGAACTCCTCGCCGCCGTACCTTCCGATGATGTCGGTGCGCCGCAGCCGGTCCTGCAGCATGCGCGCGAGCGACTTGAGCACCCGGTCTCCTGTGAGGTGGCCGTAGGTGTCGTTCACATTCTTGAATTTGTCGGCATCGATCATGGCAAAGCTGACCGGGGACTCTGAGCGCTCAGCCCTGATGATCTCCCGCGAGAGCTGCTCCTTGAGATTCGAATGGTTCAGCAGTCCGGTCAGCGAATCTCGCTCCATGAAGTAGCGAAGGTTCCTGTTCCGCTGGGCCCGCAGGCGAACGATCGACACGAGATAATCCGGGTTGATCGGCTTGATGAGGAAGTCGTCTCCCCCTTCTCCGATGGCCGACATCTGCCTGTCACGGTCGTTTTCGAGGGAGAGGAAGATGATGGGGATCGTGATAAAGGCCTCGTGTTGGCGCAGGAGTTGGGTCAACTCGAGGCCGCTGCAGCCCGGCATATAGACATCCATGAGAATGAGGTCCGGCTTCGACTCCACGAGAATGCCGAGCACCGTCATGGGATCCGAGGCAACCGAGGTGATCATCCCCGCCTGCTGCAGGATGAGCGCATAGTAGGCCACCTGTTCCTGGTCGTCGTCGACGATCAGCACGTGAAAGGGTTCCGTCCGGCCCCTCGAGGCGATCCTATCTACCTTGTCGACCACCTTACCTATGTCGAGGGGGCGAACGAAAAAGGCGTCTCCTCCCGCCCGTATGGCGCGAAGTCTCAGATCGAAGGTGTCGTCGTTCGAAACAAAGACCTCGGTAAACAGCTCTCCGTAGGCTTCCTTCAACTCGCTGAGGTTATTCTCTTTCGAAAGGGCATGTGTATCGACGAAGAGCGTTATACGTTGCCCCTCCGCGAGCTGCTTCTCCAACTCCGAAAGACTCTCCGTGCCGTGCACCGTGTATCCGTAGAAACCGAGCTGATGGCTTATGTCCTGAAGATCTTCGCCGCTGAAACCGAAGAGGTAGATCTGCTTGAGATTCTCGCCTTCACTTTCCGAAGGCATTCCGCTCTTGCTCTTCGTTTCGATTTCCGGGCTGCTCTCCTCGCCTTCATCGATCTCCTCGAGAGTGCCCTCGGACTCGGATTCGTCACGAATGTAATCGAAGAACGCCTCGATTTTACCGATAACCTCGGCCGACGGCCTCTCGCCGCTCTTGATTATCTCATCGAGATACGCCTCGAACTCCTTCGAACGGGCGGAAAGCTGCTCATAGCCGAAGGTAGCCGCCGAGCCGGCCAACTTGTGAACCAGAAATCTCAACTCGGTCACACGTTTTATCTCCGGTTTTTCAGAAAGCGAGGAAATGGCATTCTCCAGCTCCTTATATCGCTCCTCGAGTTGAGAGCTGAAGTCGTTGGAGAGTGCAGCCAACTTCTTTTTCAGTTCATCACTCAGTTGCAAGAAAAACTCCTTATACTAGTATCGGCATTCTCGCCTCATCATTAACAATAAGCCATTATAAGTTGAGTTGCACCGCGAAAACGGATATAGTGGGAGATATGAAGGATCTTCCCGATCTCAGCTCCAGCCTCGAGGACTATCTCGAGACTATATTGGAGCTCGAAAAGCGCTACAGGGTGGCAAGGGTAAAAGACATCGCCGAGGCGCTCGAGGTGCAGATGCCCTCGGTAACGGGCGCCCTCAAGACACTGAGAAATCGCGGTCTCGTGCAGTACGAGAAAAACAGCTTTATCCAGCTCACAGAGACGGGGAGGAAAACCGCACAGTCGGTGGCGGAACGGCACACATCGATCCACCAATTCCTCTCGGACACCCTCTGCCTCTCGAACGAGGAAGCCGAGTCGACCGCCTGCAAGATCGAACACGTGGTCTCGCCGGAGCTGGCCCGCCGACTCTCCAACCTCGGCGCCTATCTCCGCAGCCACCGAGACGCGACCGGTCTGCACGCCGAAGACTGGCTCCGTATACTCACAGAGTCAGAGCCTGAGTAATCATCGCTCCTGCCGCGTCTGTGCTCATTCCGGCTCGTCAGCGGCCGGTCTTGACGCCGGGCGAGGAAAATCGATATACTCGACTTCGCCTTAGGACGGGATGTAGCCTAGTGGCTAAGGCGCCTGCTTTGGGAGCAGGAGATCGCCGGTTCGAGTCCGGCCATCCCGATGTTTCCGGTTGGGAAGAGCCCGCGGCCTTTTGACACCGCGTGCCACCGGCCGAATCGTATGCGTCCATAGCTCAGCTGGATAGAGCAACGGCCTTCTAAGCCGTAGGTCGCCCGTTCGAGTCGGGCTGGACGTAA
>CAYFVU010000029.1:0-33007 GCA_964346645.1 uncultured Spirochaetaceae bacterium | reverse complement strand
AGATCTTGTCCTGCACCTCCGCTTCGACACCCCTGAGCGCCTTGGCGAGCTCGCCGTTGTCCACCTCGCGTAGTACCTTCTGTATTGCCCTGTCGTCGAGCAGCACGATATCCTCGAATACGAACATTCGCTTCTTGATCTCTTCGGCAAGCTCCGAATCCTCTGCCTCGAGGTTCTCGATAATGTAGCGCTCCGTGGTTCTGTCTACCAAGTTGAGGATCTCGACGATGTTCTCGACACCTCCCGCCGAGGTGAAGTCCTCGTTCGAGAGGGTGGAGAGTTTTTTCTCCAGCACGCGCTCGACCTCCCGGAGCGTCTCCGGCGAGGTCCGGTCCATGGTGGCGATTCGCTTTGCCACGTCCGACTGCACCTCCTGGTTGAGACTGCTGAGGATGCTGGAGGCCTTCTGCGGCTCTAAATAGGCGAGGATGAGCGCGATGGTCTGCGGGTGCTCCTGCTGAATGAAGTTCAGTAAGTGCGCTGGGTCGGTGCGACGAACGAAGTCGAAGGGCCGCACCTGCAGGCTGCTGGTCAGCCGGTTTATGATATCTACCGCCTTCTGACTGCCGAGGGACTTTTCGAGCAACTCTCTCGCGTAATCGATGCCGCCTGAGGTGATGAAGTCCTGAGCCATCATCAGCTCTTTGAACTCCGTGAGAACCATGTCGCGGTCCTCGGACTCCACATTGTCGAGTCGGGCGATCTCGAACGTCAGGGTCTCGATCTCATCCTCCCTCATGTGCTTGAATATTTCTGAGGAGATCTCGGAACCGAGGGTTACCAGGAATATGGCCGCCTTCTGCCGGCCGGTGAGTTCCTTCTTTCCCTTTTTCTGGCCCTGCCCTGAGGCCTGACCCTTCTGTCCTGTCGCCTTAGCCATACACTACTCCTCCGCCAACCAGGTTCGGATCAACTGAGCGACATCCTCCGGATGCTCCCGAGCCATGTTGATGGCGTTTTCCTGCATTTCCATGCGGGCACGCTCCTCGACGGACATGCCCACCTCCGCCTCTTCTTCCTCTTCGGCGCTCCGCAGGGCCGCCTCGCGGGCCATCTGGTGCTGCCGTGCGAGCTCCTCTTCCCGCAGTCTGCGGCGTCTCTCGAGCTCCCTGCTGATGAGACGGAATACGATGAAGGCCACGATGATTATCGCTACTCCGAGGACCGAGTAGAGGAGGATGCGCTGCAGACGCTGCTGTCGGCGGTACTTCTCGTTCTCCTCCTGGAACTGGCTAGATCGGTCGAACTGCAGGTGCTGCACCGTTACCGAGTCGCCGCGCTCGCTGTTGAAGCCGATCGCGTGCTCGACGAGTGTTTCCGCCTTCTGCAATTCCTCTTCACTCACCGGCGTGTACTCCCGTACGATCTTGCCCTCATCGTCTATCTTCACTGTACCATTTTTGTTGTATTTTTTCTCCCATACCCCGTCAATGGCCACACCTATCGTGATGCGATCTATTTCCCAGGGGCTCTTCTCGCGGTAGATATTCCGCTTGTTGATCTCCTCGTTGACGATCTCCGAATTGTTCTTGTACTCGCCCACGAGGTTGTCGAGATCCTTGTAGGCGGGAGGGGTCTGTCCCTCCTGCCCCGGAGGTCCCTCGGGATTGAAGCCCGTACCCTTGAACTCCTCGTTCACGATCTCCTTCGACCGCGGGATGGAGAGGACGTACTCCCTCTCGTTGTACGGCGTGTTCGGATTATCCTCGACGGTGGTTATGGGAAAGTGCTCTTCGGTCTCAACCGTCTCCTTACGAAAGTTGAGGGCGATGTCGACCTTGAGAACGCTCACCCGTTTTGCGCCGAATATCTGAGAGAGCTCCTGGAAGATCTGCTTCTTGTACTTGTTTTCGAGCTCCTGCTTCTGCTTTATCTGCCGCTTCGAGAGCTCGAGCCGGTCGAACTCGGCGAGGTTTGCGAAATCGTTTACCACGACTCCGTTCTGGTCCGAGATGACCAGGTTGTCCTGAGAAAGCCCCTCGACGGCCTTCATCACCAGCTTCTCGATACCCTCGATCTTCTTCCGATTCTCCACAATATCCGAGCCGGGTGCGGGGGTGATGATGACCGATGCGGTTACGGGATTCTGGTCTTCCTGGAAGAGGGTATCTTCGGGAAGCACGAGGGTCACCTGGGCGGAATCCACATCCTCGATCGCCTCGATGTGTTGTTCGAGGTTCTTGGTAATCGCCTGCCGCAGCTTCACATTCCGTTCGAAATCGGTGACCGTCCAACGGTCCATCTTGAAGACCTCCCACGGAGAGGTCTCTTCCGGGATCAGATCTTCCCGCATGAGGATGGAGACCATCCGCTGCGCCGTCTCTCTGTCGTCCACATAGATCTGTCCGGCTTCGGTTATCTGGTGCGCTACACCCTCTTCGTCAAGACGCGCGGATATTCTCTGCAGCCGCTCCTGATCGGTCACCGGCGCCGTAATGAGCGGAACCATGCTCGGCGAGCTGCTGAAGCTCACCAGCAGGATTAAGCCCGTAATCGCCACGGCAACTACTGCAAAGAGCACCACCTTCTGGATCAGCG
Organism: uncultured Spirochaetaceae bacterium; assembly: GCA_964346645.1. Lineage (GTDB taxonomy): Bacteria > Spirochaetota > Spirochaetia > DSM-16054 > Sediminispirochaetaceae > CAYFVU01. The sequence continues at coordinate 30,469 of CAYFVU010000029.1, read as the reverse complement.
AGAGCTTACCCCAGAGCGTCTTGAGCTGTGCTGTGATTTTCTTAAAAAACTCGTTCATTTCCCCTCCCAAAAAAAGAACGATGCTACGCTGTATGAGCCGTCTACGGAAATCTAGGCATTAGCGTAAGTTCTTGATCTCCGTATAGGCCTTGATCACCTCGTCCACCACCGATTTCGTCATGGATACGGCGAGGTTGGCCTTGTTCATCGCGATCGTTACATCGTGCGGATCGACACTGTCCGGGTCTGTGATGAATTGCTGGGTGAGCTGTTCGCTCTCCTTCGTCAGATCATTCACACCATTCAGCGCATCGCTTACCAAGTTGCCGAAATTCTTCGCTCCGGTCTTGCTCTCCTCTACTTCGTGAACACTTCCGCTCAGGTGTCGCGGATTTGTCTGTGACAATCGTACCACGTGTCCCTGCGCACTCGTAGGATCAAAAGGAATCATCTATCGCTACCTCCCGATGTTGACGGCATTCTGGAACATGCTCTTCGAGCCGTTTACCACGGCTACGTTCGCCTCGTAGGATCTACTGGCGGAGATCATATCCACCATTTCGTCCACTACGTTCACGTTCGGCATCTCCACATATCCCTTCCGCGGTCCGGTCTTTATCGCGTCCGGATGCGTCGGATCGTAGACCAGCTTCGGTTTCGAGTCGGTGTCCTTCTCTATCTCCGCGATACGAACACCCTGACCCACACCATTGTCCATCGTCTCCGGGAGAAAGGGGCTGCGCCAGTAGGGCTGCTGTACCCTCGGGCGGAATATTACCCTGCTCCTCCGGAACGGCCCGCCCTCGGGAGTGCGCGTCGTATCCGCATTTGCGATGTTGTTGGAGATCACATCGAGACGAGTCCGCTGGGCGCTCAATCCCGAAGCCGCTACGTTGATGCTGCTAAAAAGTCCCATGGGCTACCTCCTACCTCAACACCATGTTTATTCTGGTGAAGTGATCGGATACCGAGCGGGTCATGAGGTTGTACCTCAGCTGGTTCTGCAGGAGCAGCATGCTCTCCTGCTCGATATCTACGTTATTCCCGTTGTTGTCGGACGTGCTGAGGTAGTCCAAGACCTTCCTCGGCTCCACGTTCCGATAGTTCTGGACTCGGTCGTTCGTTATGTGCCGCGGATCGGTGACTGCCGTCTTTACTCGCGGTCTCGAATTCTCCGAGTCTAGGGCCCGCTTGAGCTCGGCCTCGAAGTTCACCGTGCTCCTCTTGAAGTTGGGCGTGTCGGCATTTGCTATGTTGTCGGCGATGACCTGCTGCCGAATCATGGATACATCCATGGTTCTGTGCAGGATGTCCATCGTCTTACCGAAATCGTTCTGTAAGAACATCTCTGTTTCCTCCGTACCTACCGGTTCTCAACTTCTAGTTTCGACATTTTCCGCCCCTTCCTTAGCACTTCTACAGGATATACCTCGAGAGATCCTGATCCTGCACCACTCCCGAGAGCTTTTCGTCGACGTACTCCGGGGTAATAGGCACCTTCTGGCCTTTCAACTCGTCTGCCGAATAGGACAAGTCTTCGAGCAGCAGCTCCATGACCGTCTGCAGTCTTCGCGCGCCGATGTTCTCGGTTCCCGTGTTGACCTCGACGGCGATCTCGCTTATCCGCTTGAGCCCATCCTCGGTAAACTCGACTTCCACTCCCTCGGTGCCGAGCAGTTCGTTGTACTGCTTGGTCAGCGCATTTTCCGGCTCGGTGAGGATGCGGTAGAAGTCCTCCTCGGAGAGATCCTTGAGTTCCACCCTTAGGGGGAAGCGGCCTTGGAGTTCCGGGATGAGGTCGCTCGGTTTGCTCGTGTGGAACGCACCGGCGGCGATGAAGAGAATGTGGCTCGTGTCGATCATCCCGTACTTGGTGTTCACCTTGCTTCCCTCGACGATGGGGAGGATATCGCGCTGCACGCCTTCACGGGAGACATCCGCGCTGTTCCTCCCCTCCTTCGCCGTCACCTTGTCTATCTCGTCTATGAAGATGATACCCATCTGCTCCACCCGCTCCCGGGCGATCTCGGCAGCCTGATCGTCGTCGACGAGCTTGTCCATCTCCTGGTTGAGGATTATGTCCCAGGCCTGTCGTATGGGCACCCGTTTCTTCTTTTTCTTCCCGCCGAAGAGGTTGGCAAGATTGCCGAAGTTCACATCCATCTCCTCCATGCTCTGACCGGAGAAGATCTCGATTGAGGGGCCGCCCTTGCCCGAGACGGTCACCTCTACCTCCTTGTCGTCGAGCTTGCCCTCTCGCAGCATGCTGCGGAACTTCTCACGGGTCGGGCTGCTCTTCTCTCCTTCTCCTCCGGTACTCACCGGCTGCCTATCGGATGGTGAGGAGCCGCCGCTCCCCGTGCCGCCTGTCGCTCCGGCGCCGGCGGCAGTGCCGACCCAAGCGGGTCCGGTGGATCCGGCAGCGCCGGAGTCGGCACCACCTGCGGAGCCGCCGGCTCCCTTATCGGAGCCGCCGCGGCCGTCGACTCCGGGCAATAGCAGGTCGAGGACCGCCTCTTCGGTCCGCTGCTCGGCCTCCTCACGCACGCCCTCGGAGAGCTCCTTCTTTACCATCGAGAGGGCCGTTCCCATCAGGTCCCTGACCATAGACTCGACATCGCGTCCCACATAACCGACCTCGGTGTACTTGGTAGCCTCAACCTTGACGAAGGGTGCACCGCTGAGCCGGGAGAGACGCCTGGCGATCTCCGTTTTTCCGACACCGGTGGGACCGATCATGATGATGTTCTTCGGCGCGATCTCCTCTTGGAGCTGTTCGCCGAGCATCCGGCGCCGCACCCGGTTGCGCAACGCGATGGCGACCACCTTCTTTGCCTTCTCCTGTCCTACGATATATTTATCGAGTTCCTTTACTATCTGCTTCGGCGTGAGCGTATCCAAATCCATCTTCATGAGATCTCCTCCACGGTAAAGTTGTCATTCGTGTAGATGCAGATCTGCGCTGCGATGCTCATAGACTTCTCTGCGATCTCCCGTGCCGAGAGTTCCGATCCGTCTAAATAGCCGAGGGCCGCCGCATAGGCGTAGCTCCCGCCGGAACCGATGGCTATCGCTCCCTTTTCCGGCTCTATGACATCTCCGGTACCTGAGATTAGGAGGGTCTTGTTCATATCCGCTACAAGAAGCATCGCCTCGAGCCTCCGCAGCATTCTATCCGTGCGCCACTCCTTCGCCAGCTCCACCGCGGCTCTGGTGATGTCGCCGTTGTACTCCTTCACCTTGCCTTCGAAGCGCTCGAAGAGGGTGAATGCGTCGGCAGTGGCGCCGGCGAATCCGGCGAGAATCTTGCCATCGTACATGGTGCGAACCTTGCGGGCATTGCCCTTCATCACGGTCTCTCCGAGGGTAACCTGTCCGTCTCCGGCCATGGCTACCGCTCCCTCTCTGCGAACTGCGATTATAGTGGTCCCGTAATACCTCGCAGATTCCTGTCTATCTTCTCGCATCATCATGCTCCTTTTTCTGTTTCGTCTCTCTTGCCTCTTCCGTGTCCCGTGTATCTCCCGTCTTCCGCTCTCGAACTCCGCCCCCATGGGGGTGAGCCCTCCGGTAGACCTCTTTCAGCCTCTCCACGCCCACGTGCGTGTACACCTGAGTGGTCGAGACGCTCGAGTGGCCGAGCAGCTCTTGCACGACCCGAATGTCGACTCCTCGGTCTAAAAGATGAGTAGCGAAGCTATGACGGAAGGTGTGGGGAGAGATCTTCTTCCCCATACCGCTTCTCCGTACGTACCGTGAGAGGATGTCTGCCAATCCGCGCTGACTGAGCCGGCGGCCGCCGGCGTTGAGGAATAGTGCCTTCTGCGCATCTGCGTTCCCCTCCACCGTGTGCCGCGGACGCATCTGCATGTACATCGAGAGTGCCTCGCGTGCAGGGGCACCGAGGAATACATATCGCTCTTTGTTCCCCTTGCCGTATACCCGAATGGACTTTCCGCTGCGTGCGACATCCTTCACGTCCATTGCCGTCACTTCAGAGACACGGCAACCTGTCGAGTAGAGGAGCTCTAGGAGGGCGCGGTCTCTGCTTCCAAGATAATCATGTTCGGGCATCTCTAGCAAACGCGCCGTCTCCTCTTCGCTCATGACTTCCGGCAGTCCTTTTCCCCGTTTCACTCCGCCGACCGACGAAAAGGGATTCGCCTCGCAGTATTCGAACTTCTGACAGAAGGCATAGAAGCCCTTGACCGATGAGAGCGCCCGGTTGACCGACCGCTCCTTCAATTCCTCCCGCAGAAGCGATGAGAGAAAGCTCCGCACATCTCTCGACCTCAGATCGTCCCACTCCAGCTCGTACTCACCGAGGAATGCGGCGAATCTTCTCAGATCCCGTCTGTAGGCCTCGACCGTCCTCTCGGATAGGCCGCGTACGGAGGTGGCGTACTCGAGGTAGCGATCGACGACCGTCTCTATATGTTCACCGCTCATCCGACTCTCCTGTACTTCGCGCCGCCGTATCGAATCACTCTTCCGTCGAGCTCCTCTTCCAGCAGACGCGAAGGCGTATCCTCGTTTGGTTTTACCCCACGCAGCTCGGCTTTCCTGCGGATACCGGGTCTGCCCCACTCACAAATGAGCTCGGCCGCGCTTCCGATCGATTCCGCCCCCTCATCCTGCAGACGTCTCCCGCCGGCGCCGGCCGTTCCCACGAGTCCGGCCTCGTGGACGAGGAGCTCCCGTCCCTGCTCGAGAGCGTAGTCTGCCGTGATGAGGGCGCCCGACTTCTCCGGTGCCTGCACCACCACCACCGAGCGGGAGAGACCGCTTATGAGCCGGTTCCTCTCCGGGAACCGGTAGCGTCTCACCTCCACCCCCGGTGGGTACTCGCTCAAGAGAACACCGCCGTTCTCGAGAATTCTCGAGGCAAGCTCCCGATGCCCCGAGGGGTAGATCCTGTCTATTCCGGTGGCCTCCACTGCTATTGTCACGCCCCCCGTGCGTATCGCCCCCCAGTGGGCGGCCGCATCGATTCCCCTCGCCAATCCGGAGACCACCGGAACGTCCGCGAGGGCGAGCTCGGCTCCCAAATGGAATGCCGCCTGCCGCGCCGACTCGGCAGGATGCCGAGTTCCCACCACTGCGGCGAAGGGCAGCTCTGCTGCAGGAAGCTTCCCCCTCAGGTAGAGGAGGAAGGGAGGATCGTAAATCTCCCGCAGCTGTGGGGGGTAGCTCTCGTCCCAGTAGTGGAGGATGCGAAATCCTCCCCTCTCGGCGAGAGCTTCGATGCGGTCGCTCCGGCTCTCCCAATCCTCGGGAACGACACGTCCGCGGAGCCTCCTGCCCACTATCTCCTCTATTGCGCGACCGTGGAGCCGGAACAGGATCTCTCGAGAAGTGACACTTTCGGATAGGAGAATCCTCTCACGGCACGAGAGTCCGCCGAGCAGCGATACGGCGATCCGCAGATCTCTAATCCGCCCGGAGCCTTCAGCGTACATACTGGCCTCCCATGAGCCGGTCCCTGTTCTCCTTTGCCCGCTCCACCATCTCCTCTTGCGGACTCTCCTCCGCGATTTCGCTGTAGATCTCTACCGCCTCCTCGATTCTGTTCTGCTCCACGCGGACCCGCGCGAGGAGAAACTTGGCCCGCCAGTGATTTTTCCGTGTGTCTATTATCTTCTTCACGTAAGGCTCGGCATCGTAGGGCCTATCGAGTTCGAAGATGTAGAGCACGGAGAGGGCGTAAAGCGCATCCACATAGTTTCCCTTCAGATCCACCGCCCGCTCGTAGTAGTGCGCCGCCTGACGTAACAGCTCTAGCCTGCTCTCCTCTTCCGCCTTGGTCTCAGCTATTTGGCTCGAGGCGACGCCGGTATAGTAGTGAATGATGTGGTTGTTCGGATAGATCTCCAGCGCCTTTCCAAAGTTCTCCATCGCCGGACCGTACATCTCCTGGTCGAGATACTCCATCGCCAGCATTCGGTAGTAGATGCCGAGCCGCCCCTTCTTGCGAACCAGCTCTATGACCTCGTCCGAAAAGCGCCTCACGTGCTCTTTCAACTCGGCCAACTTCTCCTCCGACACCTCTTCTCCCTCGTACTGACTCGCCTGGGTCGCAACGAGACGTTTCAGCATCCTCTGCTGCCTCTCGTTGCAGCCCGTGAGAGCCGGAAGAGCAACCAGAAGAGAAAGAAGGGCTATGAAACAGAGAGCCGCTCGCCGATGAATCCTCCCTCTGCGCTGCATCATTTTTCACCTCCCGTACTGGAATACGGGCCTTCGGCTCCGTCTGCTTCAGATCCGCGGGGATGAAAATTCGCGTGGATACCCGCGAGCTCGCGGTTCTCCACGTGGGTGTAGATCTGCGTAGTGCCGATATCGGCGTGGCCGAGCAGCTCCTGCACGGAGCGCAGATCGGCGCCTCCCTGCAGCAGGTGCGTGGCGAATGAGTGGCGCAGCGTGTGTACCTTTGCTTCTAAGCCCGCCTTCGTGCAGATCTCCTTGAAACGCTTCCATATGCCCTTGCGCGAGAGGCCGGTGCCCCGCATGCTTATGAAGAGGTGGCTCGTCTTCTTTCCGGGCTTCAGCAGGTAGGGGCGCACATCGTGGAGGTAACTGCGCAGACGCCGCTGCGCCTCCTCTCCAATCGGAACGAGCCGCTCCCTGCAGCCCTTTCCGCTGACCCGAATGAGCCCCTCCTCCAGATGGAGGTTCGACAGCTTCAGCTCCGCCACCTCGGAGACGCGGAGCCCGCAGGAGTAGACCACCTCGAAGAGAGTTCTGTCCCGCATGTCGTAGAGCGAATCCGAGTCGATGTACTCGAAGAACTTCTCCACCTCCTCCCGGCTGAGCACCTCTGGGAGAGTGACCGGACGCTTCGGCAGGTCGATCATCTCCGCGGGATTGTCCTCACGGTACTCGTCCCGCACGAGGAAGGCGTAGAAAGAGCGGAGGGCGCTCACCGCCTTCGCGATTGTCCTTCCGTCGGCCCCGTTTATCTGCCTGTATGAGAGGTAGGCGACCAGATCGACGGGTCTCAACTGTGGGAGGGAGCACTCCGCCGAGTCGCACCACCTCGCAAGGGCGTGGATCTCCAACATATAGGTCTCTCGGGTGAGGTCGGCGACCCGTTCAGTCGCCCTCAGGTGGTCTTCGTACTCCCGTAGGAGGAGTTCCGGCTTCATCTCAGCCCTCGTTCTCTCCGGAAGCCTTTCGGCCCCGCAGGATGGTCGGAATGCCGAGGTCGTCGTCGGATGTGTTGCGCCCGGAGAGAAAGCTCCCGGGCGCCTCCCGGGTGATTCCCTTCTGCAGGTTGAGCCAGTCCTTGTATTTGATGATCTCGTCGGGCTGCTCCTCCTCGGCTTCCTCTTCCTGGGCAACCGGAGGGGCCTTGAAGCCGGTGGCCACGACAGTCACCTTCACCTCATCCTCCATTTCCGTACGGATCGCCTGACCGGGAATGATAATCGCATCGTCGTCGGCGTTGGCGGTGATGATGTTCACCACCTCCTCGTACTCGCTGAGTGAGAGATCATCTCCGCCGGTGACGTTGACCAGAATGCCTTTCGCCCCCTCTATTTGGGCATCCTCTAGCAGCGGATTGTTGATGGCGTTCGTGGCCGCATCCACGGATCTGTTCTCTCCGTGGCCCACACCGATGCCCATGAGGGCGTCTCCTCGGCCGTTCATTATGGTCCGCACGTCGGCGAAGTCGATGTTTATCTCGCCGGGTTCGGTTATTAGCTCACTGATCCCCTGCACTCCCTGCCTCAGCACATCATCGGCGATGAGGTAGGCCTCCCGTACGGGAGTCTTCCTGTCGACTATCTTGAGCAGGTACTGGTTCGGAATAGTGATGAGGGTGTCTACCTCGCCGCGGAGTCGTTCGATCCCCTGGTCGGCGATTTTTTTCTTTTGGCGCCCCTCGAAGTCGAAGGGTTTTGTCACCACCGCAACCGTCAGCGCGCCGATCTCCCTGGCGATCTGGGCGACTATGGGTGCCGCGCCGGTACCCGTACCGCCGCCCATACCGGCGGTGATGAAGACCATGTCGGACCCTCTCAGCACATTCTCCAGATCGCCCCTCGACTCCTCTGCGGCATGCTCGCCCGTATCGGGCACTCCGCCTGCGCCGAGTCCGCCGGTCAGCTTCGAGCCGATCGGCAGCTTCGTATCGGCCTGAGATCTATTGAGCGCCTGGAGATCCGTGTTTACCGCGATAAACTCGACCTTCTTCAAGCCGTAGGAGATCATACGGTTTACCGCGTTGCTTCCGCCGCCGCCTACTCCGATTACCTTGATAACGGTAGGCTCGACTTCGTCTTGGACGTGATCGTCTACAATTTCTATTTGCATTGCCCCCTCCCAGAAGCATAAATTTGTGCTTTTTTTCGACGCCTCCCAACCTCCTAACCCATGGAAGCTGAGAGCCGCCCGTGCCGTCCGCCGCATACACTACGCGGCCTGCCGCACGTTTCTATGCTATTGAACCGAACTCATTCTCAGAAAAACTCCTTCAGCCAATTCTTCAGCTTTCCCGCAACGCCGCCCTCTTTCCGCTTGGTCGGAATGGCACGCTGCACCTCCTCCTGCCTCTGTCTCGCCGCATAGAGCACCAGCCCTACCGCAGTGCTGAAGGCCGGACTCTGGTACACGTCGGAAAGACCGCCGGTCTTCGCCGGATAGCCGATCCTCGCCGGAATGCCGAATATCTCCCTGGCGAGCTCCATGGTCCCGGGCATCATCGCCCCGCCGCCGGTTATCACCACACCGCCGCCGAGATGCTGCAGATAGTCCTTCTTTACCATGTGTTCTCGAACCATCTCGAAGATCTCCGCCATCCTCGGCTGTATGATCTTCGCGATCTCCTTGCGCGGGATGGAAGCCGAAGGCCAACCGCCGACTCCCGGAATGACCACCTCTTCGTCTCCCTCGATGAGGGGCAGATAGCAGCACCCCGCCTCCTTCTTAATCCGCTCCGCAGATTCGTAGGGCGTCTTGAGCATTATCGATAGATCACTCGTAACCTGCCCTCCCCCCACGGCGAGCACATTCGTGTGGTACGGAGCACCGTCGAGGTGGACCAACACGTCGGTCGTACCGCCGCCGAGGTCGATCATCAGCACACCCAGCTCCTTCTCCTCTTTCGAGAGGACTGCAGTAGATGCGGCGAGGGACTGCAGCACGATGTCGTACACCTTGAAGCCTGCCCTGTTTACGCACTTCAGCAGGTTCTGCGCACTCGTGACCGATCCGGTGATGATGTGCACCTCCGCCTCGAGACGTATGCCGATCATGTCGAGGGGATCCTTGATACCTCCCTGGTCGTCTACTATGAATTCCTGCGGAATAACATGAATGACCTCCCTGTCCGGAGGCATCACCACCGCCTTCGCCGCATCGACGACTCTCGCGATGTCGTTGTGGTTTATCTCTCTTCCCTTGCCGGTCACTGCGACCACACCTCGGGAGTTGATCCCTTCGATATGGGCGCCGGCTATACCGGTGACCACGTCCTGCACTTCCCGGCCGGACATCATCTCCGCCGCCTCTATAGCGACGGTCACCGAGCGGAGGGTGGATTCGATGTTCACCACCACCCCTCTTCTGAGACCTTCGGAGGGGCTCGTTCCTACTCCGGTAATGTGTACGCTGCCGTTCTCGTCCCACTCGCCAATGACGGCACATATCTTCGTGGTTCCTATGTCGAGCCCGACGAGAATGTCTCTGCCTGCCACTTAGTCCCCCTCAACCCGATACACTACGTGGTCGGTGCGAAAATCTACTTCCACTACTTCGTCCTCCATCCCACGTCCGGAGATTACATCCAACACTAACATGATATAGGTTAACAGCTCTTTGTCGATAGAGGGGCCGATTCTGACCCGGATCCGATAGTGAGACGGAAAGAGAATCACTTCATACTCTGTGGAATCATTCTTAACGAATTTTACCTCCGATATCAAGCGATACAGGGTCGGCGACTCCTGCTGAAGACTCTTCAAGTCCGCGAGAAAGGAGACGAGCAGCTCCGGCAGCTGCATCCCCGCCTGCACCCGTGGGATCTCCACCCCGGAGATGACCGGCAGGTCGGTATTCGCCCCCTCCCCAATGCCGTATACGACCCCCTCCTCGTCGACGAGGGCCGCCTTTAACATTCCTTCTACAGGGAGGGTCAACAGGCCGATGGGTTTTCGCTTCACCAGGCGGAGAGAGAGCGCGTGGGGGAACCTCTTGGATACAGTGGCGCTCTTTACCATCGGCAGGCTCTCGAGCCGCTCCTCGACGACGGAGGTATTGACCGAGAAGAAGTAGCTGCTCTTCGCAATTCCCGCCGCATCGAGGATCTCCTCGTTGCTGAGCCCGAACGTCCCCTTCGTCTCGATGGTGATATCGGAAATCATGAGACGCGGCGCGACGAAGAAGTGAAACAGAATCTCAAGCACGAGCACCGCCGAGAGAAAGAGGACGATGCCGACGAAGAGACGTCTGCTTCCCACGTCCTCTCGCTTCTTCTGTCGGCTCCTCCGCTTGCGCGAGGCTATCCGTTCGCCGTTGATGCCGGTGTACGAACCGTCTCTGAAAAGGGCTATGCTACTCATACGCAATCCCTCCCCCGCGGGCAGATGCTCCACGTGAGAGATTCACCAGCAATCCGCTCATCAATAGGGCGACCACCATCGAGGAGCCGCCGTGCGAGAAGAACGGCAGAGGCAGTCCTGTCGCAGGAAGCATCCCTGAGACCACCGCCATGTTCACCAGTGCCTGAAATGCGATGCAGCTCGTCAGTCCGAAGGCGAGCAAGAAGGCAAAGCTGTCCTCTCCCTCGTATTGGAAGGCCACCGCGTAGCCGCGCACTGCAAAGGCGAGAAAGAGCGCGATTATGAAGAGGACGCCGAGGTATCCCGCCTCCTCTGCAAAAACCGCGAATATGAAGTCCGAGTGGGCCTCCGGCAGGCCACCGAGCTTCTCCGTACCCTCGCCGAAACCGACGCCCCAGAAGTTGCCGTTGCCGAGGGCCGTCTTTGCGGCGATCACCTGGTAGCCCGTGCCCACCGGATCGCTGTTCGGATCGAGGAAGGCGATGAGTCTTCTCACCCGATGCTCCTTGGAGAGCACCAAAATGGAGGTGAGCGGCACGAGGGTGAGGAGGAGGAAGACGAAGTACCGCAACTTCACTCCCGCGACGAAGAAGAGGAGCAGGGAGATCAGCAGCACGAAGAGCGAAGTGGAGAAGTCGTTCTGAAAGTAGATGAGCGCGGTAAAAACCCCAACCACCAGCAACGGGGGTACGAGAGAGTTTATCACATCTTCGAGATCACCGAACTTCTTCGCGAGGATGTAGCTGAGATAGAGTACGAGAGTGAGCTTCGCGAGCTCCGAGGGCTGAAAGGAGATGCCTCCGATAATGATCCACCTGTTCGCCCCCATGATCGTCCGCCCGATACCGGGTACATAGGTCGCTACGAGCAACAGTAGTGTAATGAGGAATAGGTGGGGAATATACTTGACGATGAAATTGCGGGGGAGCCGCGCGGCAATGGAAGCCAGAACCGTCCCCACAAGCACAAAGCCCCCCTGCCGACCGATGAAGTAGTAGGGATCGCCGAACTTCTTTCCACCGTAGTAGTAGCTCGCCGAGAAGAGCGTAGCTACACCTATCCCTATGATCAGCACCAGCAGGGCAACTAGTACCGGATCCGCTGATCCGCGCTCTACGCGCTCTATGTTGAACCGTTCTCCCATCATTGTATCTTCAACGTCGAAAGGCTCAAAATCGTAAACAATCCGCCGAGAATCCAGAAACGGATCACCACCTTGCTCTCGTCCCAGCCCTTGAGTTCGAAGTGGTGGTGCAACGGAGCCATTTTGAAGACCCGTCGCTTTCTCAGTTTGTAGGATGCGACCTGAACGATAACCGATACAGCCTCGAGGACGAAGACCCCGCCGATAATGATCAGGAGTATCTCCTTCTTCAGCACCAGCGCGATGACACCGATGACACCGCCGAGCGAGAGACTTCCCGTGTCTCCCATAAAGACCTCCGCCGGATGACTGTTGTACCACAAGAAACCGATACTCCCGCCGACCAGCGAGAGCAGGGCTATCGTCAGCTCGCCGCTCCCCATCACATAGGGAATCTGCAGATATTCGGCGTAATCGGCCCGCCCGCTGACATAGGTCAGGATAGCGAAGGTGATTCCCACGAGAATGACCAGCCCGGTTGCGAGTCCATCGAGACCGTCGGTGAGATTGACCGCATTCGACGTGCCCACCAGCAGGAGAATACCGAAGGGAATGTAGAGCCAGCCGAGATCTAGCACGGGATACTTGAAGAAGGGCAGGTAGAGCATGGTGGTGTGCTCTGTCCTCGTCATGTAGAGAAAGACCATCACGCCGGCGGCAATGAGGGTCTGTCCGGTAAACTTCACCCTCGCGTGCATTCCGTCGGAGCTCCTGCGGAAGACCTTCAGATAGTCGTCCGTAAACCCGATGAGTCCGAAGGCGAGCATGGAGAGGAGGAGGAGCCAGGTGTATGAGTTGTGCAGGTTCTGCCAGAGCAGCATCGAGACAGCGACCGAAATGAGGATGAGCAGTCCGCCCATCGTCGGTGTCCCGGATTTGGTAAAGTGGGTTTCGGGCCCGTCGTCACGCACCTCCTGCCCCGCCTTGAGCCTCCTCAGCTTTCTAATGAGGGGCTTGCCGAAGACGAAGGAGATAAGCAGCGCCGTCACCGCCGCGTAGGCCGCACGAAAGGTGATGTACTGAAAAATGTTGAAGGCGCTGAAGTACTTTACCAACGGCAAGAACAGTTCTGGAAACAATACCCTCTCCTCTATCCTATAGATCTATCTACCGGTGCAGGCGTCTCCGACACCCCTGCACCCAAGTTCTGCAACGGCTCTACGAGCCGCTCCAGCTCCATTACCCTCGATCCTTTCAGAAGTATGGTTTGCCCGCTCCTGACCGAAGTCAAGACCTCACGCTTCAACTCATCGAAATCATTGCTGCGGAAGAGCACTCCCGTAAAGCCCTTCTTTCCCAGCTCGTCCACCGTCCATCTCATCTCATCTCCGAGGAGAAAGACGGCCGCCGCGCCGGTACGGGTAATGATCCTGCCGAGCTCTCTGTGGGCCCACTCGACCTCCTCGCCGAGCTCCTTCATCGCCCCGAGCACCAGAACGAGCTCCTCCCTCTGCACGTGTCCCGCCATCTCCTCGATGACCGCCCGCATAGAGTCGAGATTCGCATTGTAGGAATCCTCGAAGACCGTGATTCCTCCCCGGTGGTACCTGCTTCTTCCCTCGAGAGCTGAGACCGACTCCAATCCCCCGGCGATCTGCTCCGAGCTCGCACCGAAGTAGCGGCCAACGGTTATCGCCGCCATCGCATTCGAGAGATTGTGTCTTCCCATGAGGGCGAGCCGAATATCACGCCCCTCGTAGCGTATGAGCCATCCCTCGAAGCCGAGATCCTCGATCTTCTCGACCCCCTTCGTGCTCTTCTCTCCGTAGGGTATGAGCGGCGCCCGGCTTATCGAGGAGAGGTAGTCGTACCACTCCGTGTCCTCGGGTATGAAACCTCGTCCTTTATCCGGCAACGCGGCTATCGCCTTGCCCTTCTCGCGGGCGATCGCCTCTCGGCTGCCGAGCAGGCCGATATGGGCCGTGCCGATCGTGGTGATGACCGTAAACTCAGGCCGATACACTTCGGTCAGGAGATCCATCTCATTCGGATGGTTGATCCCCATCTCGAAGACCCCATAGCGGTGTTTCTCCCGCACTTCCATAACCGCCTGAGGCAGGCCGATCTCGGAGTTGAGGTTACCGCTGTTCCTTATGGTCTCTCCTACCTGTGCGAGGACTGATGCGATGAGCTCCTTCGTGGTCGTTTTTCCGTTGCTTCCCGTGACGGCAACTCTTCGGAGCTCCGGAAAGCCTTCGAGCCAGCCTCTGCCGAGTCGCTGCAGGGCTGCGAGCGTGTCCGCAGCGTAGAGAATCGGCAAATTATAGCCGGCAGCGACGCTGCGGCCCTCATCACCGAAAAGAAATGACTGAGACACGAGCAGTGCCGAAGCTCCGGACTCGACTGCATCGGAAAGGAAGAGGTGACCGTCGGTGCGCTCACCCTTGAGTGCGACGAAGAGATCCCCTCTGCGCAGCTTCCGTGAGTCCACCGCAACGCCGCCGATCCTCCCACTTACGGAGTTGTACCGGCTACAGCCGGCAAGCTCTGCGGCTCTCTCGGCGGTAAGAGGAAAATGCTCCCTCGTACCGTTTGCCGCGAAGCTCCGTTCAGCCATCCTGCTTCTCCTTCTCGCGGTTTTTACGCGCATTGCGTGCCTCTACCGCATCCTTATCTATGACAATCCGCAATTTCCTCTCCGGAGCTATGCGCGAGAGATCGAGCTTCTCTTCGGCGATCTTTTCGATCCGCTCGGGAGAGCTGACGATCGCGATATTCGCTATCATCCGTTTGTTCCGCTCGAAGAGGTCCGCCTGTTCTTCCTTGAGGTTTTCCACCTTCCTCTCGAGACTCTGGTACGAGTAGACCCGGTATACCGAGAGAAAGACCGAGAGGGGGATCGACAGTATCATGAGGGCGATGAGTATCTTACGCACGGTTACCTCTCCTCTTCCCGCAGTTTTTCGACGACTCGAAACTTCGCGCTCCGCGATGGAGGGTTGCTCTCCACCTCCTGCTCGTCGGGGCGGAGCGGCTTCTTCGTGAGGATATCGACTACGCGACTCCCCCCACACTTACATATCGGCCAATCTGGAGGACAGGTACAATCCTTATTCTTCTGCCTGAAGAATCGTTTCACTATTCGATCCTCGAGCGAGTGAAACGAAATCACACCTATCCTGCCGCCGACCTCGAGTACTTCGAGGGCTCCCTCCAGAGCGCTTTCCAGCCGCGCCAACTCTCCGTTGACGATGATGCGCAGCGCTTGAAAGCTACGTGTTGCAGGATTTATTCTGCCGTGGCGATACTTCGGAGGGACCGCCGAGCGGATGATGTCGGCCAGCTGCGCCGTCGTCTCTATCTCCGCCTTTGACCGTTCTCTGCAGATCTTCCTCGAAATGGAGCCGGCATAGCGCTCTTCCCCGTAACTGCCGATAATCTCCTCGAGTTCGTCCTGAGGATAGGTATTTACCACATCCCTAGCCGAAATCTCAAGATCCTCGTTCAACCTCATGTCGAGGGGCTCGTCCCTCCTGAATGTGAAGCCCCTCGCGGCCTCCTCGTAGTGATAGAGGGATATACCGAGATCGAAGAGGATCGAGTCGGGCCGCTCACCTCCCAGTGGATACTCCCGGAAGAAGATGTTGAACCACGTATTGAAGGCGCGAAAGCGCGCCGAATACGGGGCCAAGCGCTGCTTAGCCTTCTCCAAGATGTGCTCGTCAGCGTCGACTCCCACCACCCTAAGAGTGGGGAAGGTGGAGAGAAATCTTTCGCTGTGACCGCCCTCTCCCAAAGTGCAGTCGATGAGCAGTGCTCCTTCGGCCTTCGGAGCCAAGTACTCGAGGACTTCCTCTGTCATGACCGAATTGTGCACCGTATCCATGAGCAACCCGATACGAATCCTCCCAACAAGATTTGAACCAGTGCCGCTAACCCATCGGCACTCTCTCTACCGGCACACCGCCGGCACCTAACTGCTGCCGCTAACCCATCGGCAGCTCTTCGGCTCGGACGATGTCCGAAGCCCTTTACCTCACGAGGTATCAGCGTTCGGAGAGGAGCTCTCCGAGCTGCTCCGCAGCCTCTTGGAACTCCTCCTCGCTCTCGGCGAGATACTCATCGTACATATCGGTGTCCCATATCTCGACATAGCTGTCTATGCCGAGGATCACCGCCTCGTTCTTCATTCGCAGTCCCGCAGACTCCCGAAGGGTCTGAGGGATCGAAATTCGTCCGGTCTTGTCTATCTCGCACTCCTGCGCAGGGGCAATGATGCGCCGCTGCAGAAGTCGAGTCTTCGACTTGAAAAGGGAAGAGGACTCCATGATGTTCTGCGAAATCCTCCTCCACTCCTCATGGGGAAAGAGCCAGAGACAGCGGTCTACTCCCCGGGTCAGTATGAGTACGTTCCCGGCGATTTCGCTGCGCAGTCTCGATGGAAGCAGCAGCCTACCCTTCTCGTCGAGGGAGTTCCGATATTCCCCCATCAACATGAGCAGTCACCACTTCTTACTATTTTTTCCCACTTTTCCCCACTCATTTCCCCTTAATACTAACTTATTTCCACCTATTGTCAACTCGCATTCTTTTTGTTAAAGAAAAAAGCGCAAGCTGCCGATAATTTGTTCTTTACGCATGTAAAGTAGTGTGGAGGTAATAGAGATGTGGATCGAGGAGCACTATATCGTGTATCCGGAGGGAGACAGCCAGGAGATATCCGGCCCCCTTCGCTTCAATCAACTGGTGGGGCTAAACGGAGTTCCCGTCGAGCTACCGCTGCCGAGTCCGAAGATGATCGTCTATCGTGTCTACAAGATGAGCAAGGATGAGAAAAAGGGCGAGACTACGAGCTATTACTACCTCGAGCAGGTAACCGGCGAGGAGCTGCAGTCCCTCGCCGGTGGATAAATCGTTCGTGACCGAACCCGGGTCTCATGAGCCTTGAGCACCCGACTGGACCTCCACCGGAGACTGGGCACGCTTGAACACGCGGTAGTCTATGTCCGGGAAGAGGTTGTGTTTCTTTTCTATGGTGGTCAGCCACTCGGTGTCCACCGTATTGCGGCAGAGACGCTCATAGATATAGTTGAAGTTGTAGAGGTGCTCCTTAACACGGCGCTCTGCGTAGGGCACCGTAGTGCCGGTGTTCATGATGAAGGGCCAATCAGAGGCCATGGCGAGCATGACTTCCCGTGCAGCCTGATTCAGAACCCGCTGTTTGAGACCGGACTCGTCAGGGTAACGGTCGACGAGCTCGGTCATACGCTCTATTGTCTTGTGGATGTGGCGATAGATCCAGTCGTTCTCTCCGCTGAGCCATACCTCCGCATACCCCTTGTTGCCCCAGCTGGAGAAACTCGGCACACCCTCCTGATTCGAGGGATAGAGCTCGAGGTACTCAGAAGGAGTCATGAGGTCGAGATCGTTGCTCGCATCTATGCGGCGCACCACCGCCTCGAGCCAGTCGACCCCCTCGAACCACCAGTGGCCGAAGAGCTCGGCGTCGAAGGGCGCGACGATGTAGGGAACCCTGTCCATTTTTCCCTCGAACTTCTGCAGCTGTTTGCGGCGATTGTAGATGAAGTTCTCCGCATGCTCCTCGATCTTCTTCAGAGCCTTGTCACGATCGTAGGGTCTCTTCTCTTCGGTCTCGCCGGTAATGGAGTAGTACTTGTAGCCCGTGCAAACCCGTACCTCCGGTTCGTGGATGTAGGGACGGATGTAGGAGAGGGGCAGGTCGTAGCCGATATCTCGGTAAAACTCCCGGTAGTCGACATCGCTCGGATACCCGCGGTCCTCCGACCAAACGGCATCGGAGGTGGGATAATCCCGCCCGAAGGCGTGTATCCCACCGTTGCATCGGAGTGGTGCGTAGACTCCGTAGGGTGGTTTCTTGTCGGCGAAGAGTATGCCGTGGGCGGCGGTAAAGAAGTAGGAGATGTCGTTCTTCTTCAAGAGCTTTTCTATCCCCGGGTAGAAGCCGAACTCGGGCAACCAGAATCCCACAGGCTTTTTGCCGAATTTTCTCCCGTGGTCGATGACCGCCGTCTGCACCTGCGCCTCTACCGACTCCGGATGCTGCTGGTAAAGTGGGAGAAAGGAGTGGGTAGCGGAAGTAGTGATGATCTCGAGATAGCCCTCTTTCTCGAGGGTCTTGAAACCCCAGAGAATTTTCTTTCGATAGACTCCGGTGAAGTCGTAGAGGTTTTGCTCGAACATCCGTTTGTACATTTTCGCCAGTTCCTGCAGCTCCGGATCGTCCTTGGTACGTTCGATCTCTTTCTCCCCGAGCTCAATGAGCTTTTCGAGATGGCGGATATATCTATTCTGGAGGAGCTGATCCGACAACATGGCGGAAAGGGTGGGAGAAACCGAAACGGTAAACCGGAAGGAGACTCCGTCTTCGACGAGCCTGTTGCACATCCTGAGGAACGGGAGATAGGTCTCCGAGATGGCCTCGTAGAGCCAATCCTCCTCTAGAAAACTTTCGTATTCGGGATGTCGCACGAAGGGAAGATGTGCGTGAAGCACAAAACCTATGTTTCCTTTCATTCTACTCTACTCACTTCCTTCTTTGCTCACTTCGAGATCGTGGGAATCGAGGATGGATATGATTCTCTGCGGTATCTCTCTCGGTTCATCGTCTTCGCTGCCGTAGTCCCACAGGCCGGAGAGCATGAGCATCATGGTACTCGGATTTCGGTAGAAGTCTTCCTTGTTCCTGGCGATGTAGCCGAGGGGGCTGTGTACCGGATTCGACAGTGCCAGAGAAATCTCCTTGTGGAGGACCGAGGCGTAGAGCTCTACTCTGAAGTCGCTTCCCGCTTGCGGCAGATTGATGTACCAACTGTCGTCCTCCTCTTCGACCTCGATGTCGAAAAAATCGACGAGGTTCGCCTTCGTGGGAATGTCGCCATGGTACTCATAGACCCTCAGGAAGAATCCCTGGAAGTTAGGCCGACTCTTCAGCTCCTCGACCTTCGCGGGATTGATGTCCCAATAGACGAAGGCCCATTCGGGATCGCGTAAAAGCAGGACGATTCTCGTGACGTTGTAGCTCTCGGGAAGCTCGTACTCCTCCTGCTGAAGAACCTCGATTTCCTCGTCTTTGAGAATGTCGTACTTCTTGTTCTCCAAACGCATGGCAGAATTGTTGATTCTGTGGCGCTCGGTCTTGTCCTCCTCCATCGCCTCGAGAATGAGCTCGATCAGCTCATCTCTCGAAACCGGCTGGTGGTTGAATATGCCCTCTTTTTTCGCTATTGCGTTGAGCGTCTCCCTGGAAAGAGACTGGAGCTTTTCTCTTGTCATGTGCCCCCCGTATTGGTTGATTTATCCTAGGAAAATATTTGAAATCATGTCAACCCTCAACCACATGCTCCTGTATAGCCGGACCTCGGGGCCGAGAGCCTCGGTGCCGGGGAAATCCGATGCACCATTTACAAAGCCAAACTAATCGACCACAATTGTCCATATGAAAAACTATCTCATCTTGCATGGCCACTTCTATCAACCCCCTAGAGAGGATCCCTGGACCGGTCTCGTACCCTACCAGGAGTCCGCAGAGCCGTTCCACGACTGGAATCAGAGAATCACGAAGGAGTGCTACGCTGCAAACGCCGCCTCGCGGTTCCTGCGCTACGACGGACGTATCGAGGATATCATCAACAACTACGAGGTGCTCTCCTTCAACTTCGGTCCGACGCTTCTCCACTGGCTGACGAAGCACGCGCCGCATATCCGCGAGGCGATAGTAGAGGCGGACAGGAGAAGTACCGAGAGAAACAACGGCCACGGAAACGCGATTGCCCAGTCCTTTAATCACACGATTCTGCCCCTCGATTCCGAGGATGATGCGCGGCTGCAGATCCGATGGGGCCTCGAGGACTTCTCGGCCCACTACGGACGTGCGGCCGAGGGAATGTGGCTGCCGGAGACTGCGATAAATGGAAAAGTCCTCGACCTGCTCATAGAGGAGGGTATCGGCTATGTCATTCTTTCGCCATGGCAGGCGAAGAGCATACAAGCAGACGAGGCGAAGGAGCCGATCGATCTCGAGGGTGAGCCGGTCCCCTCCTGGCGGCCCTACAGGATCGAGCGGCCGAACGGGGATATCGCCGCCTTCTTCTACAATCACGAACTCGCCTCCGGGATAAGCTTCGAACACTACTTGCAGAGCGCCGACTCGCTCTACACTCGGCTATTGAACTACCACAACGACGCGGACCCGGCACATCTCGTCCATACGGCGACGGACGGAGAGGTCTACGGCCACCATGAGCCCTTCGGCGACATGTGTCTTGCCGCTCTACGCCGCCACGTTGACCAGAACAAGAAGTTCGAGTTCACCAACTACGCAGCCTATCTCGAAAAGCATCCACCCGAATACCGTGCGGAGCTGGATTTGGGAGAGGACAAGAAGGGCAGCAGTTGGAGCTGTTTTCACGGCGTCTCTCGCTGGTACAAAGACTGTGGATGCTCCACCGGCGAAAAACCGGGATGGAACCAGAAGTGGAGAACTCCTCTGCGCAGAGGTTTCGAAGCTCTGAGCAAGAAAATTCGCGACCTGTACCGCGAGCGCTGCGCCGAGATTACCAAAGAGAATCCCGAGCAGCTGCTCTCCCGCTATATAGATGTCATCACGGGCAAAAACGATCGGCATGCTTTCGCCGAGAGCGTATTGGGAGATAACGCCGGCGACGGTTCGCTACGGGAGGAGCTCTTTACGCTGCTCGAGGGGAACATCTACAGGATGTACATGTTTACTTCATGCGGCTGGTTCTTCGCCGAGCTCTCGGGACTCGAGCCCGTACAGAACATTCACTATGCCTACAAGGCCCTCTCGCTCTACCAACGTTTTACCGATGAGGACCTCTATGACCTGCTCGATGACTACCTTGCAAAGGCAAAGAGCAATATTTCCGCACAGGGTACCGGTTCGAACATACTCAGAGAGGTCTCTGATAAGCTGCCTGACGGAGTCGAAGCGGCTACCTACTTCTTCGTGATAATGCTCGTCTCCGGGGAACTCCCGAAAACGGAGAACTATGGTTACTACTCGCTGCAGCGCATCGAAACGGGACGGTGGGACGAACATTTCGTAGAGGCTCGGATTGAGATCTCCGACTGGTCTCGCGAGAAACCCTTTTCGTTTCACTTCATTGCAGAACGGAGCGAGGAGATCGCGCTGCGGATAATGGTCGAAGACCTGGTGCTCGAGAGGGAATTCCTGCTGCATGACTTACCCAAGCTCCCGAGAGAGCTGAGAAGCAAGATAAACCTCTTTCTAGAGCGTTCTACGGAAAAATCATTCTCCGATATTGCGGCTTCACTCTTCTCGGAGGTTAAAGAAGCGGTGATCCGGGCTGCAGAATTGAAGGCTTCTCCTTCATCTATCATTGCGAAGACCGCGGAAATATCTCTTCACTCCCTTCTTCTCTCGCACCTCCCCGACGGCGACGGCACACTGAGCGATGAGTCCGTCTCTCAGCTGGAGGAGCTCTTCGATTTCTCCGCCACCTACGGTATCCCTCTAGAGACCGAACAGATCCGTACGTGTGTGGGCGAATACCTCTGGTCTTACGCCGAGAAACTGCAGGGAGGAACGTGCGGCCCCGAGTGCGACCTCATTCTCAGGCTCATCAACTCCACAAGACGGGGCGGTATAGAGCCCGATCTCACCATACCCCAGAAAGTGGTCTTCTCACACGCCCAGAAGTGGAGAAGAGAGCTCAACATAGGGGGTGAGGGGAAAAAGACGGCAACGCGACTGAGCAAGGAGAAGAAGGAGGAGCTATACCGCCTGATCGGGATATGCAATGCAATGGGAATCTACGCAGACGATCTCATGCACCGGATTTCCGTGCTCGAAACACCATGACGTCTCCGAAGTCGAAGAGCTTCGCAGAGGTATCCGCGAGCCTCTTTACCGGCTTCGGCGCGAGGCCTGCGGCAATGCCGCCCCAGCTCTTCCACCTCTCGATCTCGAAGCCGCTCTTTTTCATCAGGTCTGTGAGCGTCGCATGCGAAAAGAGGTACATATGATCGGCTATCGCCGACCGCCAACGTCCGCCGAACAGCCTCGCCTGTAGTCCCGCCACATTGGGAGTGGTGATGATGGCTCTACCCTTCGGCTTCAGCAGCCGGTGGAGCTCTCGAAGGAATGACTCCGGTTCGGTAAGGTGCTCGATGAGGTGGCTCGCGTGGACCACGTCGAAACTTTCATTAGGGAAGGAGACCTCCTCGAGCGTGCCGATGCGGATGTCCACTCCACGCTCGCGTCTACCGTACTCCGCCGAGGGAACACATACCTCCACTCCTTTCTCGTCCCATCCGCGCCGCTTCATCTCCTCGAGCAGCATGCCCGTAGCGCACCCGACATCGAGAAAACTCCCCCCCTGTGCCGAGGCCCCCACCTGTACCGAGGCTTCGATCTCCTCGAAAAAGTTCACATCGGCGAGGGCCTTCTGCATGAGGCCGAAGAAGCCCCTCTCGTTCTCCAATTCGTAGGCGAAATACTCTTGGTCGTAACGGGAGACGAGTTGCTCTTGTCTCGGTCTCGGATACTGGTATATCAAGCCGCAAGAGGGACACTTCGAAAAGCTGTAATCGCCGTTATCCCAGAGCAAGCGGGGCGGTTCGTGACCGCAAAGAGCGCAGGGGACGTGTTCGGTCTCTTCCTCGCGAGGAGCATTGGAGTAGGTCTTGCACTCGACATTCACCGTGGATTCTCCTTCAGCGTACGGCAACTCGAAAGGTCTTCGAGCTCTCGTTTCCCGCAAAATCACTCACTACCACCTCTATCATCGCATCTCCGGGGTTGAGTCGGAGCGTTCCGAGGCGAAATATCCACTTTCCGTGGTAGAACGATTCGACCCCGACCCCCGAACTGTTGACCACCGTGTGCCGGAAGTCGGCTGTCTTGATCGCTTCGAATCTGAGATTGAGCTTCTCTTCCCCATTGAGGAATACACGGAAGGAGAAGGGGGCCATGGGACGGAAAAAGTCGTCCCTCGCCGATAGATCGTACGCTTCGATGAGCAGCTCGTATTCTCCCGCAGGTGCGTTGCTGCGCGATTCGAGCACGTAGCTGATGCCCTCAGCCTCCCCTTCGTCTTCTTCCGGAGGGCCGTCAACTCCCCCAACGGCGCTGCTCAGGCGCACCTGCCCCACCTCGGGAGCGGCTCTGTCATCAGGGGACGGTAGAGAGACGAGAGGATTGACAACCTGGGCGAATTCACTGTCGAGCACCTGAAGATAGAGCACGTTACCCTCGGTACTCCCGCTGCTTCCGACGGTGGAGAGGACCTCATCACTTTTGATCTTCCAGCTATCCGGCCGGACAGGAATGTCCTCGAGGTAGCCGTAGACCGATCGTATTCCCCGCTCGTGCTCCACTACCATGCTATTTCCCAGACCACAAGGCAAGCCTCCGTTGTGGCGAGGCTTCTCCGGCGCCACGAACAGAAGAGTACCCCGCTCTATCGGCTTGACCGGCTGCCCTTCGCCCTCGATCTCGACTCCTTTGAAGAACCCCCCGTGCCGATGCTCTCCGAAAGTCGTGGCCACCTCCACCCTGCTCAACGGCCACTCGAAGGAGAAGATCAGCTGTGCGGGAATGAAGATTGTGTATATAATCACGAAAAACCATGCGATTCGCATTTTTACAGATTCCCCCCTTCGATGCGCATTGCAACACCGCCGGAGGTGCAGACGATACCCGACCCATAGGGATACACATGGTTTATAGCGGTGCTCAAGCGCTCCTTCGCTACCGTACGGCCGGTTTCCGTGTAGACATGGAGAAAACCCTGCTTCTCCCTGTTCCCCGCGACGAACACTGCATCCCCTTTTCCACTGGAGTAGACCTCGAAGAGGTTACCGGAAAAGTGTATCTGCCGCTCAGACGAAGCGTGAATGTCCACGACTGATACCCCATCGGTCGTCTCGTAGAAGAGGAGTTTCCCGTCTCGGGAAAATCGGAGGAGCCCCTCCCACAGGATGGGTTTCTCTCTGCTGAAACGTGCCGTCTCCTCCATGGTATCCTCTCCGCTCCGATAGAGCGAGAGGTGCTGAGGACCTCCTCCCCAGAGAACCGCCGCATACGATCCGTCGGCGGAAACCGCTACTCCGTAAACCGGCCGGCTCGATTCTTCGATCTGCAGCGTCGAGATATGTGCTCCGGAGAGATCGAAGATCTCGGTCTTCCCGTTCAGCAATCCGACCATCATATACCCAGGACCGGTGTCAAAACTGGTCACGATGGAGGAGAAGTCGATTCGGAAGAGCTCGTCTCCGGAATCACCTACGGCCATGAGGCTCATCCGATCGTGAGAGATGAGGAAGAGATTGCCGTCCCGATACACCGGGTATCCGTCTCCGTCTATCCGGTAGAGGTAATCCTCACTCGGACGTTTCGACACGAGAGACTCACCCATCCGTGAGTAGTTTACGTGCTCCCCCTCGCTGACCGCAACGTGGAAGAGCACCTCCTCCCGGTAGAGCAAGTCTCCTTCGGGTGAGAGATAGCCGAAGAAATCCTCTCCTATGAAGGGCAGCCAACGGGCACTTCCCTGTTGAGAAAGCTCCGCAGTCTCCACATCTACGGACCACGTTCTCGAGAGTGAAGGCACTTCCTCCATGTGACGAGGCGCAATGATCATGTATGCAGCGAGCGCAGCGAAGATCAGGAGCCGGAATAATATTCTTCCGGTTCGCCCTTCTCTTCCTCTTCTTTCATATGAGGAGCTGTAGAACACTGTGGTCTTTACCTTCCCGCCTTGTTCTTGGCATTCTCGGCGTTTTTGCTGTCGGATTCCATCTTACTTTTCCACACATCTATCTTTTTCTTTATCACGTCGCTCTCTTCGGACTCTCCGAGCAGGATATGGATGCGGCGGAGGGCGGAGAGGTAGTGAATGGCTATCTTGAAGTCGTCGATTCGTCCGGTAGAGAGCTCATACTTCTGACGGTAATTGGTGGCCGCCTGTTCGAGCATATTCTTGACCAAATTCATATGCTCCATGCGCAGCCTGTAGCCTTCTATCTGAGGATCCATGCCCGAGAGAAAGTTCTTTAGATCGAGAAAATTCTTCGCCACGACGGCAAAACGGGCATGCAGCTCGGTGAATGACCAGCGCCACTTCGAGTTGTCCCCGAAGCTCTCCTTTACCGAGTCTATCGAGAAGCCGATCTTGCTCAGGAGGTCCCAACGCTTCTGCTCCTCGAAATCCTCTATCTGCGCCAATCTCTCCTCGTATTCGGAGAAGGGGACGTCGATGTAGTCGGAAACCACCTCCTCGATGTAGATTATGCACTTGTAGATGGTCTTTCTCGCCTCGTTGAGGAAACTCTCGTTCTTGATACCGAGAAGGTTCAACGATAATTCGTTCATGAGGAGGTAGTACGAGACGGTATTGAGCGCTTCGTCTGCGAGAGTGAGGCGTTTGAAGGGGGAACCATGGTCGTCGCCCTCTATCACGTTCATCACATTCTTCTCCCGCTGATGCAGTTTGTCTACCGTAGCCTTGTACTCCTTGATCTTCTCGTTGTACCGGCGTTTCGCTTCCTCGCTTACCCTGGCCACGCGACTCTCCTTATCCGAATTCCCTCACGATCTCACTCCATATCTCTGTAACAGTTCCTGGGCATGGGATAACGACGAATCGCTCTCCGTGTCGCCGGAGAGCATCCTCGCGATCTCGGTCACCCGCTCTTCTTCCTCGATTGGGCGAATATCCGTATAGGTGCGTCCCTCACCTTCCCTCTTCTCTACCCTAATATGATTATCGGCGCGAACGGCAATGGACGCAAGATGTGTAATACACAATACCTGCTTGTTTTTCCCCAGTTTTGCGAGGTGATCTCCCACCGCTACGGCTACTTCTCCGCCTATTCCGCTGTCTATCTCGTCAAAAATGAGGCTCTGTATTTTGTCGTTCTCTGAAAAAACCGATTTCAACGCCAGCATGATCCTCGATATCTCTCCTCCCGAGGCTATTTCCCGCAGGGGCTTCTCCGGCTCCCCCTCGTTCGGCGAAATGAGAAACTCTATCCGGTCGAAGCCGTGAGGTCCGCAGGCATGGCGTCCCTCCTTGCCTTCTCGGTAAGTCGTTGCAATGTGGAAGGCCGCCTTCGGCATACCGAGATCCCTGAGGGCGGTCTGTACCCTCCCCTCGAGCTCCTTGCCCGCCTTCTTTCTCCTTCCGGAGAGGTCTCTTGCAAGGGAGAACACCCGATTCTGTAGCTCCTCTATCTGCTTTTCCAGCTCGCCCTTCCGCTCCTCTCTATTCTCCATTCCCTCTAAACGGCTACGCGCCTCCTCGGCATAGTGTAACACATCTTCGACTGTATCCCCATATTTCTTTTCCAGCCTGTGAATAAGCTGCAGCCGCTCCTGACATTCGTCGAGCCGCTCGGGAGAAAAGCGGATAGAATCGCGCTTATCCCCGACCACCGACTCTGTATCCTCGACCTCGTAGAAGGCATTCTCGAGCCGCTCGTAGTCTTCTGAGAGCTCCGGCATGATCTCGGTCATCGTCCGCAACGACTGCAGGGCTTCACGGATCTGGGCAACCGCCCCACCCTTGGCCTCGGCAAGCGAACCGTGTACGGCCGAAAAGAGCTCGAAGAGCTTTTCGCTCTGATTGAGCATCTTGCGCTCCTGCTCTAGCTCCTCCTCCTCCCCCTTCTTCAATTGTGCCGTCTCTATCTCTCCGACCGCGTGTTCCAGCAGATCCTTTTCCCGCAGCAACTCACGTTCGGAGGCGTTGAGCGACTCGAGCTCTTTCCGCATATCGGAGAGCCTATAGAACTCATTGTAGAGGGTGCGGGCGAGCTCCTCGTTTCCCGCATACCTGTCCAGCAACTTTCGATGGTTATCTATGGAGAGGAGGGATTGATGCTCGTGCTGCCCGTGCATGTCCACGAGTAGCGAGGTGAGCTCGCGGAGGTCCTGGCGTGTCGCCTTGCTCGATTGGATGAAGCTCGAGCCCCTGCCGTTTGCACGCACTACTCTACGCAGGAGGATGCTCCCGTCCTCCGGTTCGATCTCTCGCTCCTCCAGCCAGGCGAGGGCCTCAGCATTTCCCTCTACCCGCAGTACTCCGCTCACCTCGGTTTCCTCACTGCCGCTGCGGATGACCGACCCTTCTCCCTTGTCCCCGAGGAGGAGTCCGAGCGCACCCACGATGATGGACTTACCCGCGCCGGTCTCGCCGGTGAGCACGTTCAATCCCGGATCGAAACCGGCGGTGAGCTCCGCGATGAGGGCGTAATTGCGGATGGTTATCTCCTCAAGCATTGGTGCCTCCGGACCAGTTGAGTTTCGAACGCAACACCTCGTAGAAGTTTCTTCTATCGGATCGAACCAGGAGAGTCTTGCTGTGGGACTTCTCGAAGATTACGTTGTCGCCGCACTCGAGGGGAACGACCTCCTGACCGTCTATTGAGAGGAGCATCTCCACCCGTTGGTCCGCCTCCACGTTTACGAAGACTACGTCGTTCCCCGATATGACAATGGGACGGTTGGAGAGAGTAAAGGGGCATATTGGATTGAGGATGAAGGCCTCGATCTCCGGATCGAGAATGGGGCCGCCCGCAGCAAGGCTGTAGGCGGTGGAGCCGGTTGGAGTAGAGAGGATAACCCCGTCTGCCCGGTACTGTCCGAGGGAGGTCTTGTTGAGGTAGAGGTTGAGTTTGACGATTTTCGAAATACCGCTGCTGCTGATGACCGCGTCGTTCAGCCCCCTCAGAGTGGCGATTCGCCTCCCGTCGCGCTCGACCATGACTTTTACCATGACACGGCGGGAGAGGCCGAGCTCTCCGGACACGTACTTCTCGAAGGCGGATCGCCATTCATCCTTCGTAATCTCGGTGATGAAGCCGAAGGCACCGAGGTTCACCGCTAGTATGGGAATACCTCTGCTCTCGAGCACCCGTGAGCTGAAGAGCACTGTTCCGTCTCCTCCCAGAGAGAAGACGAAATCCACGTCGTCGATTTTCGGCGCTTCGGGCTTGCCGTGAAAACCGAAGACTTCGGTGTCGATTCCGCGTTCATCCATGTACTCGCGGATTTCATCGATGAGGATCTCTGCATCTTTCTTGTGCAGATTGGCTATTATGAGCACTTTGCGGATCAACTTGTTCATCTATGCGGTATCGGCCTCCTTACACGGCTCGTTTCTCCCCGTTATCAATCTCTACGGGAGTGTGGTCAGTACTTTTCCCAGCTTGTCTACCTCGTCCTTCGCAAGACGCGGATAGAGGGGGAAGAGAAGACAGCTGTTGAGGAACTTACGCGCATTCGGATACGCCATCTCCTCTACCTCCGAGGCCTGGTCGAGAAAGCTGAGTGTTGCATCCGGAAACGCTCTCAATGTCTCCACACCCTTCTTCCGCGCATAGCTCTGCACCTCTTTTACTCCTCCGTCCACCAACACGGGAAAACTGTAGGCAACGGATTCCGCCTCGCCTGTCTGCACGGGCGCCCCATGCCGTCCCTTTCTGAGAGCGTTGAAGAGGACCGAGTAGAGCTCCTTCCTCCTCTCGAAGTAGCGGTCCAGCTCCTTTATCTGAATCTTCGCCAGTGCCGCATTCATATCCGGAAGAAATGCCTCACGGGGAAGCGCCTCGGCGGCTTGTTTCAGTTTCCCGTATCCGCCCTTCTTTCTGGCCACGACTACTGTACCTCCACCGGAAGTGATGAGGTCCTCGGCTTCCAGCCGGATAATCACCATCTCTCCGTAAGAACCGCAGGCGAGCTCGCCGGTGTTTCCTCCGATGGTCGATGAGATTTCCTCGATGATCGGTACACCCCCCTCGGAGAGTTCCTGCAAAGGGGGTATGAATCCGAGCGGTCCGTCTGCAATTACCGCCTTTGCTCCATCCTTTTCTATACGTTCGGCCGCAGCGCCGGTATCGAGGCACATGGAGTGGGAGTCAACGTCTACGAACAGAGGGGTGAGTCCGGACGTTTTCAGGACACGATAATAGGAGACTGGACTGAGCGCCGAGAGAACCACTCCGTCGCCATTTTGCAAGCCGAGAGCCTCAAAAGCAAGCGCAAGGGCCCGCTCGTATTCGCGTAGTGCAAATCCCCCATACGCTTCTATGAGGCCGCAGAGCTCCTTTACCAGCTCACGTTGCTGAGACTCGGGACCGATTTTATCAGATACGAGTGCCGACAGGACCGAATCCATCTCTTTTCTTCTAATAGAGGGCCTAAAAACCGGGATCATTTTGTGTACGGCTCCGATGTTATGATGCGATATCACCGAGCTGCTGCAGCTCCTTCGGATCGAACAGCCGATGAATATCGAGCACTATGAGATATCCGTCTTCCCTGTTGTAGACCCCCTGAATGTATTCGGCGCCGATTCCGGATATCATCTGAGGAGGAGGCTGCATCTTCTCGAGCTCCACGGTAAGTACTCTCGAGACCTTGTCAATAATGACGCCGAGTTTCATGCCGTTTATGTCTATGATGATGAAGCCGCTCAAGAGCTGATCCTCTTCGCTCAACTTGGGTCTTTTGAGGTGAAAACGTTTATGAAGATTTATTATGGGGATGATGTCTCCCCTCAACTTGAAAATTCCCTCCACATAGGAGGGAGCATTTGGAATAGGTCGTACGTCTTCGACCCTTACGATCCCGTCGACCGACATAATATCTATACCGTAGAGTTCCTCACCTATTTGGAATGTAACTAGTTGTAGCTGTTTCTCTTCATTATCGGCCATTATTCCTCCTCATATCTTTTGTAGAATAATGAAGTACCGCAGATTTGGCAATAAGTGAGTACTTCTCCCTCTCCCTGGAATCCTCTCTCCCCATATAGGTATATTTTTCGGGCGTCAGTACACCACAAGAACCGGTACGGTGCTGTTGCGCAGCAGGTGAATGGTGGTCGAACCGAGAAGATAATCCACTATCTTGTTCCTCCCGTGTGATCCGATGATGATCAGATCAACCTCGTTTTCCTCCGCGATTCTCCCGATTGCGTGAACTGGTGACTGCTCGTCCCTTATAGTCTCAACCTCTGCCCCGTGCTGCTTGATGTACTCGAGCTCGTTTTCGAAAGAGCTGAAGTTTTTCTCTACTCCTTCGGCGCAAAGGAGGAGCAAGTTCTTTGCAAAGGCCGAGAACTCTCCTATATAGAACTGTAGGGCATTTTCCGCACTCCTGCTTGCATCATACGGAACTAAAATCTTTTTTGGTTCTCTGTAGGCTTGTTCGCCGCATACGAGCACGGGCCGCGGGGATTTTCTGACTACCTCTTCGGTAGTAGAGCCGATAGTCTCGCCCTTGTACTCCGAATTCTCCCCTCTTCTACCGAGCACCAACATGTCTGCTCTGTGTGCGAGTTCTTCGATCTCGTGTGAGGGAAAGCCGTCCCTCACCTGGGCTTCCATCTCCACCTCCTGCTCCTCTGCAATGACTCGACACTTCTTGATCACATTGTCCGCAAAGTTGTGGAGGTCCTGACTGAGACGGTCGTAGAACTTCTTCAGCTCCTGATCGGGGGGTATATAGATGCGCTCATACGCGATGTCGTAAGCTCCTCCCGCGTAGATAAAGGGGATCTGCGTCTTTCTCCGATCTACCACGAAGAGTACTTCGACCTTAGCTCCCAAAGTCTTCGCAAGAGATACTCCGTAGTTACATGCGGCAAATGACTGCGGTGAACCATCCATTGGAATGAGTAGTTTTTTCGTCATGTTACCCCCACTTCATATATTAAATTGCATCCAGGAGTAACACAACCCTTTTTTAATGGTAAGAAGCTTGGGGATGGTGAAATCAGGAGGAGAGATACTTCGC
>CAYFVU010000028.1:32401-33964 GCA_964346645.1 uncultured Spirochaetaceae bacterium | reverse complement strand
TCTTCGGTGGTCTTGTAGTTGATGTTACCTACATAGATTTTGTTGTTAGCCATAAAAAATCCTTCTTACCGAAACATCCGTTTCGGAGGTAATGATTATACCGTTCGTATACCACGAACGAGAATCCGTTTACCTGCTTACGTTCTTTACGAGAAAACAAAGGAGAGGCGGATGTTCGAAAAGACGAGAAACTAAGAGAAAGAGATCAAAGCAGTGTAGTCTATCCAGGTGTGGTGCGACCACGCAGTGATGCAGTACTTTATCGATCTTGCCTTAGCTCAGCAGAACGACGCTTCCTGTTTCTGAGCGCAAAAGAAGCATAATGCAAAAAGATCACGGATTTCCATTCGTACATACCGTACGAATATTGCGAATAGTCTACCTCAATTGTCTGAGCAGGTCAAGTTTTTGAAGACACTGCCTGCCAAAAAATCACCTCATCTGCCGCAATGCCTGTGCAATATTGAGTAGGTGGTCGCCGATCTTCTCCACATGCCGCACGATGTCGATGTAGAGGAGCTCCGCCCTGACGTTCCTCCCCTCCTTTATCCGGTGTCGAGCCGACTTCCTCAAGGTGTTTCTGAATCGGTTCACCTCCGACTCGAGCGTGTAAGCACGCTGCAGCTCGGCATCGGTGATATGCCGATTGAGGTGGATGGAAATGAAGTCTATGTATTCCCGGACTACTTCCATGTAGGGCCGTATCTCTTCCACGGCCTCATCATGATATTGACGTTCTCCGCGCTCGTCTCGGCAAGGTTCTCTCTTGCGCATTACCCGAGGTACCTCGAAAGCTCCTCCTGCATCTGGTCGGTGAGCTCTTCCTTCTCCTGCAGCTCTTCGACCACCTCTTTGAGCTTCTTCTTCGGATTCTCGAAGAGATAGATGAAGGAGCCGTACATCTCCTTGACTACCCCAGCCATCTTAACTAACTCCGCCTTTGCTCTGACGAGATTCAGCTCCGGAGTGTCCTGCAGTGAGGTGGAGAGGTACTCGAGACGATACTCCTTAGGGCTAATGAGAGCGGCTCTGCGTACCACGAAAGTGACGATTCTCTCGATCCAGTTCACGAATCCGAGGAAGAGAAGGGTGTTCAGCACGTTGAAGGTGGTGTGAAACATCGCCAGGTGCGCCGTTATGCCCCCTTCGGAGTGCATCGCTCCGGGAACGAGGCGGTCTACGAGATCTATGACGGGAAAGAAGAGAATCATGATCCAGACGATTCCCAGGATATTGAAGGTCATGTGGGCTGCCGCAGCCGAGGGAAAATCTATCCAGCCGAAAAAGGCCATGGTCAGGGTGATGGCCATGGAGGCACTCGAAGACTGGAGGATGACCGTCAATCCGGTACCGATCGCCACGAAGAGCAGGCGCGAGAGCAGTCCGTACCCGGTGAGATCCTTCACGAAACGTAAAGACTCCGGGTTGGCGTCAATATCCGGAACCGCCGCCTTGAGAAAGGAGAGGCCGAGAAAGAGGAGACCGAAGCCCACCAGCGCTTCACCCCAATCAGCTTTTCGAAGTCTCTTCCAGAATATGAGCGGAACACCGATTCCGATCGCC
>CAYFVU010000028.1:25190-32301 GCA_964346645.1 uncultured Spirochaetaceae bacterium | reverse complement strand
CCGATCGCCTGAGCCAGACTCAGGAGACCGGCATTTACGAAGCTGACCACCATCACCGTGGTCGCAGAAGAGGACTGTATGATGCTCGTTATCCCGAATCCGGTCAGTACCCCCGCAAAACGGTTACCGGTCATGAACCCGATTATCTTCTGAAGACGGTCCCCGGCGGCCTTCTGTATACCGTCGCTCATCGTCCTCATGCCGAAGAGAAAGAGCCCCAGGCTTCCGGCAACCTGCAGGATCTGATAGAACATGTGTACACCCTTTGTTTAATGAAATGTTAACAGGAATCTAATAGAAAAACCGGTTCCCCTCAAGACCTCTATCCGGGCGCCATATGACACTGCCTTCTTGAAAAGGTCAAAACGAGCCACTAATATGGACGAGTGGATTTCTCCTATTCCGATGACAGCGCAGCGCTGCTCTACGAGCCGATTCTCTCCATACTCGAGGCACATCCCGATGGATTGAGCGAATATCAGCTGATGAGGGAGCTCTCCGAGGCGGATATCCCCTTTCTCCGGGACGGCGAGCGCCTGGGCGATCTCGAGCTCTTTCGTTCGCACTTCTTCCTCTTCCACGTGCTCTACCGGCTGCGTGATCGTCTAATAGAAGAGGGAAGATACCTCCTCTCTATATTCTGCCTCGAAATCAAGCTGCATCCGTACGAGGAGTCCGTCGACTCCGGGCGCTCCGGCAGCCGAAAAGCTCGGGCGGATCAGCCGACAGACGCGGAGCTGCCGGCGGAGGAGGATCCGGTGCGCAGCTACTACCTCGACCTCGAGAACATGCGCGAGGTCGAGGAGGAGGACGTACGGAGGATGATAGACGACTTCTTTCGCCGGCTCGAGGCATACTACAGAGTGGAGAAGGATCTCGCCGTCCTGGGCCTACCCCCGGAGGCGACGATGGGCGAGATACGGAGGAAATACCGCAGCCTCGCATTCGAGCACCACCCGGACCGCGGTGGAGACGCCGATGAGTTCCGGCGCATAGAAGAGGCGATGTCCCGCATACACAGCGTCTACGGAGGGTGAGCCGATGGGAGAGATGCTTCTGGCCTTTATGTCGTACGTGTTTGTCGCAGTCATCGCGGGTGTTCTCTGATATCCCCCTCTGAAGAGCTCTCTGCCTTGAACTTTCCGCCACAAAAATTCATACTTTTTTACAATATCAAGTGAGGTAGTATGAGCATAGTAGGAATAGACATAGGTTCGGTCTCCGTCGCAGCGGTCGCCGTAGAGAAGGACGGGACCATACGTGCAACGGATTACCGTTTTCACAGGGGAGAGATAGAGCAGACGCTCGCAGAATCCTTCGATGCCCTCGGGATAGAAACCGCAGAGGCGCTGATAAGAACGAGGAACAGTCCCGACGTCATAGAGGGGGCGTGGACGGTCGACGACCGGGTATCCTTTATGAAGGCGGCGAGCAGGCGCTTCACACAGCCGGGATCGCTTCTGATCGTCGGGGCGGAGACCTTCAGCATCATCCACTTCGGAGAAGACGGCTCCTACAAACGGCTCCGCACGAACAGCTCCTGCGCCGCGGGAACCGGGAGCTTTCTCGATCAGCAGGCCCGGCGCCTCTCCCTCGAAGGCAGCGGAGAGCTGAGCCGGCTCGCCCTCTCGAACGACGGAGAGTTGCCGAAGATCGCCTCCCGCTGCGCCGTATTCGCAAAGACCGACCTCATTCATGCCCAGGCCGAGGGATACGGACTCGAGGAGATCTGCGACGGTCTCTGTTCGGGTCTGGCGAAAAACATTACCGACACCCTCGTCTCAGACGAGGCGCCTCCGAAACCGGTCGTATTTGCGGGAGGAGTGTCCGAGAACAAGGCGGTGGTCCGTCACCTCGAGAAGCTGCTCGAGACCGCGATCGAAACGGACGAACACGGGCCGATCTTCGGCGCCTACGGGGCGGCCCTCGCCTACATAGACGAGGAGGCCCGTAGGCCGAAGGCAGAACCGCCGGCCATCGAGGTCGCGCCCAAAACCTCCATTCGAAGCGCAGAGGTGGAGCGGGAGTATTACTACGCCCCCCTATCCCTCGAGCTGAGCGAGTATCCGGATTTCGCCGGAATGGAATCCTTTGTATATACGGCTGCGATCGGCCGGGCCGATGTGGAGACCGACATCTACAGCCGGCTCGAAGCCGGAAGCGTAGTGGACGCGTACCTCGGCATCGACATCGGCTCGACCAGCACGAAGGCGGTGCTCTCGGCACCGGAGCACAACGAAGTATACGCAGGCTTCTACACCCGCACCGCCGGCAAACCTATGTACGCGGTACAGGCAATCTTCGAGACGATCCGGTACGTCGAGCAACGCTACGGAGTGGGCTTTACCGTCGGAGCCGCGGCGACCACCGGCTCGGGCCGAAAGTTCATCGGCAGGGTCATAGGTGCAGATCTGATCATAGACGAGATAACCGCCCACGCCCGCGCCGCCTACGCCCTCGACAGCAGGATAGACACCATCATCGAAATCGGAGGACAGGACTCCAAGTTCACCACGATGCGGGACGGCATGGTGACCTTCAGCCAGATGAACACCATCTGTGCCGCCGGCACCGGAAGTTTTCTCGAAGAACAGGCCCAAAAACTCGGCATACCGCTCTCCGAGTACAGCGGGCGGGCGGAAGGCAAGCCGGCCCCCCTCACCAGCGACCGTTGTACGGTCTTCATGGAGCGGGACATCAACAACTACCTCAAT
Organism: uncultured Spirochaetaceae bacterium; assembly: GCA_964346645.1. Classification (GTDB taxonomy): domain Bacteria; phylum Spirochaetota; class Spirochaetia; order DSM-16054; family Sediminispirochaetaceae; genus CAYFVU01. The sequence goes on along the minus strand of CAYFVU010000028.1, from coordinate 29,587 downwards.
AAGGACTACTCCGTCGACGAGGTGCTGGCGGCGGCGCTCTTCTCCGTCCGTGAGAACTACCTGCAGAAGGTGGCCACCGAGGCGCATATCGGCGAGCACGTCTGTTTTCAGGGGGCCACCGCGAAGAACCGCGCCCTCGTGGCGGCATTCGAACAGAAGCTCGGACGCCCCATCTTCGTCTCGAAGTACTGCCACCTCACCGGCGCCCTCGGCGCGGCGATTATCGCAGAGGAGGAGAGACAAGACAGCTCCAGCTTCCGAGGCTTCGATATCTACAAAAAGGAAGTTCCCATACGGACCGAAATCTGCAGCCTCTGCAGCAACCACTGCCGCATTCGCATCGCCGAGATCGAGGGTGAGACGGTGGCCTTCGGTTTTCTCTGCGGAAGGGACTACGACACTCAACGGTACGTAGAGCGCAACAGCTCCGGTTTCGACCTGATCAAGGCACGCAGACGAGTCTTTGCAGACGCGACGAAGGCCGGACGCATCGACTACGCGGACAAGAGGGAAAAGTCCGATCTCCCGGTAGTAGGTCTTCCGGCGGGTCTCCATATGGTAGAGGACCTGCCGCTGTGGCGCCGATTCTTCGCCGAGCTCGGCCTGCCGGTCATCACCAGTGAAAAGCTCGAGTCGCCGATCAAGCGGGGCAAGGAGCTGACCGGTGCGGAGTTCTGCGCCCCGATGACCGCCTTTCACGGGCACACCGACTACATCGCCGAGAAGGCAGACCTGCTGTTCCTGCCCGTCTATCTCGATGCGAAGAAGGAGAACCACGAGGAGGACAAGGCGAGGAAGTACTGTTACTACACGCAGTACGGGCCGAGTCTGACCACCGCAGTGGAGGAGCGCCGGAGGGGAGAGAAGGCTCTGACTCCTCTCATCAAACCCGGCCATTTCCGCCACAACATACAAGAGCTCAACAGAGTACTGGGAGCCTATCTCACGAACAGGGGCGCCCTCTTGGACATTGCGCGGGCCTACTCTGCGGCGCATCAGTACCACGAGGGTAAGGCCGACCGTCTCGAGGAGATCTTCGAGCGTGAGTTCGACTACCCCGAGAAACCGAACTCCGACATCCACGTGTTGCTCGTCGGCCGGCCCTACACCGTCCTCTCCCCGGCCATGAACAACCGTATACCCGAGATCTTCGGCTCCCTCGGCATCAAGACCTACTTCCAGGACATGCTGCCCGACGATCCGCAGACTCGCGAGGAGTACGAGCCCATCCTCTCGGCATTCCACTGGCACTACGCCGCCGATATCCTCGAGGCTGCCGCATACGCCGCCCGCACCCCTGGCCTCTATCCGGTCTACATCACCAGCTTCAAGTGCTCTCCCGACTCATTTGCGGTGGACTACTTCAAGCGCATCCTCGATGCCCACGACAAACCCTACCTCATCCTGCAGCTCGACGAGCACGACTCGAGCGTCGGCTACGAGACGAGGATAGAGGCGGGCGTTCGCGCCTTCCGCAACCACGCCCGCAAGGAGGCCGTGGAGAAAACTGCAGAGCGGGAGGAGACCGCAGCGGTCGGCAGCACGGATAATGCCGGGGAGAACGAGAGGCGGGGCCTCGGCAAGAGATTCCCGAGGCCGAACCTGCGCAACATCTCGCTCCCCTCCTTCAAGCCGAAGAAGGAGGCCAATCCCATCATGGAGACGGAACTGGAGGGCAAGACCCTCCTCTTTCCCAACTGGGACTCCATCACCAACCCGCTCTTGGTGGCCAATCTGAGAAGAGGGGGTATCGATGCCCGAATCCTCTTCGAGAACCAGACATCCATCCAGAAGAGCATGCGCCTGAACACCGGCCAGTGCCTGCCCGTGAGCATCATCGCCCAGGAGGCAATGGACTACGTGCGCACGCACGGGCTCGATCCGTCCCGGACCGTCCTGTGGATTGCAAAGTCCACCATTGCCTGCAACATACCCATGTATCCCTACTACCTAAAGAACGTCTTCGAGGACGAGGGCGGAGGAATAGAGAAGCTCGGCGTCTACGTCGGGGACCTCTCCCACATGGAGATCCATCCCCGGACGGCAATCTACGCCTACTTCGCCTACATGTTCGGCGGGCTTCTGCGTAAGCTCGGCTGCCGCATCCGTCCCTACGAGGTCAACACGGGGGAGACCGACACCGCCATAGAGACGAGCTTCAACGAGCTGCAGGAGGCATTTCTCGGCGAGCGGTCTTTCGACGAGACTCTCGAGGCTATGATCTCCCGTTTCGAGGCGATTCCTCAGGAGGGTGATGAGCGGCCGAAGGTGGCGATATTCGGCGACCTCTACCTGAGGGACAACGACACCATGAACCAGGATCTAATCAGAACGATCGAGGAGGCAGGTGGAGAGGTCATAACCACACCCTACAACGAGTATGCAAAGATCATCTCCCACGCCTACTTCCGCAAATGGTTCAAGAACGGCATGTACCTCACCTGGTTGAAGAACCGATCGCTGCTCGCGGCAGTGAGCCTCGTGGAGAAGAAGTACTACTCCTACTTTCGTGAGTTCTTCTCTCCCGGAGAGCCGACGAAGGGAGAAGAACTCGAGGAGAAGCTCTCGAGCTTCAACCTCAGTCTCGACCACGACGGAGAGAGCATGGAAAACATCCTCAAGATCTTTCACATTCTCGATGAGCATGACGATGTAGCGCTCTTTGTGCAGGCGAGCCCCTCATTCTGCTGCCCCGCCCTCATCACCGAGGCAATGAACCGCGACATAGAGCGAATAACCGGGGTGCCGGTGGTATCGATCACCTACGACGGTACGGGCACTCCACAGAACGACAGAGTCGTGCCCTACCTCGCCTACCGTTCGGGTAAGCGGAGCACGGTGCAGCGCTGAGGGGGGTGCAATGGACAGGAGAAGGGACTACGATGTCATCATCATCGGAGGAGGGGTGGTCGGTTCGGCCATCGCCCGCGAGCTCTCCCGCTACCGTCTGCATACCGCCCTCATCGAAAAGGAGTCCGATGTCGCCGAGGGTATCAGCAAGGCGAACAGCGGCGTCCTCCACGCCGGCTTCAATGTCCCTCCCGGCAGTCTCAAGGCGCGCTTCAACGTCGAGGGACTCTCCTACTTCCCCGATATCGCCGATGAGCTCGACGTGCCGAGCCGCCGGTCGACCAAGCTGGTGGTCGCGAAGAACCGGGAGGAGCTCTCGGTCCTCGAGCGTCTCCTCGAGCAGGGCCGACAGAACGAGGCAGAGGGCCTCTCCATTGTCGGCAGGGATCGGATAGAGCGAGTGGCCCCCGGAGTTAAGGGGGAGTGGGCCCTCTACTCGGAGAGCACCGGCATCATCAACCCCTTCCTCTTCACCATCGCCCTCGCCGAGAACGCGGCGCTCAACGGGGTCGATGTGTATCTGCAGACGGAGATAACCGGCATAGAGAGTGCAGACGGCTTCGAGCTGAAGTCCGCGGACGGCAGGAGCTTCGGCGCCCGGCTCGTGATCAACAGCACCGGCCTCGGGTCGGACCGTGTCGCCCGCATGATCGAACCGGACTTTCCGGAGAAGATCTACCCCTGCCGAGGGGAATACCACATCGTCGACAAGGACTACGGGAGCCTACTCGACGTGGCCGTATATCCGGTACCGGTCAAGGACGGCCGCGGTCTCGGCGTGCATTTGACCCCTACCACCAACGGTAACATCCTCTTCGGCCCCTCGGCGGAGTACATCGATGCACCGGACGACACAGCCACCACCGCGGATACGATGCGGATGCTGCTCGACGAAGCCTACGAGCTATTCCCTCCCCTGCGCGGTGCAGGAGTCATTAGGAGTTACGCCGGCATCCGCCCGAAACTCTTCAGCCCGGAGTCGGGAGTCAAGTTCAGAGACTTCCACATCGCCGAGTCGGCATCCGCCCCGGGTTTCCTCAACCTCGTGGGCATCGAGTCTCCCGGGCTGACAGCCGCCCCCGCCGTCGCCTCCTACGTGGTCGGCGACTTCGTCTCATCCTACCTGAGGCTCGAGGAGAGAGCCGATTTCCAGCCGAACATGAGCGGCATACCGAGGACAGCCCAGCTCGAACCTTCGCAGATCGAGGAGCTCTCCCGCGAGGACGCCGAATTCTCGGAGATCTACTGCCGCTGCGAGGGGGTCAGCAAGGCGGAGATCCGGCGCGCCATAGAAAATCCCTTGGGTGTACGCAGCCTCAACGGGATAAAGAAACGGAGCCATTCGATGATGGGAAGATGCCAGAGCGGATTCTGCCTGCCGAGGATCGTCCGCATGCTCACCGACGAGTACGGCCTCCCTCCGGAGCGCATCAACATCGCAGGGCCGGGAACCGAAATACTGAACGGCAGACTATCGTGAGAGAGAAATGATTGCCAAGATCGCAGGTTCCATCCTCGTCCCGCCCGGCATCATCTTCCTCCTTCTC
>CAYFVU010000028.1:0-25090 GCA_964346645.1 uncultured Spirochaetaceae bacterium | reverse complement strand
CGAGCGCCGAGGCTCTACGCGGAGCTTCGGCCGCCCTCCACGAGTACATCGGGCTCGTCTACTACTTTCTCAAGAGCCTCATTCACTGAGGGTGAATACACTGCCGGTGCGGTTCTCGAAGAAGCCGGCGTGCTCGGCACGCAGCTGCGCGGTGGCCGTACTGCCGGTGCAGTGGGAGACGCCGACCTGCGTGACCATTTTTCGCCGGAGGTAGGCCGACGAGCTCTCGACGGCCTCCTGCGAGGCTTCAATGAGGTGGGTCCCGCCGAGGACCGCGTAGATCGGTCCGCCGACGCGCTCCTCGACCGCATCGAGCATGTTCTTCATTCCGGGATGGGAGCAACCGAGTAACACGATCGGACCCCGAGGGCTCTCCACCGTGACGAGCAGCTCGTCGGCAAAGGTGTCATCCTCCAGCTCTCCGTCCCTCTTCAGCTTGAAGCGCGGATTGATGCGTTCATCGTCATGTGTTCTCGGAAAATCTGTAAGCAGACTGATCCCCGGGAGGATCTCCCGCTTCCCCTCCTCCAACAGCTCATAGGGTATCCCGTGCTCGCGGAGGAACTCCTCGTCGAAGTCGTTCCCGTTCGCCGCGAGCTTCCCCCGCTTGTAGGCGTACTTTTTCTCGAAGAATCCGCTACCCACCACCAGCCGGAAGTTTCCCGCCGCATTTGATTCGACCAGTGCGCGGAGACCGCCCGAGTGGTCGTAGTGTCCGTGGCTGACTACGACGTACTCCACGGCCGACAGATCGACTCCCAGCCTCTCGGCATTGCGGAGGAACATTCCCGACTGGCCGGTGTCGAAGAGCAGGCTGTGCCCGTCCTTCTCGATGAGAAAGGAGAGGCCGTGCTCGCTCTCGACCTCTGCACCATCGTTCCGTTCATCCTCCACCAGCGTCGTTATACGTAGCATCTCTCTCATGATCGTGTTCCGGCTCTCGTTCATATCTCAGCGTATACCGGAAGGGCCGCCGTATGCAAGAAGGAACTTCACGGAACTGCGGCCTGCCAACCTGACGGAGACCGCAGTACATAGTCCGAGGAAAAGTCGGCGCACACAGCGAAAAATGCTAATTTTTTCCGCTATATACTTGACAAAGAATATGGCTTTACCTATCTTTATCTGCAATATGGATACTGAAGAACTGAAGAAAACAGCATCCTTGGCGCACCTCTCTCTCTCCGACGAGGAGATGGAGGCGCTCGGACGTGAGGTCTCTCGCATGCTCGACTACTTCGAGAAGATGCAAGAGATCGACGTCGACTCACTGGAACCCACCACCCACGCCTTTTCTAAAACGAATCGGCTTCGGCAGGACACGGAGGTGTATGGGGAGAGTTTGTCGCAGGCGGCAGATTCTCTCCTAGATAATGCCCCCGAGCTGGAAGACCGGTTCATAGTCATTCCCAACGTACTGTAAGAGACAGCCTAACAGTTAACGTGCGGTAGACTGAGGAGCCCGTTCGTCTCACAGAGCGAACAACGGCTTGCGCACCGGTCGTCCATCCTTACCCGCCGACCACAACGCACCATACCTATGGGGCGAGGTACCGCTGTATCCGCGCCCCGAGCACGAGGAGGAGACCAAGAAAATGAAACGAGAAGAAACTGAAAAATGGCGGAGTCTATTCGGCAACCCCGGCCGTCTCGAGAGATACGCCGATGCGGTTCGAGAGCTCGACCGTGGAATAGGGGCGTTCCTGGATTTCGCCCCCGACCGCCTTCAGGAGACCGACCGCCTTCCGGAGACCGACACCGACGATGGATCTTCAGCCGGCCGGGAACTCCTGCGCGGACTGCCGTTCGCGGTAAAGGACAACATCGCGGCGGAAGGCTTTTCACTCACCTGCGCCTCGAAGGCCCTCGAAGGACTCCCCGCCCCCTACAGCGCCACCGCGGTGGAGAAGCTCAGGCGGGCCGGCGCGAGGGTCGTAGGCAAGACCAACATGGATGAGTTCGGTATGGGCTCTTCGACCGAGAACTCGGCCTACCGGCGCAGCGTGAATCCCTGGGATCCGGAGAGGACCCCCGGAGGTTCGAGCGGGGGATCGGCGGCGGCGGTTGCCGCCGGCATGGTGCCCTTCGCCCTCGGATCGGACACCGGCGGCTCGGTACGCCAGCCGGCGGCCTTTTGCGGCATCTACGGGCTAAAGCCGAGCTACGGCAGTGTATCGAGGTACGGACTCACCGCCTACGCCTCTTCCCTGGAGGGAATCGGCATCCTCTCGTCGGATCTCGAGCTCACCGAATCCGTATTCGAGACGATCCGCGGCGCCGACTCGAAGGATCAGACCACGATAGCCCACGAACCCGAGGGGCAGGGCGGCGAAGCGCTGAGTCAAAGCCTGCGCATCGGCATACTCGAAGGAATCGAAGGGCTCTCGCCGGAGATAGACGAAGGCTACCGCCGTACGATCGACACTCTCAGAAAGCTCGGCTTTTCAGTCCGCACGGTGGAACTGCCGATGCTCGAGTACGTAATTCCCGCCTACTACACCATTGCCTCGGCGGAGGCGAGCGCGAACCTCGCGCGCTACACGGGCATCCGCTACGGTTACCGGAACGAGTGGGCGGAGGATCCGCGGGAGCTGGTGGAGACCTCGCGGGACGAGAGCCTCGGGGCCGAGGTAAAGATGCGCATTCTCCTCGGCACCTACGTACTCCGCTCGGGCTTTCAGGAGCAGTACTACATCAAGGCACAGAAGATACGAACCGCCCTGAGGCAGGACTTTTCCTCACTTTTCGAGACCGTCGACCTGCTGCTCATGCCCGCCTTTCCCACACAGGCATTTGCATTCGGCGACGAGGAGCTCGACCCCTTTCGGCAGAAGCTCGCCGACAAGTTCACCGCCACCGCCAACCTCGCGGGTCTGCCGGCCCTCTCCTTTCCTACAGGCATCAGCGAAGGCCTTCCGGTCGGTATGCAGTTTCTCGCCCCCCACTTCCGGGAGGACCGGCTCTTTCGCGCCGCAGCCGCCTACGGCGAGGCGTACGTGCCGCCTCGTTCCGGCACCACTCTCGAATGGAGGCACATCGATGACTAAGAGAGAAACTGCGGAATATACCACGTTTATTGGTTTGGAGATCCACATCCAGCTATTGACGCAGACCAAGGCGTTCTGCGGCTGCAAAACGAGCTTCGGAGACGAGCCGAACAGCCACATCTGCCCGGTCTGCCTCGGCTATCCCGGGGTGCTGCCGGCGCTCAACGAAGAGGCGGTCTTCAAGGCCTACCAGGTCGCCACCGCCCTCTCCTGCAGGCTCTCACCTGCGGCGGTATTCGAGCGGAAGAACTACTTCTACCCGGACATGCCGAAGAACTACCAGATCAGCCAGTACGCCCATCCGATCGGCACCGACGGCTGCCTCGAGTTCGGCTTCGAAGGGGATCTGCGACGTGTGGGCATCCACGACGTCCATCTCGAGGAAGATGCGGGCAAGATGATCCACGCCGGCGACATGACCCTCCTCGATTACAACCGCGCGGGGACGCCCCTGCTGGAGATCGTCACCGAGCCAGACCTGCGCAGCGGAGAGGAGGCGGAGGCATTCATCCAATACTTCCGCAAGACGGTCCGCTACTTAGGCGTCTGCGACGGCAACATGGAGGAGGGCTCCCTACGCTGCGACGCAAACGTCTCGGTAAACAGAGCGGGCGAGGGGCTCGGCACCAAGGTGGAGATCAAGAACCTCAACTCTTCGCGCTTCGTCCGCCTCGCCCTCGGATTCGAGAGCGAACGCCACGAGAAACTCCTGCGGGAGGGGAGGACCCTCGGTCAGGAGACCCGCCTCTGGAACGAGAACCGGGACATAACCGTCGGGATGCGGACGAAGGAGGAGTCCCACGACTACCGCTACTTTCCCGAGCCCGACATTCCCCCCTTCCGCCCCGATGAGAGCTTCCTCGCCGGTGTAAGGGAGAGCCTGCAGGAGCTGCCGCTGCAGCGCAGCAGGCGGCTCTCCGACAGCTTGGGACTCGACAGAGAACAGGCGGAGTTCATCTGCGAAGAGAGGGAGCGGGCCGATTTCTACGAGCACACTGTGGAGCTCGGCGCAGAGCCGCAGGAGGCGGCGCAGTGGCTCGCCGGGGAGGTACAGAGCCGCCTTGCGCGCGAGGGGACCGGCCTATCAGAATCTCCGCTCAGCCCTCGTCGCTTCGCCTCGATTCTCGAGCTCATGCATGAAGGGACGATCCACCACAGCATCGGCAAACAGCTGCTCCGGGCGGTATTCGAAGAGGACCAAGATCCGGAGACTATTGTGGAGGAGCGCGGATGGAAGCGGGTCAGCGGCGAGGAGGAGCTGCTGCCGGTCATCCGTTCTGTTATCGAAACCCACACAGAGGCTTCGCAGCAGGCACGAGAAGGAGAGGAGAAGGTCCTCGGCTTTCTCATAGGACAGATCATGAAGGCGACATCGGGTACGGCGGACCCCCGTCTCTCCCGGCGTCTCTTGGAAAACGAGCTATATACGAAAGAATAGAGGAGGAGAAAAATGGAGAGAACATACGTACAGGATTTAGCTGAGTTGCAGGGAAGAGCAGTCACGTGCGCAGGCTGGGTGCACCGCATCCGCAGCCTAGGCAAGGTCACCTTCGTTTTAGTGAGGGACCGCACGGGCATCGTACAAACCGTCTGGGAAGAAGCCCCCGAGCTCAGCCTCGAGTCGGTCGTAAAGGTACACGGCAGCGTCGAGGCGAATGAGAAGGCCCCGGGAGGTTTCGAGATAAAGGGAGAGGAGCTGGAGCTCCTCTCGCGTGCCGAACCGGATCTTCCGGTGGCGGTGAACCAGGACCCCTCGAGCCTCAGCATCGACGCCCTGCTCGACAACCGCATGCTCACCCTCAGAAACCCGAAGATCCGTCAAATATTCCATCTGCAGTCCGACATACTCAGCTACTTTGCAGAGTACATGCGCAGTCGTGCCTTCACCGAGATCAAGAGCAGCAAACTGATCGGTAGCGGCTCCGAAGGGGGTACGGGCCTCTTCGAGGTGAAGTACTTCGACGGCTCGGTCTACCTCGCCCAGTCGCCTCAGCTCTACAAGCAGGCGATGGTGGCCTCGGGCATGGAGAGAGTCTTCGAAATCGGCGCGGCCTACCGTGCGGAGAAGCATGAAACCCCGCGCCACCTCAACGAGTATGTCTCCCTCGACGTGGAGATGGGATTTATCGAGTCGGACCAGGAGCTCATGGACCTGGAGGTCGGGATCCTCTCCCACATCTTCTCGCGCATCGCCGCGCACAACGAGGAGCAGCTCGCCGTCTGGGACGCCTCGGTTCCCGATCCCGACCTGGTGGCACGGGCGCCGCGGATAAGCCACGACGAGGCGCGGAAGATCCTGAGTGAGCGCCTCGGCAAGCGGGTCTTCGAGCTCAATCCCGAGGGCGAACGGGAGCTCTGCGACTGGGCCATGGAGGAGAGCGGCATCGACCTCCTCTTCGTCCACTCCTTTCCACGAAAGAAGCGTCCCTTCTACACCTATCCCGACGGGAGGAAGACGATGAGTTTCGACTGCATCTTTCGCGGCCTCGAGATCACCTCCGGCGGCAGGCGCATCAACGAATACGGCATGTTGGTGGAGAACCTCAAGAAATTCGGCCTCGAGCCGGAGGACATGCGCGATTACCTGCAGGTATTCAAGTACGGCGCCCCGCCCCACGGAGGATTCGCCATAGGTCTCGAACGGCTCACGCAGAAAATCCTGGGGCTGCACAACATCAAGGAGGCGAGCCTCTTTCCGAGAGACAGGCGCCGGGTCAGTCCGTAGAGCTCTCGGTGCCCATAGAGCTCTCGACCGGGCGGTCGGGAAGATGGACGTACAGGTGGGTACCCTCCTCCTCATCGGTACTGAAGGAGACGGTCCCGCCGTGCGCCCTCGCCATGAGCCAGGCGCTGTAGGTGCCGAGACCGGTGCCCCGCCGCTTGCCCGCCGTCACGTAGCGCTCGAAGAAGCGGTCGCGGATCTCTTCGGGTATCATCCCCCTGTTGTGAATGTCGAAAAGGATCTCGCCGTCCCGTCTCTCTATGCGAATGGTGACGGCCTCTCCCGAAGGCGATGCATCGAATGCGTTCTGCACGAGGTTAGAGAGGAGGTTCTCTATGGTGTGCTCCTCGCCGCGCATCATGAATGGGGAGACCTCGTGGTGCATTCTTCCATCGATAACGATGCGCAGGCTCACGTCCCTCGCCCTCTGCTCCTTTTGGAATCTCACTTCGATCCTCCGGAGCATGTTCTCGAGGTCGAAGATGGAGGGAGAGAGCTCATACGAGCCCTCGGCCATCCGGTACATGTCGAGGGATTGGTTGACCATCTGCAGCACGCTGTTCCCGGACTCATAGACCGCCTTGACGAGCTGCCGCTCCTCTTCAGTAAGATTCGGACTGTCATCGAGGAGCTGCGCACCGCCGATGATCCCGTTCAGCGGCGACTTGAGGTCGTGGCGTACGACCCGCTCCACGTCCTCCCGCAGCTGTTCGGCCCGCATGCGGTCGGTCACGTCCCTGGCTATGTGAACCACGTGTCCGGTGGCGCTGCCGGTACGATCGTCTCTCACCTTCCGGACGGAGATTTCGACGTAGTGCTCCTTTCCGTTGAGGTCCTTGTGGATGTGAACCACAGGCTCACCGAACTTCAGGGGCCCCTCCTCCATGAGTGGACAGGGATGGCTGCAGGTGCCGCAGACCCCGCCGAACTCGTGCGTGACCTCGTAGCACGTCTTCCCTATTACATTTTCTCTCGAAGGGCCGTGACTCTCGATGAAGGCCCTGTTCGCATCGACGATACGATAGGATTCGAGATCGAGGAGGCTTATCTCCTCGGGGAGGCTGTCGAGCATGGTGGAGGTGATTATCTGCGTCGAGCGCAGCTCCTCTCTGCTCGCCTCGAGCTCTTCGTTGCGCCGCCTCAGATGCTGGGCGAGGAAGCTGTAGGGCTCCCGGATTCCCCTCACCACGACGCCCTTATAGAGCAGGTAGAAGGAGACGAATTTGAAATAGTGGCCGAGCAGATTCGAGAGGTCGTAGACCCCTATGTAGAAGGTGAAGAAGAGCTCGGAGAGTATCGTCATAAAGATTGCCCCGAGCAGGTAGAGGAACACCTCGATGGAGAAGTAATTTCTCCTGCGAAAGAGCAGCAGCCCCGCAACTAACAGACCTGCGGAGATAACGTACTCGCTCCACTTCTTGAAGGGTGTCAGCCCGACCCCCTCTATGTGGCAGGCAGGGAAATACCCCGTAAAAATGAGAGTCATGAGGAGCGTGGTCGCCAGTCCGATGATTACTATGGCGGCAGTCGGGCGGACCTTCCTGCCGAGCATGAACGGTGCCGCGAGAAAGGCGGCTCCCTCCATATAGCGGGCGACAATCCATAGCTGGGTCGGCAAGTCCGTATCCGCCCATGGGAATACATTCATCCCTTTATAGGCGACGGAGTGCGTAACGTCAACGATGCCGATAAAGAGGTAGGAGATGCCGAGCAGGAGGAAGAAACCGTTTTCGAAGTAGCGGCGGCCGTTCCACACGATGAAGAAGACGGTCCACGCCACCGCGACGCTGAAGAGTTCGGCAAATACGTGGGCGAGGAGAAAATTCGCCTGTGCAACTGTAAATATGGCGGCAAATCCGGCCGTGAGCTGAAGAAAAACTCCAGCGAGCCACCTACTATCGGTTCGCTCATAGAGCCTCTTCAGCTCCTCGGCACTCGCAGAGAAAGATGCGCCCGCCGTGCTTTCACTCATAATAAACTCTATTTATTCTAATAATCCGCAATTGTCAAGACAGTTGATAGGTATCCATCGGAGAGAGTATTTCCACCGGAACCTGTGAACTCTTACCGAATTTCTGGGCGTCCTTGCGGTTGCCCACCACCTCTCCCCAGTGGTAGGGAAGTGCTCGTTTGGGGGAAAAGCCGTTTACCGCCTCCGCAGCCTCCGCCGGGCCGAAGGTAAAGGTACCGCCGACGGGCATGAGGGCGAGGTCGATCTCCTCGAGCCCCTTCATCTCCTCGGCCGCATCCGTGTCGCCGGCGTAGTAGATCCGCACGCCGTCCATCTGCAGCACGAAGCCGAGCCAGTTGTTCTCCTTGGGATGGAAATCCTTCTCCACGTTGTAGGCAGGCACCCCGAATACCGTTATACCGCTGTACTCGAGCGAAGCACCGGGAGCGAGCACCTCTCCCCGGCCGTAATCGGTTATTACATCCTCGCTTCCTATCACTCGTCCGTCCTCCTTGAGGACCGACCGTATGTCCTCCTCCGAGAAGTGGTCGTAGTGACTGTGACTCACCAGAACGAGATCGCCGTCATGGGGCTCTCCGTCTATTTTCCAAGGATCTATATAGACCGTCTTCTTCCCGCTTATCTGAAAACTCGCATGACCAAGCCAACTGACAAATACTTCCATGGCATCTCTCCTAGAGTAACAGTATTTCTATAGCACCGTTCAGTATATACCATTTTTCTACTTCTATGCAAAACACTTTCGTTAACTTGAGTTTTTTGCTACATTTAACGAAACATATCCACACAGAACAAGGAGATTCGATGAGCGACACCTACAGCCCGAAATTGAACTTAATGGACACCGAACGCGCCATAAAACTGGTAAAAGATAGCTTCGAGCACCGTCTCGCGGCCCACTTGGACCTCGAACGGGTGAGCGCCCCCCGTTTTCTGGAAGTAGGCAACGGCCTCCAGGACGACTTGGCGGGCACCCAGAAGCCGGTGAGCTTCAACGTAAAGCATCGGGACAACCCGATCGAGATAGTACACTCACTCGCCAAGTGGAAGAGGCTGGCACTTAAGCGGTACCAGTTTCCCATCGACAAGGGCCTCTACACGGACATGGACGCAATCCGCAAGGACGAGGACGTCGACGAGATCCACAGCATCTACGTGGATCAGTGGGACTGGGAGAAATCCATCACCGAAGATCACCGTAGCCTCGAATATCTCAAGGAGACTGTTCGTCACATCTACAAGGCATTGCTGGAGACAGAGGAGATAGTCGAGCAGAACTTCCCTGTATTGGAGAGGAGACTCCCGAAGGAGATTTCCTTCATTCATACGCAGGACCTCGAGGACAAGTGGCCCGACCTGTCGATCAAGGACAGGGAGCACATGGCCGCCCGCGAGCTGGGAGCCTACTTTCTCGTGGGCATCGGAGGAAAATTGAAGTCCGGCATCCGCCACGACGCCCGCGCCGCCGACTACGACGACTGGATCACCTTCAACGAAGAGGGAAAGATGGGGCTGAACGGAGACATTATCGTGCACGACCAGACGAGGGACAGGGCACTGGAGCTCTCCTCAATGGGAATTCGCGTATCTCCGGAGTCTCTCGATGCGCAGCTCAAAGAGATGGGACTCGAAGACCGCAAGAGCCTCGAGTTCCAGAGCGGGGTACTCGACGGTTCCATTCCTCTATCGGTCGGCGGAGGCATAGGCCAGTCCCGGCTCTGCATGCTGCTGCTCCACAAGGCTCACCTCGGCGAGGTGCAGGCGAGCGTATGGCCCGAAGACATGATAGAAGAGTACAGAAAACAGGGAGTAGAGTTCCTGTAAGCGAACGAACTCACGTGCCCCTCGGAAAGTTCATTTTCGGGGGGAATCATTCTCGGGAATCTTCCGTCCCGGCGAGCCCGAGCCAGGCGAGCCCGAGCCGAATCTCTCCCCTGCTTTGCCGATGAACTCCTCGAAACGGGCATCTGCATCCGCCTTGATTCCCCGCTGCAGCTCCTCATAGGATTCGATGAGAAAGTTCGCCTCCTCGGTCAGCTCGGCCCCCCTTCGCTCCTCACCGCCGCGTCGGCGGTTGAGCAGCGGCACGCCGATGCCCCGTTCGGCATCCTTTATCATCCGATGCGCCTTCGCGTAGGAGAGTTCCATCTCCTCCGCGGCCCGTCGGAGGGAGCCGTATGTGTGCACCCGGCGCAATAACCAGACCACACCGATACCCATGAAGGTATCCCCTCGGGAATCGGTGAGGTAGATCTTTGTCTTCAGTCCAACATCCTTCACGACCGGGTCTACTCCAGTGAACTCGCCATCATTGAGCTCTTTTCGAGCTCATTTCACAGCCGCGATTACTTCGATTCCCCGGCGGCCTTGTAGATGGTTTCGTAGAGCTCATCGAGGTTTTCGAGTGCTACGCTCGAGAAGGCGACTCTCAGATACTCGTTCCGTATAGCGATGGTGCCGATACCGTAGTCCTCAAGAAGCCGCTTTCTCAGCTCTTCGGCATCCACCTTGCACTTGAAGGTCATGAAGTAGCCGGAGTTGAAGGGAAGCGCGGAGAGCGGAGCATCGCTTTCACCCTGCGCGCTCTTCTCGTGCGCAGCCACCAGCTCCTTTACCTTGAGATAGCGCGCATTGAGCGTCTCGAAGGTGCGCTTCTTCTCCGTCTCGTAGTCGTTTTCGCCGAGGGCCTTGAGAATGAGGCTCTGGGCCATACGGTTCGCATTGCTTATGGAGGACCGGATGGCGCCCATGCTCTTCTTCTCGAGCGCGCCGTACTGCTCCTCGGTCATTCCCTTAGCCGCGTAGGTGAGAAATCCAACGCGGAACCCCCAGGCAAGCTCCTCTTTCGTCGCTCCGTCTACCTTTACCGCGAGTACCCGCTCGTTCAGGTCGGCAAGTCGGCCGAAAAGAGACTCCTTGTAGGTCTCCTCTTCGTAGAAGAGGCCGAAGTAGGCATCGTCGATGATGCAGAGGATGTCGTTATCTTCAGTCGCGAGTCGTTCCACCATCTCGACGATTTTTTCCGCCTCCTCCTTAGTGGGGGAGTAGCCGGTGGGATTGTTGGGAAAGTTGAGGATAAAAATCTTCTTTTTCCCGGCACTCTCTCTCATCGCCTGCTCGAGTCCCGCAATGTTCATCCCCTTGCCTTCGTTGAAGAAGGGGAAGGTCTTGAGCGTCGCGCTCTTGCGATCTTGGACGATCAACCTGTAATTACCCCAGAACATGTCGGGAACGACCACTTCGTCTCCTTCGTCGATGAAGAGATCGGCGGTGACCATGATACCGTGCGTCAGCCCAGAGGTGACCAGGGGATGAGAGCAGCTCTTTCCCCTCATAGAGGGATTCTTCCGGTCCATCTCCCTGCGCCACTCTTTGCGCAGCTCCGGCAGTCCTCCGCCGGGAGCATAGGGAAAGATCTCCTCCTCGGAGAGTCCGGTGACCAATCTCTGTATGCTCTGCAGAAACAACGGCTTCTTCCCATCGGTGGCCATACCGACGGTCGCATTGAACTTGTGGGCTTTCTGCTTCGCCTCTGCGGATTGCGTGAGAATTCCCTTGGGAAAGTAGAACCGCGTGCCGAAGTCCGACAAGAGCCGCGACGCCACGCTTCCTTCGAGAATCGAGTTCAGTTCAACCGCAATTGAATTCATTCCTACACCCCTTCTGTGGAGATCTTCATATCTCCGGAAATTTCGCTACAGGCTATCACAAATCGGGCAAACATCCAATAATCACGCGACTATATGGGTCCCGGTTTTGCCGTTTAGCGCATCTACTGCCTTGTCGAGAGAGGTGATGATCGCCTCTTTTTTACTCCATTTGGCAAAGCGGACCGCCGCCTGGACCTTTGGACCCATGCTGCCGGCGAGAAAATGGCCGTCATTCAGATATCCCTCAGCTTCCTCAACGGAGATCCTGCCGAGGGCCTTCTGCTCCGGTTTGTTGTAATTGATAAATACCTGCTCCACATCGGTGAGGATGACGAACTTGTCCGCCTCTACCGCCTGGGCGAGTTTGAATCCGGCGCGGTCCTTGTCTATTACCGCATCGATGCCCGAGAACTCACCGGAGTTCTCCCTCTTCACGGGAATTCCTCCACCGCCCGAGGCTATTACGAGCACTCCGTGCAGCACCAGATCTCGGATCGCCTCCTCTTCAACGATGCCTATGGGCTCGGGGCTCGGCACTACTCGCCTCCATCCCTTTTCCGTACCAGGTTTGACTTCCTTTACGATGTAGCCCTTCTCATCTCTCAGCTTCTCCGCCTCTTCTTTTGTGTAGAAGGGGCCGACCGGCTTGCTCGGGTCCTGGAAGTCGGGATCGTCGTCGCTCACCTCGACCTGTGTTACGACCGAACAGACCGCCTTTTTGATCTCCAACTCTCTGAGCCGAAAGTCGGTGCGATTCTGCATCATCCAACCGATCTGTCCCTGCGTCATCGCACCGCAGACCGCCAGCGTTTGTGCAGGCACCAGATCCCGTGCCTCCTCCTGCTGGATAAGCAGGGAGCCGGCCTGGGGTCCGTTACCGTGCGTCACCACGGGTCTGTATCCGGCCTTCACTATGTGCGCGAGCTGCTGAGCCGTCTTATCTACGTTTGAGAACTGCTCCTCCGTAGTCCCCTCTTCGTTCGACTGTTTAATGGCGTTACCGCCTAATGCAATTACTACCAATTCTCCTGACATCTCTGGCTCCTTTCATGTTGATATCTGTACTCCCATTGTGGACAGGGCGATACTGTACGATGTAACACGATTTTAATCAAGATTGCAACAATACGCAACATTTATCTGGGCAGAGCAGGAACTTTTTAGGGAGCAGGCGGGGAGAGGAGGAACCAATCCGCGACTCATGCCCGCCGCTTTTCCACACTGTTCGAACCAGTCTCTACTGATCAGACAACACGAATCGCGCGGGCAAGAGCTGCTATAGACCGGTATTCGGCGGAGAATCGGCCCCTCGAGTCCTCATTACCCCGTGAGGAAGTATCGGTATCGCTATTTCGATCGCGGGCGACCCCGCTCTGCTTCGGGGCGTCCCGTCGCACCGTATCGAGCCTCCAGCGCGTCTCCCCTTCCCTCTCCACGATACTCACCCTCAATCTCAGGCCGGATTCCGTCCGGCCGGCAACCTCGGTCGGCTCCTCGACCCTAAACCCCATCCGTTCGAGAGCACGTCTTGTCCACCGCCGCCGCTCTTCTATGGCTCCGTGATCAACGGGCTCTGCGGCACTGACATCTCCTTCTGCTCGCCGCTCCGTTTCGGTCCCGGCACCACTCGAGAGTAAGACTCTAGGACGGTTGATGTCGGATACATGGCGAAACGTGCCGATCTGCCGGTCGAAGACGACATGAGGAGAGTGGAAGACCCTTTCGAGGCTTCCTCCGAGCACGTGATCCTCCGGTGCTCCGTCGTTCAGCGAGCCGGAACGATCGAGGAGCCAGACCCTGTCGGAGACGGCCATCACCATCTCCAGGTCGTGAGAGGCGACGATGAACGAGGCCGAAGATTCACGGCTTATCTTCTTCAGCAGATGCATGAGCTCTACCCGCTTCATCAGATCGAGGAATGCCGCCGGCTCGTCAAGCAGCACCATCCTCGGCTGCTGCGCCAGAGCGCGCGCTATCATGATGCGCTGGTACTCCCCGTCGCTCAGCTCATCCACATAGCGTTCGGCCAGCTCTTCGCCTCCGACGGTCCGCAGAGCCCAACCGATCACCTCTTCGTCCCGGGCCCGCAGCCTGCCGAATCTCCCCGTGTAGGGATACCTGCCGAGAGCCACGAGTTTTCTCACCGAGAGGTGGCCGGCCTCCACCCTCCCCGCGAGCACGACCGCTACCTCACGGGCGAGACTGCGGGCATCGAGCTGTGAGACGTGCTGCCCGTCGAGATATACTGCGCCGCTCACGGGATGGCGGATCCCCCCCAAAGTCTTCAGCATGGTCGATTTCCCCGTCCCGTTCGGACCGACCAGAGAGAC
The DNA here is from genome assembly GCA_964346645.1 of uncultured Spirochaetaceae bacterium. GTDB lineage: Bacteria > Spirochaetota > Spirochaetia > DSM-16054 > Sediminispirochaetaceae > CAYFVU01. Next base: position 11,369 of record CAYFVU010000028.1, on the reverse strand, counting down.
GAACTCACCCGCTTCGAGCTGCACATCGATGTTCCTCGATACGATTCTCCCCCTCCTCCCCTCGTATCCGGTGGTGAGATTCTGCGTGTACAGCAACGGACGGCTCATATCGGGTACCTCCCGCTTCTCGAACGGATGAGCACCCACACTACAACCGGGGCTCCTATGAGCGCAGTTACCGCATTGAGGGGAAGCACGGAGGGACCGCCGGGCAGATGACTCACGATATCCGCGGCGAGGGCGGTGGAAGATCCGAGCAGGGCCGTCATCGGGATCAGATCCGAGTGGTCGGAGGTTCCGCTCACCCCTCTCGCCATGTGAGGCACTGCTACCCCCAAGAATGCAACCGGGCCGCAGAAGGCGTGGACCGCTCCTGCAGAGAGGGCCGCGGTAAGGATGAGGACGATGCGTACTTTGCGTACGGAGACACCCATGGTTCCGGCATACTCCTCCCCGAGAAGAAAGGCGTTCAGCGGCTTAGCCAGCAGTACTGCCGTTACTCCCACGACCGCTATAAGCGGCACCAGAATACGTATGTCCGACCAGACAGCCGAGTCGAAGCTCCCGAAACTCCACTGAATATAGGACTGCACCCTCTGGGCCGAAGAGAAATGGATGAAAACCGAGACCAGGCTGTTGGCCACATAGCCGAACATAATACCGAAGAGCAGCACGACCGTTACCGACCCCACCAGCCTGGCCACCGAGAGGACAATTACGAGCACCCCCGCAGCCCCCACTACCGAGGCGAAGGCCACGAGCATTCTCCCGCTGAAGGGAAGGCCCGATGCAAAACCGGAAGCGGCTCCCCCGCCGATAGCGAGCACCGCCACAGCAACCCCGAGATTTGCCCCGGCGGTTATTCCCAGGACCGATGGTCCGGCCAGGGGGTTCCGAAAGAGTGTCTGCATGAAGAGTCCCGCGACCGACAGGCCCGCACCCGCCGCCGCCGCCGTCACGGCGCGGGTAAGACGGAAGTGGAGAATGATATAGCGCGTGCTCTCTTCGCCTTCGAAGGCTCCGACGAGCACGCGAAATATATCGGCGAGGGGAATCGAGGTAGAACCGCTCGACACATCCACGAGAAAAAGCAGGATTGCGGCAAAGAGTGCTGCGGCGAAAACGAGAACACGGGCAGACTTCACTTCAGATACCGGTAGTAGTAGAGTTCATGCTCGGGCAGATGCGAGGGGTGAAAAATGCTCAGCAGGTCTTTCAAGATCAGGTCGGGACGATAGGGTCCGCTCTCGTAAAAATCGTTTCCGCCTCCCTCATTTACCCTCGCGTTGTTGTTCAGCACATTGCCCTTTCTAAAAGCTTCGAGCCGTCCGAGCCGAGGATCGTGAGCTATTACGTCGCTCAAACTATTCCAGCCGTATTGGTGGAGCCAAAACTCCGCATCCACTACTTCGGAATAGACCGCCTCCGTATCCATGGTAAGGGCTGCACGCTTCTCGTTCTCGGAGTAGACATATTCGGCCCCGGCATCCTCGAGGAAACGCGCCATGTAGCTCTCGCCACCGGGAAGCACCCAACGTCCCTGCATCGGCCGGTTGAGAAAGACCGTGGGCCTATGCTCGACCGAAGCAGCGCTCCGTTTCAAACTTGAATAACGCCGCTCGATTCCTTCGAAAAGCTCTGCAGCACGCTCCTCCTTCTTTACGAAGAGAGCAATGAATTTGATCCACTCGGCCCGCGCGAGGGGTGCTCGCTCCAGATAGTCGGCATTCACCACCACAGGAACACCTGCTTCCTCGAGTCTCTTCGCGGTATTCCATTCGCCGGCCACACCCGTGGCCATGACCATCTCGGGCTCGAGTGAGACTATCCGCTCCAGATCGACGGTGGGTCCGTTGCCGACCTCCGCAATTCCGTCGTTCTCGATTCTCCTTCGCACCTTTTTGTTGTACACATACCCATGATTGTCCACGGCAATAAGCGAATCCAGTGTGTCGAGCCTGACCAACGGGTAGAGATACGTCGTAGATAGGGCGATCATGCTGCGCACGGGAGTCCGGATGACGCGAAAGCCGTCGGGAATGTCTAACTCTTCGATTTTTACGCTGCGCGAGATGAGTGCATAGCGACTCGCCTCATTACCCTCTTCCCAGCGCCGGGAGACCTCTACCGCGGTGTAGCCGTCCCGTTCCTCGACGGAGAATCCTTCGGCATACTCGATCTCCGTCGACGCAAGCGTCCCCGCACCCATGCAGAGGGCAAAGAGGCAGAGGAACAGCACGGCTGCGGTAAGATTCGCGGGAAAGCGCATGATACTGAGCACGCGCAAGGGTGTTCTCCGTTGACCACGATTCGGAGATTTCAGGAAATGAATTAGTAGTTTGATATGCAGCCCCCTATACTACGGGCGCACGGGAGAGAAAGGCACGAAATTCAGCTCTCAGAATACACACCGACTCGTCTCCCGAAGTCCTATTGTGATAACGGTGCACCAGAGTATCCTGGCTGAGGGTAATGCGCCCCGCCTTCCCAACCAATGCCTTGGTCTGGGTTTGGTCAGTGGCTTAGAGGGACGCACACACACCCATCACAGTGACGGGTTCGCGGAGGATTCACACCTCCTTCCTCTACAGTACACCGTAGAACCCGATTCTACACCATTCCTCCCTCAGATGTACAGCCTTGTTGCCGTCGCCCAGCTGTAATATGATGAAATAGAAAATCTGATGAAACTGTAATGCGGATAACTTTTAGGAGGGAAAGGTGAAGAGAGTGTATCTATTCCGACATGGAAAAGCGGAGAAGCGGGGCGAAGAGAGCACCGACTTCCAACGAACACTCATAGAGAAGGGAAGAGAGGATGCGGCTCGCATCGGCGCCGAGCTGAAGAGAAACAAGATGGTTCCGGAGAAAATACTGAGCTCTTCTGCAGTTCGCGCTCTAGAGTCTGCTCAGATCTGTGCTACCGCGGCGAATTACGGAGAGGATATCGAGGCTCTCGAGCGACTCTACGCCGCTTCGCCCGAAGAGTACATGGACGTGCTGAGAAGCATGCCGAGCAGCCTCAAATCGGTCATGCTCGTAGGGCACAATCCCGAGATAGAGGAGTTCAACGAGGCGCTCATGGGTACATACCGTAAACTCAAGACTTCGTACCTCATCTGGTATGATATCGAGACGGAAGAATGGAGTGACGTGGAATTCTCCTCCGAGGTGCTGCGCTCGGGGTTGATAGTTCCCTGAACCCGGCACACAGTCACTCAGATGTACTTGTGCTCGATCTCCGGAGTGATCTCGATGTCCTCCGCATTCATCATTCGTGCGATGCGCTGGATCGAAGAGAGTATTAAGTTCTGCTCCCACTCCTCGAGCTTCTTGAACTCCTGGACGAAATCCTCTTGGAGTACCGATGGATTGGTTTCGAGCAGTTTCTCCGACTTCTCGGTTACCCGCACGATGACTCTCCGCTTGTCCCTATGACTCCGTTCTCTCGTCACCATGCCGCGGGTCTCGAGCCGATCGATGATGTTGGTAACCGTCGCCTGACTCAGACTCACCTTCTTCGCCACTCTTCCGATATTGATGTCCTCGTCAGCCATGATCTCTTTTAGGACCATGAGTTGAGGACCCGTCAGGCCGTATTTTTTTACCAGTTGTTTCGAGTGCATATCAATAGCTCGTATTATCTGCCGCAGCGTTACGAGCACATCGTAGCTTATGTCGCCTCTCATATTCACAGAACCACCCCTCCGAAGCCGCATTTGAAGTACTATAGACCTATTTAATTAGAACTTCAATATCAAACTACACAAGACTCCGCTTTTTAGTTTGATGTCTATATTTTATAGTACTTAATATCTTTTCGCAAGGCATGAATAACTATTAAAATTAAAAGAAATTATTTTTTCTCATCTTTGTATAGCAGAAAAATGCTACTTACCGCAACACTTTTTATTGTTATACCTTTATACGTCTAAAATAACGAATATTATATTGTTTTCCTCTAAATTTCCATCACCCTCGATTTAAATCCCGAACCGATCACATCGTAGACATCGTGCATTACCATAAAGACGTTCGGGTCCTCTTCGCGGGCAATCCGCGTGAGTATCGCCGTTTGACGGACGTGAAACGTAACGAAGATGACCTCCAGCGGCTTCTGAGAGTAACTGCCCGAACCGTCGAGAAAGGTGGCCCCCCGCCCCATCTCTTCGTAGATACGCCGCTTTATCCGCTCCCTCGCCTCTCTTTCCATGGTAATGAGGTACGCGGCCTTCACCCTGCTGATGCCCTCGGTCATGATATCGACGAATTTCGAGGAGAGAAAAAGGGCGAAATAGCTCCAGATCACGATGTTCACGTCCTTGAAGGTGATGCCGACGGTCAGGATGGTGGCCGTCTCCACTATGAGGTAGCCGTTTCCCATCGAGATGTTGAGGTACTTCTTGAGAATCGCCACCGGAATGTCGGTTCCGCCGGTGCTCGCCCGGAATTTGAAGATCAGTCCGATGCCGAACCCCAGCAGCAGGGCTCCCGCAATGGCGGCGACGAAGATGTTGTCGGTCATCGCCCAGGTCTTTACCGGCCCGAGCTCTCCTGCCGCAGTGCTGTTGTACTTCTCGATCATCTGGCGGAAGATGCCCCAGCGGTACATGTTCTTCAGGCTCATGAGGTCGACGGCCACGGCGCTCGCAAAAAATCCCGCAAAGGTGCCAACACCGAACTGCCTTCCGACGAAGATGATCCCGATGATCCAGAGGGGTATGTTGAGGATGAGCATCGTCACTCCGACTTGCCAGCCGAATAGGTGGTAGAAGATCTGGCCGATTGCCCCGACTCCTCCCGGGGCGATCTTGAAGGGCACCAGGAACCAAGAGAGCCCCGCCCCGAAGGCGATGCTCCCCACCGCGATCCCGATGATCTGCTGCAGCACCTGCAAGAACGTCTGCTTGGGTCGCCTCAGCCTGTTCGTTATCCGCTTCTGAGAATTTTTTTTCTTTGCCACAATGAAACATCCTCTGCACTCCGGATGGAGCCATTATACAGAAGAGCGACTACTTTTGCCACTGGATGTCGAGGACGAGTAGAGATGGATCGAGATCCTCATTTGCCCCTATCGAGCCGATATATATCGCATTGGTTCCGTAGAGAATGGCTCGGTTGACGACCTCGGTCACATCGACTCCCCCGTTCATCGCATTTATCTGATGCACTTCGACATCCGTCGGCAAACCGACTGATGTATCTACTCCTTCCTTCCACTCATAGACGCTTTTATCATAAAACCTGGTGTTCCAGAGCGGATGTACCGCGAGAGTCTCTACTCCGGCATTCAAGTCCGTTGCCGTATTCCCGTTGTCGAGCAGCTGCGCATAGACCGCCCTTTTCTCCGGCGGCTCTTCGAAGAAGATCATGAAATACATCTCATACGTCCCGGTCTTCTCCATCGTTCTAAGACCGGGAGGATTCTCCTCTACGGTCTCCGTAGAGGTATCAACCCAGAGCCTGAAACCGGGTTCAACAATCTCAGGAGCCGACACACTAATACTGTCCTCGACCCTCACCTTCTCATATCGAGGTGCCATCCAGTTCCAACCCACCTTTGGATAAAGGGCGAACCATACCACGTCCCCCTTTTTGAATTGATCCAGACTCCACCTGTATGCGTAGGTCTTCTTCTTTCGGGAGAAGCTCTTTGTCCCTCCCATATCCTCGGGCAGAACTTGGAGCCTGGAAGTCGGAGGATCATCGACTCTATAGACGAGCTGCACCTTCTCGATCTCCTCGGTATCGTCGTCCGCATCCTCCGGCGGCCGCCAGGCGAATGCGGCATGCACTTCATCGGGACTCTTCTGTACAACTATAAAATTCGGAATCTGTGATTCACTATCCCTCACGTTTTCCCGCAATCTGCTATTGTGTAAAAAGAGGTCGCAGGAGACGAAGAGATTCGCGAAGAGAATAAGGACTACTGCGGCAGTTATATCGAATTTCAACATCAATCGCCCCTCACCACTGTACAGTCGATACCCATAGTATTGATTGTGATACTCGTACCCTTAGTACGTACGAGAATTCCGTTGGAAATATGGTAGTAGGCCTTCGCAAAGATCTCGGTGAGGAGTTTTCCACTGACGGTGTCGATGGCGGTTACCGTGGTTTCGAGTTCGAGACTGTGGTCGATAGAGGCAACCGAGAGATCTTCAAAAGAATGAGGAGTTATGCGGATCGGATTGATGACAAGCGTGGCGCCTGCGCTGTTGTCGATGTTGAGGGTAACAGACTCAACCGTTGACCTGCGGTCGATTTCTTCGAAATAAAGAAGAGCCCAGTTTGTGTCGGTCACTCCGTTTATCGCTCCGCTAAAAGATTGAGGCTCATCCGAAGAGAGAGTACTCGTCAGTATATCCGCGGTCTGATAGTACAAAGCATTCCTATTCTCTGTATATTTGTCCACTCCGTCGAGATGCGCCGAAGTATACAAAGGCGCGGTCCACCTTCCTCCCTTCTCGTGCATGTAGAGGGCAAAATAGTGCTCCTCATCTTGTTCAAGCTTGTTGAATGTGTGCTTCCACAGCGGATTGGTGTTCTGTTCGAAATTCTTGAGCTTGAACTTCTTGCCTCCGAGCCTCGTTTCGGGAGGACTGCCCTTCCTGTGTTTGACGATGATCTCGTCGACCTTCGGTTTTTCGCCGGCCAGCTCACGCTCGATGTCCAGCCAATCCCATGCCACGCGAATATCCCTGTCGTCGACGGCATTAGCCCGCAGTTTCATGAGAGCCAAATCGGGATCATCCCAGTTGGCGTGCGGAGACGGGCCGAGCAGCAGTGCATCACAGCCGGAGACCAGAAAAACCGTAGCAGACACAAGCAGCACCACTACAGAGGCAATTCTCATCACCCTCAAGCTCTGGATTCTCCAGCGTACGACATTATCCTTGCATCCCCTACTCATCTCCCGTAACTCCTCAACGAAAAGTTGACGGAGAATCCGTCGACACTCGGCAGAAACGACATGGCCAAATCCGTGTCGCCGAAGAAATCCCCTCTCGATCCGGATTCGCGCCTGTCGGCCGCCGCTGTTCTTCCTCCCGAGCCGCTGTGAGTGATGCCGCGATACTCGGTGATCGCTGCGGCTGTGTAGAGTCCGAGCGCCGCGGTGCCGAAGGTTACCGAATAGCCCGCATAGCGCATGAGCGGGTCTGCTTTCGAGTTACCCGAGGGAGAGCGAGCGCTTATACTCGCCTCGATACCGCGGGAATAGGAATTGAGCGCCATATGCGTCGAGACTGCGGCAAGACCGGAGAAGATGTTGCTCAGACCGAGACTTCTACGGGCCCCGCCGTCCGCAGCGAGAGCTTCGTCGCCGTCGAAAAAGATGAAGGCGGAGAGAGCTCCCGTAACGCCGAGCAGCTTCAATCCATAGGTGGCGTAACGAGTCCCCTCATACCAATTATGCCAAATACGATACTCATCGTATTCGTCTGAAATCTTCTTTGGCTCATCCTTCGACATGTATCTGCTGTAGATTTCCATGCTCTTGTAGCCGATGAGTCCCGATGCAAGCCCCACTGCCTCGCCCGAGGTATACACGACGGAGGAGATGGCCAGCAGCCGTGTTCCCGCTCTCGACAAGGTCCATTGGTCGGCCGGATAGCGGAAGTAGAGGTAGCTCATTACCCCGTTCGAGAGCAGTTGTGCGCTCGTACCACCTATGGAAAGTCCTTGTGCGCTGTCCTGGAAGTGGCGGTACTGATCGTAGTAGTCCTCCCAATCGTACTGATTCATGTAGAGACTCCATCCTCTCAGCGATCTCATCCTCGCCTGTACCCCCAGATCGCTGCTCACACCACCGGCGAGCTTGAGCCCGTAGGCGGAAATGCCGGCGATACGAAGGTTTCTCTTGCGTCGTTTCTCCTGCTCCCTCTCCTTTTCCTCTTCGAAGAGTTTCTTAACCTCCTCCTCTTCGACCTCTTTCTTCGCCTCATCTTTGGCCCTCTTCTTGAACTCCTCCTGAACCTTCTCGGGGAGCTGCTCGATCGCCCTATCGGGATCCTCCTCGGCCAGTTTCTCGAGCTCGGCTATGCCGGCACCGGCTCCCGCCGCAGCTGCGGCGGTCTCACCCGCTCTCCGCCCGGCGATCCTTCGGGCCGCCTCTTCTCCGAACTGCAATTCGACAAAGCGTTCGCTAAAACCCTGTGCGATTCGATCCAGATCTCCGATGCCTACCGCCGTTTTACTATCTCTCAAGAACACTGTAGAAGTTTTCGCCTCGACCATGAGCAGAGAGAGGTGATAGAGACTCTCTTCCTTCTCGAGGAGGCCCCCCACGGCAAAGTCGGCTCCCCGTTTGCGCCCAGTTTCGCTCAGGAACTCGACGAGCTGCTCTTCGGAGACTTCCGCTATATCTCCGCCTCCCGGAAGCGTGACCTCGGACCGCGAAACCGTGTCGGTCTCTATCAGATCCGTCCCGCCGAATCTGCGCCCGACCACCTTCTCTGCCACGAGAGGGGCAAACTCCGGCGCATTCTTACCGGCAAATGGGACAATGCTCAGTTTTACCGGCTCGACACGGGACGACGATGCGTCAGTATCAGTGGATGATTCACTTTCTTGTGCATTTAGCAGAAGCCCGTTACCCGCAAGAGAAATCACAACAAAAAGACACAGCACTACTGGGACACGCAGCGCTGCCGAACAAGATGAGCAGAAAAATTGGAATCTCGTAAATCCTGAAGTATTCGTCATTGCTGTACCGAACAATAACAGTGTAGCACACACCTCTCGATTAATTATCGTTGGAAGACGAAAAAAACTCCACAAAGATTTCTCGGAATTTGCTCCCCTGCACGTCTCTTACCTGCAATTGGATACCTCAGATCGAAAAAAATCCTTTTCTATTCCAGGCTTTACGGATATTATATAAATGAGGGTGGCCTCTGTATCGATCGAGCGGTAACGGTAAGGAGCTTGACCGACATCATTGAGCCACCCTCACTTTGAATGATAGTGCGTAGCCCAACAATAGTCAAAAAAAGGTTGAGAATTCTTTTTACTGCTTCCTGTTCAAGAGGTCGGAGAGCCCCTCGTAGCTCTTCTTCAGCCCATCTATGACCGCAGAAGCATCCTTCAAGCCGTCGAAGGTCTCCTCGAGGGCATTTAGCCCCATGTCGATGGCCTGAGTCTCCTCGCTGCTCGCCGCCGCGATCTCCTTCATCGCCCCGCCGACGGTGTCGGACTCCTGCCGGTTCTCTTCGAAGTTGCTGCGTATGCGCTCTATGTCATCGGTGAAGGATTCGAGTATCCCGGTGAATTTGTTCACGTAATTCGAAACCTCCTCCACCGCCTTTCCGAACTCCTCCATTCGCTCCTCGATATTCTCGGCAAAGGAGTTGGTCTGCTCAGCGAGCTCCTTTACCTCTCCCGCGATGATACGGAACCCCTTCCCCGATTCTCCGGCGCGGGCCGCTTCTATGGAGGCGTTGATCGAGAGCACATTGGTTCTGTCGGATACGTCTTGGATTGCGGTGGTGATCTGCTTTATCTCGTCCGATTTCTTGATCAGATCCTGAAAGAGGCTGTCGAGCTGATGAGAGTCCTTTCGCGCGTCGGAGATCTCTTCTATCCTGCTGTCGAGCTCCTCTCCGACCGCATTGTTCTTCTCGACTATAGAGCTCATCTGCTCGTTGATATTGTCGGTGTTGGTCGTGGTGTTCTGTGAGGTGGCCTGAATCTCCTCGAACGTAGCCACTACATCGCCTAAGGCATTCTGCACGTACTGGAGCTTCCCGTCGGCCAGCTCCATGGTGTTGAGGGTGATGGTATTCAGCACCACCGATTTGTTGTATCCGACGACGAACTTCGACAACGCGTCGGAGAAATTCTTGAAACGTATATCAGATCCGTTGTCATTCATGCTTCACCACCTCTCTGCTCGTCTAACCTATCTCTTCTATAATGTCGGCGCCGCACTCGAGGCTCTCGAACCAAGAGAGAAACTTCTCTGCGAGCTCTCCTCTAAAGATTCCCCCGTGCTGAGGAGCGATCATATCGATGCCGGCTTCTCCCGCGGTGCTGCGCGCCTTCCTTACGAAACGTTTGCAGAGCCTTCCCGTCGACATGTAGCGCTTGTGGAATCCCTCCATGAGGGATGTGTGGGCGTCGAAGTCATCGACGAAGAGCTTTCGATTCTCCTTGGAAAAGACCGCTGCGCCGATATCGGAGCTAAAGAGGATGCGGGACTGCGCATCCCATGCGGCAAAGTTCCCCGGGGAGTGAAGGAAATGCGCGGGCAAGAGCTGCAGCTCACTGCCGTCTCTCAGAGGCAGAGACCCTCCGCTATCCGGAATGCCCTTAAGTCTGCTCTGATCGATTATGCCGAAGTGGGGAACGAAGCGCAGCCACAGCTCCGATATGTAGATATTCGCATTCGTGACCCCGAGCCACAGAGCAATGCCGGAGGAGACATCAGGGTCCTGGTGGGAAAAGAAAATGCCTTCGATATTGTCGAGGTTGATGTAGTTGCTGATGACCGCCACTACCCGGGAGAACAGGTGCACTCCACCGGGATCGAGAAGGACTCCCTTTCCCTTGTGGACTATGAGGTATTGGTTCGTTTGCACCGCCCCGCGGTCGTCATCCTCTCCCCAACCGAGCCAGATGACTTTATGCTCATCCTCATCGTACAGCAGCTTGCCAACTTTTAATTCGGATTCGCTCATAGTACCTTCCTCTATCTTCTGAGTCTTTTTCAAAATGGTAATTTTGAAAGAAACCCATTATGGTGTCGCAATATTCGCATTATTGCATTAAGTTAATCGATACTCAAGTCGACCTCAGCTCTGATTGCATCCCGGAGCATTTTGCTCTACAGTTGCGGTATGCAGTATTCTGTTGAGATTTCGACGAGAAGAAGGGAAGAATTGGTGGACATCACGGATAAGGTGGCCGAATCGGTTGCATCGAGCGGAGTCCAAAGCGGGATTGCCCACATCTTCGTGCAGGGTGCCACCGCCGGGATCATGGTTCAGGAGAATTGGGACGACTCCGTTCAGAACGATGTCGTCTCGATGCTAAAAAAGCACATCCCCCAGGGAGTCTGGGAACACGACCGACAAGACGGAAACGGCGATGCCCATCTGAAGTCGGGCCTTGTGGGACCCTCTGAGCTCGTGCCGATAGTCGACGGACGTCTCGGCCTCGGACGCTGGCAGAATCTCTTCTTCTGCGAGTTCGACGGTCCCCGCAGCGTACGAAAACTCGTTGTCACGGTAATCAGCGAAAAATAGTCTGGACCACAGGCGGATTTCTCAGCGGACAGCGGCCGAGGGCCATAGTTTAAAAGCCCTACATCGGTTTTTTTAATGGTAAGAAGCTTGGGGATGGTGAAATCAGGAGGAGAGATACTTCGC
>CAYFVU010000027.1:0-34099 GCA_964346645.1 uncultured Spirochaetaceae bacterium | reverse complement strand
GGAGGAGAAATGCATCTACGATCTTCGGATCGAACTGCGCGCCCCTTTCCTTTCGTACTCCTCATCGCTGAGCTTAACGGGTTTTCGGAGTATGCGGTCCGCTTCAGATGCCGGCCGGTCTCTTCGTCCCGCAGCCCGGCCTGATAGGCGAGTGCATATATCGTAACCTGTTCCGTCTTCTTCATCTGTTCGGTTATTTGCTTCTGACGCTTGTACGACGAGGCAAAGATGCTGAAGAGCAGAAGATAGAGCAGGGCTCCGGAGCCTCCGATTATGGCCCGATTCACTAAGATAAGGCGCTGTCAATGCGTAATAATAATTACGATTTTCTTCCCGTCGAAAACGGGAATGATCAGAAACCGTGATAACGGGACAGTTCCATCGGGTTATCGCTTGTTTATACATGATTTTTCTTGAGCATTTAGCAGAGCGGGTCTATACTTATCAGGAGAAACAAAAGGAGGACGTTATGAAAAAACTGTTGTTGGTCTTGCTGGTACTGTTGTTGTCTTGTTCCATGTCGGTATGGGCCGGGGGCGGACAGGAAGAGAAGGAAAAGGAGGAGGAGCAACCTACCATTACCTTCCTCACATGGAACCTGCCGCACTACGAAGATGCCATCATGGGCTGGATAGAGGATTTCGAGGAAGAGACCGGAGCGAAAGCGGTCTGGATCGACCGGAAGGGAAGCGAACTGGCTACCTATTATCAGACCCAGCTGGCTGCGGGTACGGCTCCCGATGTGGTCGAAATTCAGAGCGTGCTGTGGTATGAGTATGCGGCAAAGGGAATCTTCATGCCCCTCACCTCGTACCTCGAACAGGAGCCGGAGGTAAAGGAGAGGTTTACCCCCAACTTCTTCGACGCCGCTTCGCTCTACGACGGCGAATACTACATGCTGCCCACGTACACTCCCTCGAGTCTCTTGTTCTACAACAAGCTCGTTTTCGATAAACACGGTATCGATGGACCGCCGGAGACACTCGAGGAGCTGCTCGAGATCACGAAGAAGATACACGACGGCGGAGACGCCGGCTTCATCACCCTGAATTTTGATTGGCTGTACTGGCCTCTGTTCAGAGCGGCCGGTGTCGAGATCCTCAACGATGCGAAGACCAAGGCTGCCTTCAACACCCCTGCGGCGGTAGAGGTTCTGGAAAAGCTTGCTGCGCTCACTCAGTCCGGCGCAATTCCCGAGGTAGCGTGGACCGGCAGATGGAACGAGCCGAACAGCGCATTCGGAGCCGGCGGAATCGGCATGCACCACGGACACACTCCTCTGCTCAGGTCCTTCATGTCCGCGAGCGACTGGGCAAATCCCGACACGGTAGGCATCGATCTCTTCCCCGGCGGATGGTCGGTTCCGAACTATCACGGCTTCGGCATCACTTCCACCACGGAACACCCCGATCTCGCCTGGCGTTTCATCGAGATTGCTACGAACGACAAATGGGCGGAAACCCTCGTGCGTACGCTCGGTAGTCTGAGCGGCAACGCGAATGCCGATAAGGCGGTACTAAACGACGAGGAGTTCCGAAAAGAGAATCCGCTTCTGGTAAAGATGTTCGAGACTCAGCTCTCCGATGAGCTGAAGCTGACGGGAACTACCAATGTGTCTGAGGATGCGCAGATAAAAGATGCGGTCTACACGAATATGGAAAAGGCGCTCTTCGGAAAGATATCTGCCGAAAAGGCGCTTTCCGCTGCAGAAAAGCAGGTAAACAAGATCCTCGCCGATTAGGCGGATTATTGATTGAGGATTTCAGTATGTGAGATGGGCCGGCACATCATCAGCGTCGGCTCGTCTCCATATTTCCCACACAAGGTTTTCGGTCATGAGCTCGAGTAATACTACACAGATTGTCTTCGTGGATCAGCAACAGGCAAAACTTCTTCCGGCCGATGGTCTAGAGCAAAAAAAGGAGCATCTCGGAGACTACGATATACTGGTGCAGGCAGAACACAGCCTCATAAGCCCTGGTACCGAGTTGTCGTGGTTCTCCGGTATACAGAGAGATGTGTCCGGCGATGCGTTTACCTATCCCGTGTACACCGGATATTGCCACAGCGGCAAGGTGCTCGCGCACGGCAAAGAGGTACGGGAGATCCGGGAAGGAGACCGAATAGTCTCCGGAGCCGGCCACGTGTCGCATGCGGTAATCGACACACGAAAAGAGTTCGAAGTAGATCACAGCGATCTAAAGAAACCGGTCGCTCTGGTACCGGAGAGGATTCCGAGCGAGCTCGCCCCATTTGCTAAAATCGGAGAGATTGCCTTTACTGCAGTGAGAGTTGCCGACTTCTCTCTCGGAGAGAAGGTGCTCGTCCTCGGACAGGGCATGGTAGGCAATCTCGCCGCTCAGCTCTTTCAGATTGCAGGAGCCGATGTGCTTGCGGCGGACATTTCGGAGTTCAGATTGCAGAAAGCCGGAGAGTGCGGCGTAAAGAGGAGAGTCAATCCGGAGAAGCTGTCGCTGCAGGAAGAAATAGAAGAGTGGACCGGCGGCTACGGGGTCGATGTAACCGTCGAGAGCACGGGTAACTCGAAACTCCTTCTCGATGCGGTTCACTACACGCGCCGTTTGGGGGAGATCATCGTGCTCGGAACACCCCGTAGAGCAATGGAGTTCAATCCGACGCCCGAGCTCTGGCACGCACACATGAAGGGGATAAGCATAAAAGGAGCGCTGCGCTGTCTCTTCTATCCGCTGCACAGCAGCAAGTTGAACAGGAGGTCTGTGGAGCGGGATCTGTGGGAGACCCTCGCGCTCATGGAGAGTGAAGAGCTGAGGGTAGCTCCCCTGCATACGCACAGCTACAAACCGGACGAATGTCAGCGAGCATACAGCGAGCTCCTCGACGCCCGGGATAGGGCAATCGGTGCGGTCTTCGACTGGACGGAGGGGAAAGGTGCTGGTAATGGCTGATGCACTCAAGACCCTCGTGGTGGGGACCGGCGACATGGCGCGGAAGCATCTCGATGCCTACGCGCAAGTCGAGGAGGTGAGCCTTCGGGGAATCGTCGGGCGCAGCAAAGAAAAGGCGAGTCTGCTCGCCGACGAATACGGGGTTGAGTCGATCTATACGTCGCTCGAGGAGGCTCTCGGAGCAGAACGTTTCGATATCGCTTCGGTCTGTCTTCCCACCTCTCTTCATCCGGCAGTAACAATAGAGCTGCTCGAGGCAGGGACCCATGTGCTCACCGAAAAGCCCATTGCGCTTAGCATGGAGGACGGGCGGCGAATGATTCACGCGGCGCAGAAGAACCAAAGAAAGCTCTCGGTAGTCTTCAACCGGCGGTTCTCCAGCGGTTTCGACGAGGTGAGGGATAAACTGGAATCTTTGGGCAGTCCCCTCCTGTATCGAGTAGAGGACCTGAGGGGGATGCGTCCGAAACGGGCCATGCACGATATCGAGCAGAACGGAGGGCCGGTAATCGACTGCGCCTGTCATGACTTCGACCTTCTCCTTCGGCTCTTCGGTCGGGTTGAGACTGTCTATGCTACGGGATACGTCTACGCAGATTCGGATGTTGTAGGTTATCCGCCGGAGAGGCTTGCCGTCGATACGAGCTCTATACAGCTCCGATTTTCGAACGGATATGCGGCGGACATCTTCTACAGCTGGGGGCTGCCCGAGAGAGATGCGTACTGGATCAGACGAAACTTCATCGGCCCCGAGGGAGTAGTGGTGGCGGTAGGCGATTTCGGCGAGAGGGTGGAATACTTCAGAAGGGATGGTATCGGCCAGGTGGCGGATAGTTTTGTTCCGGACGGACACAGGAGACAGATAGCCGCATTCGTCGAAGCCGTGGCCGATGGGGGGAAAGTTCCTGTCGAAGCAGAAGAGGCAATGGAAGCACTGCAGCTCTCTCTTCTGGCATTAGAGTCGATAAGGAGTGGAGAAATCATGAGAGTAGATCGACACAAAGGAGAGTTTTCGCCGTGAAGCGTAAGAGTGCCGGTAAATTGGCAATGATCTATCTCTTTCTTTTTCCTTCGCTGGCAATTTTTCTCCTGTATCGTATCATTCCCATCGGTTGGAATCTCGCGCTCTCGTTTCAGGAGTGGAGTGTAATCGGGGCGAACGAGTGGCTCGGGTTCGAGCACTACCGCGACATGTTCTCCGATCCTATCTTTTGGCAGAGTTTCCGCAACACTCTGATCTATTTCTTCATAGGCTCGCCTCTGGCCATCATCCTTGCGGTTGTCATTGCCACCCTGGTAAACAATCCCATGCGCGGCCGCAACTTCTACCGTGTCGTGGTCTTTTTGCCCTATCCTATTACTCCTGTAGCTATTGCGATAATATGGCAATGGCTCTACAACAAGGATGTCGGTCTCATCAACTTCATTTTAAGGGAGCTAGGGCTGGTCGAGAAAGGCATTCCGTTTCTCCAGTCTTTTGCGCTGGCATTGCCGTCGGTTATCGTCACCAGTGTCTGGCAGGTCCTCGGTTATTTCGTGATTCTCGTGCTCGCAGGTCTCCAGACGATACCGAACGATCTCTACGAATCGGCCGAATTGGACGGCGCCTCTTCCATAGCGCAGTTCTTCAAGATTACCCTGCCGCTCCTGCGCTCGACGGTCTTTCTCTGTTTCATAGTCGGAATAATCAACTCGTTTACCGTTTTCGATATGGTGTGGGTCATGACCGGCGGTGGTCCCGGTCATGCAACTGAGATTCTCATCACCAACATCTATAAGAATGCGTTTACCTTCAACAAAATCGGATTTGCCGCAGCCATGACCGTATTTATGTTTGTCTTTCTCCTGGTGGTCACCTGGTACTCGAACCGCCTCTCGGGCGGTGATGCGGGCGGAGTGGAATTCTATGAGTAGACGGAAGAATTACTACATACCTCATATCATTCTGATCGCAGTGAGCATTCTGGTGCTCATACCGCTTTACTGGGTGCTCAAGACGAGTCTGACGGGCGAAAACCTGTTTCAGTATCCGCCCTCCCTAATCCCGAAGGATCCCCACATCTTCTACTACGTGGATGTCTACTACTGGATACCCTTCATGCGCTATTTTGCCAACAGTGTGATCGTCTCGGCGGTGGTAGTGGTCTCTAACATCGTCTTCAACTCTATGGCGGGATTCGCCCTCACGTATCGCTTTCCGGCAAAGCGTCTGGTGATCCTCCTCTATCTGAGCTGTATGATGATTCCCTTTCAGGCAACCATCATACCCGCCTTTCTCATAACCCGTAATCTGGGGCTGCTCAACAGCCATCTGGGGCTCGCGATGCCGTTGATGTCTACGATCATCAACATATTCGTCTTCAAAACAGCCTTCGATGCAGTTCCCAGTTCGCTGCACGATGCAGCTGAAATAGACGGAATGGCCGACTGGAAGATGCTATTCCACATCTATCTTCCACTCGGCAAGGCGGCAATTGCGACGAATGTCATTCTGACGTTTGTCTGGTCGTGGAACAACTTCATCTGGCCCCTCATCATCATCCAGGACAAGGCAATGCAGACATTGCCTCTGGGCCTCGCGCGGTTTCTGAGCTATTTCGAAGACACCAGCGGCCAGATGTACGCATTCGTGGTCATGGTTATCACCCCGATAATCATCGTCTTTCTCCTCAATCAGCGGAGTTTTGTCAGCGGCATGCTCAAGGGAGCGGTCAAGGGATGAGGGAAACCTATTACGACGACAAGACCTGGTTGGCGCGCAATATAGGGCGCTTGCTGTTTGTCTGCGCGTTGGCATTGGTCATTCTTATATGGAACATTTATGTAGCGAACAACAACGACGGCTACTTGCGGGGTGTGGTCCTCAATAAAGAGGGAGAACCTGTCGAGGGAGCCCGAGTAGAGCTGCAGGAGAAGACCATCAATCTCCTCAAACAACCAATCGTAACCACGAGCGACGAAGATGGCCGCTTCGAATACCGCGACATCTACATGATCGAGTTCGTCATTAGCGCACGCAAAGAAGGGGTGGGCAGAGCCGAGCGCCAGCACCATCACCTCTACTTCGAGGGACAAAACTACACGCTCGATGAGCCGCTCGTGCTCGAACCGGTAGAACAATAGTTCATGCATCCTTTCGTGGTGCCCCTACGATTATTTTTGTAGTACGCAATATGGCGCTATAAAATGATCATAGCGCTACTACGAGTGAAAAATGCACAAACGAAAAGTGAGGGAGTTCAGTGCATGATGCTTTTCGGATGTTCAGTGCTCCGCGTACCCGGAACGGTTATGGGTCTGGGGGAAATCGTATGACGAATTTCGTGAGCGGTGTTCTTTCTGTAGCTATGGTCCCGCCTATTTGATGCACGAGCGTGCTGATGAGCTGGAGCCCGAGGCTGTGAGGATTCTCGAAGTCGATCTCCGTGGGAATAGGATTGCCGGTATTCGTCACAATGAGAGAGACGGAGTCGTTATCATTCTTCATGTGTACCGAAAAACGCGCTTTCTCCTGTTCGTTGAAGCCGTGCTGTATGGCGTTCGTAGCCAGCTCGTTTACTATCAAGCCTACCGGAACTGCCCGCTGCGGTTGCAACTGCACCTCCTCTATGTTGTTCACTACTTCTACCCGGTAGCCGGTAAAGAAGGAGAATAACGTATCCAACACCTCCTGTATGTATCCTCTCATATCTATCCGGTCTGCTGTATTCGCCTTGTGGAGCTTGTCGTGTACCAACTGTACGGTATCTATTCTGTGAATGATATCCGAGAGGTCCTCGTCGATCTCCTCATCCTTCAACCGTATGAGGGAGGAGACCATGGATAGATTGTTCTTGACTCTATGCGTGAGTTCCCGCATGAGGGCGTCCTTTTCGCCGAGAGCCTGCTCCAGTTTGCTTCTCGTCTTCATCTCCGAGCTGATGTCGGTAACAAAACCTTCTATGTGGAGGAGACTTCCGTCGGTGGAGTGGATGCCTACTCCCTGTTCCCACACCCACTTTTCCTTGCCCTCTTTAGTCCGTATGCGGTATCTGACGGTAAAATACTGCTGTCCTGTCAGTGCCTCCTGCACATCTTGCCACACACGCTCATTATCTTCAGGAAAGATCAAAGCGCCGTATGCGACGGTTCGACTCTCCTCGAGCTCCTCCTTCGTAAAGCCTGTGAGATCGAAACAGCCATGGCTTACGAACTCCATCGTCCACCTGCGATCGTTTTTGCATCTGTAGGCCATTCCCGGGAGGTTTTTCATCAAGGTATGAAGACGGCGTTCCTTCTCGTATTCTCCGCTTACATCTCTGAATACCAGAACCACGCCGTCGATTTCGCCGTTCTCGTCCCATATAGGTGCGGCGCTGTCGGCTATCTGAAATTCATCTCCATTTTTAGATATGAGCATGGTGTGGTTGGCAAGACCCATGATGTTGCCGGTCTCCAGCACTTTTTTGACAGGATTTTCCACCTCTTCGCCGGTGTCGGCATTTACGAGACGGAGGACCTCCTCCAGCGCCCTGCCGGAAGCCTCCTCTTCCCTCCACCCACTCAGACTCTCGGCTACCGGATTCATGCGCACTATCTGCCCCTCAGTGCCCGTTGAGACAACCGCGTCCCCGATGGAGTCGAGAGTTATTCTGAGATTCTTCTCGCTCTCCCTCAGTCTTCTCTCCGTCTCCAACCGTACGCTCACGTCTCGTATGAGCCCGATGAAGCCGCTGACATCGCCGCTCTCATCGTGCAGGTAGAATACGTTCGTCTCTCCTGGAAAGGTAGTCCCGTCTTTCTTGAGGTAACGCACGGTAAAGAGAAAGTCCGACAAGTTCCCTCTATGAGCCTTAATTGCTTCTCCCATCCGTTCATACTCTTCTTCACTCTCATAGACCGTAACCGTCTTCCTGCCCTTCAATTCATCGGGGCGATAGCCGAAGAGATCGGAGAACGCGGGATTACAGTCGACGATCTTGCGGTCGGTGTCTGCCACCAGAATGGCGTCACGAATGCTGCCAAACAGGCTGCGGTACTTCTCGACATGCTCTTCCAATCTTCTCTCGTTTTCCTTGAAAACCGAGATATCCTCTATCGAGACTATGACATGGGCCTCATCATACAGGCTGAGGGGGAATGTCGAAACGAAAAGACTGAGATTCTCTTCCTCTCCGTGCTCTTCGCGAGGTATCTCCGCTTCCACTCGTGTATTGGCCTTTCTGCTCTCGAGAGACTCTAAAATGGTTCGCCTGACGGGACAATTTCGGCAGAACGGTCCGAAGCCGCATCCTCTCGGGTCGTCGAGGCTGTTGATGCAGCGAAGCACTTCTCCGATGCGAGACCCGAACAGCTCCGACTCGCTCCTCTCTGCAAACTCCTCTACACGTGCATTTGCCTTGCGAAGTTGGAGTTGCTCATCGAGTAGAAACATCAGATTCGGTGTGTGCTCGTAGAGGGCGGAAAGCTCCTCTCCGTAGCGCTCGAGCGACTCGATCTCCCTTTTCCGTTCCGTCACATCCTGCAAAATGACCTGTACCGTCGTTGTCTCATCTGTCGAGTGGGGAACGAGTGTGGTGTGGAATAATCTTCCTCCTCTTTTCACTTCGAAGGAGCGGGACTCTCCCTTCTCCAAGATGCTGTTCATCTGCTCGAGACGAAAGTCGTATTCTCTCCCCTCGAAAAAGGCGGAAAGGGGCTGTCCGATCATCGATTTCACGCTGGTATTAAGCGCCTCCGCCATGACGGGATTTGCGGCTACGAAGCGCATCTGCCTGTCGATTACCGAAACCCCGAAGGGTGAGTTGTTGATCAAAGACCTGTAGCGCTTCTCCTGTTCTTTCGTCTTCTTGTGGGCATTGAAGAGCTCGAAAGCCATGTTGATTGCCTCGATGAGCACGAACTCTCCCGAATTCTTGAGTACGTAGCCGTATCGAGAGATCTTCTTTACCCTGTCGACATACTCCTCTTCGGTGTGGCTGGTAAGAAAAACCACGGGTATTTCACGTTGCACAAGGATTTTGCGAGCCGCCTCGGTTCCGTCAATTCCGCTCCCCAGGTCTATGTCCATGAGAATGAGTGAGATGCTGGAATCGGACAGCGCCGTCTCTACTGCCTGCTCACCGCTGTAGACGGTTTCTACCTCATACCTGTGCTTTTCAATTATTCGGGTCTCGTTGAGCGCAATGAGGGCCTGGTCTTCGACGAGGAGAATCTTCTTGGGCATGGCCTTACCTTCTCTCAAAGAAGTATTGTTTACAATTTTACTTTAATTATACGTTTAATGCAATGTGAGGGGGTAGAGACAATAGACCCGGATTACGACCGCTTTTCGATTAGAGAAACATTGGTTTTCTCCAATTTGAATTGCGAGATGAGGTGCTTCAACTCTTCCCCCTGTCCGGAGAGCTCCTGCGCGGCGGCGGCGCTCTCCTCTGCGGCAGCGGCATTGGACTGAGTTACCTCGTCGACCTGCTTCAGAGAGTTCGTCACCTGGTCTAACGAAGACGATTGTTTGTTGCTTATGTCCGAGATTTCGTAGAGGGTATCGGCGAGCTCTTGAGAGCTGCGGACGATCTCGGCCAACTGCTCAGAAGCCTCATTCATTATCTTGTTTCCGCCTCCTATACTCGAATTCGAACGCTCGAGCATCTCGTTCGTCTCCTTCACCGCTGCAGCGCTCTTGACGGCAAGGTTGCGTACCTCTTCGGCTACCACCGCAAAGCCCTTGCCGTGTGTTCCGGCCCTAGCGGCTTCTACGTTGGCGTTCAGGGAGAGGATGTTGATCTGAAAGGCGATGTCGTCGATAACCTTTGCGATTCGCGATATTTCGTTGGAAGTTTCGGTGATCTCTCCCATTGCCTGCTCGAGCTGCTGCATCTGCTCGCTGCCACGGTCTGCATCGCTCTTGGCCTTCAACGCCTGTTCCTTTGCAGTGGTGGATTTGCGGGCATTCTCCTGGGCCTGTGTGTTGACTTCGTTCAACGATTCGTTCACCACCTGAACGGAACTCGCCTGTTCGGAGGCCCCTTGTGCGAGAGTCTGACTCGAAGAGGAGACTTGATCGGAACCTGCGGAGACTTGCCGGATGGCGGTATCTACACCGGCGAGGATGGAGTGGAGCGACTCCTTCATTGTGGAGAGGCTCTTTCCCAGTTGATCTCGGTCGGAGGCATGAACGATCTGCTCGGTAAGATCCCCTTCTGCGATCCTTTCCATGTAGCCGGCCTTCTTCTGCAGTTCTATGAGCATGTGACGGAAGGCATCTACCAGTTTGCCTATCTCGTCATCCCGGCCTATGTCTTCGATTTCGAGATCTAGATCACCGTCCTTCACCGAATAGGCCATATCCACGCAGCGTTTCAGTGGCTTCGTAATGGCCCGAACTGTGAGGCTTATGGCAACAAGGACGACGAAAAATACGATAAGTGCGGTGAAAGAAACCGTCCTGGTGGTTACCGCCATGCGCGCATCCACCGGGTCGAGTGAGGTAATTACCTCGAAGGCGCCGTGCACCTCACCGGCCTCCCAATTCTCCATTTGGCCCCCTGTTGGATCGGTGCCCTCGCTGTTGTCCCACAGTGCTTCGCTGCGCTCTGGATCTCCGTGGCACACGAGGCAGGTCTCGCTGAGCACGACAGGGCGGAAATAGCGTATGGCATTCATCTCTTCGTCGATCATAAAGTATTCGTCGATGTCTTCGTTCTTGAACTTCTCCAGCACCTCTAACTCCTTCACGTCCGGTTCGTTTTCAGGGTTGCGGGGCTGGACCTTAGGCACCTTAAAACGGTAACCGCCCTCATCGGCCTTCATCATAGCCGATCTCCATGCTGTTACTACCGGAATAGAGGCCAGGATCTTATCCTGCCGCCCCTCCTTTTGAAAATCCATGATCATGTCGGTAGTAAAAATCCCGTAGTCCCATTTCCGCTCCATCTCCTGCCTTACCGACTCGACATTGAGCACAATCGTCCGACTCTTTTCGATCATTGCCCGTTGTGACTCTGTGGAAATGTCTCTTATATGAAACACTGCGAGTAGAAGGCTGATTGTCAGCAAGCCCAATAGTGAAATCGAGAGGATCTTCCACCGAATAGACCAGTTCTTGAATCCCATTATCTTCCCCTTAACTTTGCCCTTTCCATGCCCGCTTGTGCCTCCTCGTGTATACGCTCGTTTACACGGAGGATGGAACCGTTACATAAACGACATGATATTGTGAAGTATAATGCTCATTTATTCAAATGCAAGAGTAAGTTTTAAGATGTTAACGTAACGCGTAGGGTAGTTCCCTCTTCTCTCAGAGAAGTCCACCAGAGACTTCCACCCTGGGTTTTCGTCATTAGATTCGCACTGTAGAGGCCGAGACCCGTGCCACTCTTCTTCCCAGAGGAGAAATACTTCTTTCCGAAGTTCTCACGTATACGTTCCGGCAGCTCCCTCTCATTCCACACAGATACCGAGACCTGTTTACGTGTATCCCTAGAAAGGGTGATGCCTATCTTTCCGCCGTTGCTCGTTGCCTCCAATGCATTCTTTATGAGATTGGAAAAAAGAGAGTAGCAAAGCAAATGTTCACCGACTGCCATGTATCTCGAATCTTCACCGTTTGTAGAATCATTCTTAACTATTGAGACATCTATTTCGTTGCGAAAAATATCCCTCTTATAGTCCCGAAGTATCTCTCTTATCACGTCCTCTATGTCGACCGTTTCCCTTTCCATTTCGTAGGTACCTATTTCCATTTTATAGAGACTCAATGATCGGTATATTCTTTTGCCTCTTTTAGAGGTGTTATGTCGGTAAAGATGTTGATGGCGGCCGGTGTGTCAAACATCCATTGTATGGATCGTACCTGCGTCAAGAACCATTTTGCGGTATTCTGCTCCTCGAACTCGAATAAAAAATAAGTTGCCTCACTCATATCTGATGACTGTGCGTGGAGATATACCGGACACCGTGCACAGGCTTCATTTCTGTACCCGAAAACATCGATGCAGTTTTTTCCTGTAATACCGTGAGGATACAGCTGCTGGAGGAATTTATTCGCATAGAGAATCTTCATGGAATGTTGCGAGACTATGGCGATGCCCGCAGCCTGGTTGTCGAGTATCATCAAGAGTTGATTTTGTAATGTCCTCAACTCCTCCTTCGCCCTGTATTGCTCGGTAATCGAGATAAATGAGGTGAGTACCCTTTCAACATTCCATTCCTTGTCCAAGAGGGGTATGGCGCTTACGAGAAGCCACCGCATGCTCTCCGCCTCATCCATTTTTAGCCCGACGAGGATTCCTTCCCACGATGTTCGCGTCTTCTCCGCCAGTGAAAATGGAAATTCGCCTATCTCCAATGCTCTACCGTCGAATCAACCTCGTTCCTGTCGTTGCGGATAAGTGCGTACACCCAAGTGCTTTTCTCCGCGCCGTCTTGCCTCAATCGCAGCTCCACACCTATCTCCCCTTCCAACTGCCGGGCTCTTTGCAGCGCATCCTGGTAGGCTCCGGCACTGGTGTGTGCTATGAGCAAGTTGAGGGGCAGGCCTTTCAACTGCGTGCGTTCTCCTCCGAACCGCCGACTCGAGATGATAGAAAACGAGTCCAACGGACTGTTGACTACCCGGGGTACTTCGCCTATCATTAGTGGCACTGTAGTTTCGCCCGGCGGGGCATAACTCCTGCGGGCCATAACTCGGGAACACAATTTGAACAAGGGTATTCCATTGGAAAGTCTGCTTACTCTCGACAAGGTCAAGAAACACTTCTCCGTCGGCGGGGGAAAGACCGTCAAGGCCGTCGATGGGGTATCTCTCGAGGTCGATCGCCGGGACATCTACGGCATAGCCGGTGAGTCGGGCTCGGGAAAGACGACCCTCGGGCGGGTGGTACTCAAGCTCATAGAGTCGAGTGACGGGAGCATTATCTACAACGGGCAGGACATAACCCGTCGCGACATGGGTCGTGAAAAGGCTCTGCGGCGGAAACTGCAGATGGTCTTTCAGGACCCCTACGCCTCCCTTCATCCCAGGAAGAAGATTAAAGACATAATAGGAAGGGGCCTCGAAACTCACGGCCTTGTGGCAAACTCCGCAGAGATGGAGGAGAAGGTGGGTGAGTTTCTCTCCCTTGTGGGAATGAACCGGCAGCACCTCTACCGCTATCCCCACGAGCTCTCCGGGGGGCAGCGACAGCGGGTGGCCATCGCCAGGGCGTTAATCCTGGACCCGGAGCTGGTGGTCCTCGACGAGCCTACCTCCTCCCTCGACGTTTCGGTGCAGGCGGAGGTACTCAAGCTGCTCAAAGGCCTCCGGGAGAGGCTCGATCTCACATACCTCTTTATAACCCACGACCTCTCCCTCGTCCGCCTGTTTACCGAGAAGCTCCTCATCCTCTACTTGGGAAAAGTAGCGGAATTCGGCAGAACGGAGGATATCTTTTCGAATCCCTCTCATCCCTACACGATATCGCTCCTCTCGGTTACGCCCAAACTCGATCCGAGAAATCGGGGCGAAAAGCTCGTACTCAAGGGAGAGATTCCGAGCCCGATGAACCCCCCAAAGGGATGTCCATTCCACACGCGCTGTTTCAAGAAGATAGGAGAGGTCTGCGAGACCGAGGTACCGGAGCTCAAGCAGGTGGCCGACGGCCACTGGCTTGCCTGTCACCTCTATTGAGTATTCCAATGAAAAACACCGATACAATTAAACGGATAGAGATCTATAAAGCAGATTTTCCCCTCGTCGAGCCGTTTCGCACCTCCCTGGCCGAAATCGACACGGCGCAGAACATCTTCGTGCGGGTGTACTCGAACAGCGGCCTTTACGGCACGGGAGAGGCGCGGCCTAACCCGGTGGTTACCGGCGAAACGCAGGAGACCACCTTCGCAGCCGCCACGGTGCTCGCGGAGACTATTATCGGAGGGCCGGTGCACGCTATCGAGGACCTTGCCTCGACCATGGAGCGGCGCCTGAAGAAGAACAGCTCGGCAAAGAGCGCCATCGACATCGCCCTTTACGACCTTCTCGGAAAACTCACCGAGCTGCCGCTCTACGCGCTGCTCGGCGGCAGGCCTCGCCCCATCTTTACCGACCACACGGTGAGCATCGACGAAGCCGGGGTGATGGCGCAAAAGGCTAAACAGTTAGAGGAGATGGGGCTTCGAGCAATCAAGGTAAAGCTCGGTGGAGAGAAGGAGGCGGACGTGGAACGGATCCGCCGTATCCGTGAGGCAGCAGGCTATGAGGTCGAGTTACGCCTCGATGCAAACCAGGGCTGGGACTACAAGACGGCGGTTGCCGTGTTGAAAGAGCTCGAGCCATTTTACATACGCTACTGCGAGCAGCCGCTGGCCTACTGGGACAGCGCGCACATGGGTCGGCTACGCGATCAGACGACCATACCCATTATGGCCGACGAGAGCCTCTTCTCAGCCCACGAGGCTTTTCGCCTCGCCGCAGACGGCTCCTGCGACTACTTCAACATCAAGCTCTCGAAGGCCGGGGGTATAACCGGCGGGCTGAAGATCAACACCATAGGCGAGGCCGCCGGCATCTTCTGCATGATAGGCTGCATGACCGAGTCACGCCTCGCCATGTCCGCAGGGGCTCAGCTCATGAGCTCCCGGCCTAATATCCGCTTTGCCGATCTCGACGGCCACACCTCAATGAAAACCGATCCGGTCCTAGGCGGCGTACAGTACAGGGGAGGGGAGATGGTCCTTCCGGAGGCCCCTGGCCACGGGGCCGACGTAGATGGGCAGTTCCTCGCGGGATGCGAGATGCGCGTCGTTGAGTAGCGGCCCTTACGCCTTTACTCTTGTTTTTCCTGAGAAACAGCAGCTTGCCGCTCGTACTTACTTCTACTCGTACTCACTTCTCGTAGAGATAACAGGCTACCAGATGTCCGCCGCCTAGGTCCCGCTCGGGGGGCTTCTCCCTCCTGCAGATGTCCATTACATGGGGACAGCGCGGATGGAAACGGCAGCCGGGGGGCGGGTCGACGAGCTCCGGTACCGTTCCCGGGATTCCCTCGAGCTCCTTCCGTTCCTCTGTGGGAATTGCCTGCATGAGCCCCTGCGTGTAGGGGTGCTTCGGACCGAAGATGATCTTCTCGACCTCTCCCACCTCGACAATATCGCCGGCGTACATCACCGCAACCCGCTCGCAGGTCTCGGAAACCACCGACATGTCATGGGTAATAAGGAGAACGCTCGAATTGTGCTTCTCGATGAGCCTCTTGAGCATGTTGAGGACCTGCGCTTGCACCGAGACGTCGAGGGCCGTCGTAGGTTCGTCGGCAATGAGCAGCGCGGGCTCGGTAGCGAGCATCATTGCGATCATCACCCTCTGCGCCATACCTCCCGAGAGCTGATGCGGGTAGCGGCCGAGGATCTTCTCCGGATCGGGGATACTGACCTCCGAGAGAATCTCGATGCAGCGCCGGTGAAGCTCCGCCTTTCCACTGCGCTGCCGGATCGCCTCGGCGAGCTGGTTCTCGATCCGCATGACGGGGTTGAGGGCGGCGACGGGGTGCTGCATGATCATCGTGATCTCCTTCCCGCGAATCTTGCGCCGCATCTGTTCACCGCCTATTTTCAGCAGGTCAGTTCCCTTGAAATAGATCTCACCGCTCTCGATCCGCCCGGGATTGCGGATGAGGTTGAGGATCGATGAGCCGGTGACGCTCTTTCCGCAGCCGGTCTCGCCGACGAGGCCGAAGAACTCCCCCTCCTGTAAGCTGAGGTGTATGCCGTTTATCGCCTTCACGACGCCGCGGTAGGTGTAGAAGTTGACGTAGAGGTTCTTCAACTCGAGCAGGGTCCGGCTCGAGTCCCCCTCCGCGTGACCGTCCCCGTCTTCAGTCATCGTCTTGTTCATCGCTTCCTTCTCTTCCATACTGAGCTCACTCTCCCCTTCTCAGGTGCGGGTCTGCGATGTCTCGAATACCGTCGCCGAGCAGATTGAAGGCGAATACCGCCACGAGAATGGCGAGACCGGGAAAGGTCGGGACCCACCAATGGGTGACCATGAAGTTACGGCCCGTACTCACCATGAGCCCCCATTCGGGGGTCGGAGCCTGCGCCCCGAGGCCGAGGAAGCTCATTCCGGCGGCGATGCGGATTACATTACCCATGTCGAGGGTCGCCCTGATTATGGTGGTAGACATGCAGAGCGGCAGGATGTGGGAAAAGAGAATTTTTACCTTCGAGGTCCCGATCGACCTCTCCGCCTCTATAAAAGTCCGCTCCTTGATGCTGAGCGTCTCGCTGCGGGCCAACCGGGCGTAGGTAGGCCAGAGGGTGATAGCGATTGCCACCATCGTGTTGACGAGGTTAGGCCCGAGGGCCGCTCCTATGGCAAGAGCGAGAACGAGACGCGGGAAAGCCATGAACACATCGGCGATACGCATGATTATATCGTCGATCCACCCGCCGAAGTAGCCGGCGACGATGCCCAGCAGCACACCCAGCGGAAGGTCGATAATAAGAACAATGAACATGATCTTTAGGGCGGTGCGGGTCCCGTGCATGATTCGCGATAGAATGTCCCTTCCCAGCTCGTCCGTACCGAGAAGATGTACACCCGACGGCGCCTGGAGCCTATTATCCAAGTTCATCTCTATCGGATTGTAGGGGGCCAGCAGGGGGGCGGCGAGGGCCATCAAAAGCAGAAACAGAACGATGGCCAGGCCCGCGATGGTCAGGGGGCTCTTCTTTGCCGCAAAGGATATTTCCCGTATCTGTGAGAGTTCGGATGCGTAGCGTGCTCCGAGGCTTAGTCGTGTGCCGTTCATAAAATTCCTCTCATCCGTATTCCTCAGTACCGGACCCTCGGGTCCAGGAAGGTGTAGAGAATGTCGACGATCAGGTTACTCAGGGCATAACACATTGCAATGAGGGTAACCGATCCCACTACCGAGTTAAGGTCGAGTGACAGAAAGGAGTTGACCGAATAACGACCGAGTCCCGGGTATCCGAAAACCGTCTCCGTCAACACCGAGCCCTCGAGGAGAAAGCCGAAGGAGATACCGATCATCGTAACCACGGATAATCCGGCGTTGCGAAACGCGTGGCCGATAATCACCACCCGCTCCTTCAGCCCCTTAACCCGTGCGGTACGCACGTACTCCTCGTTTAGTACTTCGAGCATCGAGGAGCGGGTAACCCGGCCGATGTAGGCGGTCTGTATCCAGCCGAGTACCAGAGCAGGTCCGATGAGATGGTAGAGGGCATTCCAGAATACCTCGAAGTCTCCGACAATGAGGCTGTCGATCGTGTAGAGACCGGTGATGGCCGGAGGTGCCATGAGGTAGGGCGAAAGCCGTCCCCCTGCGGGAAGGATCTGCAGCTTGAAGTAGAAGAGGAGGATTATGATGAGCCCGAGCCAAAATGCGGGCATAGATATACCTACAAGAGAGAATATCCTGCTGAAGGTATCTGGCCACTTGTTGCGTTTGACCGCAGCTACGATACCGAGGAAGATCCCGAAAATGATGGCGATAATCATGGCCAGAAACACCACCTCGAGGGTTGCCGGAAAGTACTTCGCCAGGTCCTCGCTCACGGGGTTCTGCGTACGTAATGAGGGGCCGAAATCCCATGTGAGAAGGCCCTTGAGGGATCGAATGTATTGCTGGTGCAGCGGAAGGTGCAGGCCGAGCTCACGCTCGGTCTTCTCTACCAATTCCTGTGGAGCGTTTTCGCCCAGGATCGCTCCCACCGGGTCCGCAGGAATTACGTGCGAGATAAAGAATGTAACGGTAAAGACTCCGAGAATCACGAACACGAAGAGCAGGAGCCTCTTGAGTATATAGCGGCCAAGTCCCACTTCGACCTCCTATTCGGTATGTATCTCTCTGTATTGTATGACGTAGCATACACGAGGTCCCGATTTTCTACAATCGGTCCGGAATACTGTCAATTAAAATAATTGAATAAGCAAAAAATCTCCCGACGTCCAGTGGCATCTGGAGCGAAAAGATAGAGCATCGGCACGGGGCCGATGCTCTAGACTACTGCGAAGCTTACTCTTCGATGGTAACCATGTTAAGCGGAGTCTCGGTAAGCGGACTCAGCTTGAAGTTCTGCACCTTTTCCGAAACGCCGATCTGGCCGGAGAACTGGTAGAGGATTTCGAAAATTCCCTCTTCGAGCCACATCTCCTGGATTTCGGTGTACATCTCCACGCGTTTGTCCTTGTCCTGTTCGAGGGCCGCCGCTTCGATGATGTCGGTAAGCTCGGGATTGGCGTAGCCGTTACGCCAGGCGAGTTGCTTGACCTTCGCATCGTCGCTCGTGGTGCGGCAGTGACCGAAAGGCTTGGCCATTGCATCGGGGTCACCATAGTCGGCGCCCCAGCGGGCGATCACCATTTCGAGTCCCTGCTTACGGTACTTACCGAGGAGGGTGCTGTAGGCCATTGTCTGGAAGTCTACGTTGATGCCCACCTCTTTGAGGTTGGTCGTCACCACGGTTCCCGCGGTCTGCAGAAAATCCGGAACCGTCAGCGTGATGTCGAAGCCGTCGGGATACCCTGCCTCCGCGAGCAGCTCCTTCGCCTTCTCGGGATCGTAGGGCCAGGGATCGCCGTCGTAGTGGGCGAACATTCCCTTCGGGATGAAGCTGTGGAGCTCGGAGACGCCGCCGCCGACCGCCTTCATGATACCTTCGGTGTTGATGGCCGACTTGATCGCCTGTCGCACCTTCACATTATCGAGGGGCGAAACAGTCGCGTTCATCGCAAAGTAGATCTGCTTGAAGAGAGGAGACGTGATGGTGTACAGCCCCTCGGTCCCCTCGACATCGGGGATCTGTTCGTACTCGAGGTTCCAGGCAAGGTCGATCGACCCGCCCTTCAGCTGTACGAGCTGACTCGAGGACTCGGGAATGTCGATGAGGATGATCCGTTCGATTTCGGCGGGTTCACCCCAGTAGTTTGGGTTACGCTCGAGGACCAAGCGCTCGTTGCGGGTCCACTCTTTCAAGATATAGGGACCGCTGCCGGCGGACTGGTCGTTGAGGTACTCGCCGCCCATGTCGCCGTCCTTCGCATTGGCTTCGGTAACCTCGGGGTTTACCACGCCGGAGATGTAGGCCATGCAGGAGAGGACGAGCTGAGGCGAATAGGGCTTGTCCATCTCGATGTAGACCTTATTACCCTCGGCAGAAACGGATTCCTCGGTCACGCCGAACTGGGTGAGAATCCACGACGGGCTCTTTTCGAGTGTCACGACACGCTTGAGCGAATACACCACGTCTTCCGGAGTCAGTTCGTCGCCGTTGGAGAACTTTACTCCCTCGCGAATCGTAAATACGAGGGTGGAACCGTTCACATCCCAATCGGTGGCGAGGCCCGGCTCGATCTCGCTGGCGGAACCAGCTTTGAACCTGACGAGAGTGTCGTAGACATTGTTCAGAAGCCAATGTCCTTCGACCTCATACGCCGCAGCGGGGTCGAGAGAAACCAGTGCCCCCGTGTCCATTCCTACGAGAAGATCGTTCTTCGCCTCCTCTTCTGTCTCCTGTCCTCCACCTGCAAAGAGGGGGAGTGCCCCTACGGCAACGAGCATCGTCGCCGTCAGTAGAATGAGTAAAAACCTTTTCATTGAAACCTCCTTAGTATGTTTCATTAATGGCATAATAATATCAGCTCAAAGCTGACTTTACAAACTATTTTAGAAAAACCATTTCTCATGCCAGCGAAAGCAGTACCCCGGCGGCTATTGCCGAGCCTATGACGCCGGCCACGTTCGGACCCATCGCGTTCATCAACAGAAAGTTTTTCGGGTTCTCCTCCTGGCCCACTTTCTGTACCACCCGTGCGGCCATTGGCACCGCGCTCACTCCCGCCGCTCCTATCATCGGGTTGATCTTCTTCCCCGAGAGGAGGTACATCAGCTTGCCCAGCAGCACGCCCGTCGCCGTGCCTATGCCAAAGGCGATCAGCCCCAGCACGATAATCATCAGCGTCTGCACATTCAAAAACTCCTCGGCCGACATCTTCGAGCCCACCGCGAGGCCCAGGAAAATCGTCACTATGTTGATAAGCTCGTTCTGTGCGGCCTTGCTTAGCCGCTCGAGCACCCCCGCCTCCCGAAAAAGGTTACCGAGCATGAGCATCCCGATAAGTGGTGCGGCCTCGGGAATAAGCAGTATCGAGACAATCGTCGTAACAATGGGAAAGACGATCTTCGTCCTCTGCGCCACGGGGGCCACCTCGCTCATCACCACCTGCCGCTCCGCCTTTGTCGTCAGGGCACGGATTATAGGCGGCTGGATAATCGGCACCAGCGCCATGTAGCTGTAGGCTGCCACCGCCACCGGCCCGAGAAGGTGCTCGGCCAGCTTGCTCGTGAGGTAGATCGCCGTTGGCCCGTCGGCTCCTCCTATAATCGCGATCGAGGCGGACTCGGCAAAGGTGAATCCCAGCGCCTTCGCCCCCAGCAGCGTAGCGAAGATACCGATCTGTGCCGCCGCTCCGAGCAGAAACGTCTTCGGCTTCGCCAGAAGCGGCCCGAAGTCGGTCATCGCTCCTATGCCCATAAAAATGAGCGGCGGGAAAATCCCCGCCTCGATGCCGAAGTAGAAGTAGCTCAACAGCCCTCCCTCGGCCATCAATCCGGCCAAAGGCAGGTTCACCAAAAGCGTCCCGAAGCCGATCGGCACCAGCAGCAGCGGCTCGTACTTCTTCGAGATACCCAGATAGATCAGAATCAGTCCCACGGCTATCATCATCACCTGCGGCCAGGTAATGGCACTGAAGCCGGTACTTTGTATAAAGGAGTAAAACAGCTCCGCCATGCACTCTTCCCCTTAAGCTATCTTTACCAGAGGTTGCCCCTCTTGTACGCTCTCTCCGACCGCCGTGTACAGCTCCCGTACCGTCCCGCTGCTGTAGGCACTTACCTCTATGTCCATTTTCATCGCTTCCATTATCATAAGCGCATTCCCCTCGGCTACCGCATCGCCTTCGGCCACCAGTATTTCCTTTATCACTCCGGTCATCGGCGCAGGGACCTCTCCCTCTTGCGCTGCCGCAGCAGTGCTCGCAGAGGCTGCAGTCGAGCCCGGGCCTCTCGCTGCCCCGGTCCCGCCGGCGATCTTACCTGTGCCGGCGCCGGTCTCTCCGACTCCTTCGGTTTCGCTCTTCTGCGAGATCAGCTGTACCGTGTACACCGCCCCATCGCGCTCTATCTCTATTAGATCTCCGCGCCTCTCGGCGCTTACCTCTATCTCTTCACCCCTGTAAAGAAATGTAAAACGGCTCTTCATCTCTCTTCTCGCTCTCCGCTCAGAATCCACATTCTCGTCGCCGAATCGAATCCGGCTTCGGCTACAGGCCTCCACGGCTCGGCCGACTTCTCCCGCTCATACTTACTCCACTTCCTCTGCTCGAGAAGCAGATACAGAGTCGCCGCCACCGTTACCCATTCGTCACTCCGGGCTCCGCCGGTAGTTCCGGCCGGCTCCGATCGGCCGGAAAAGCCGCTCAGTCCCCCCGAAAACAGCCTCTTTATCGTCCACATCAGCAGGCTCAGCAGCGCCAAAAAGGTAAAGACCACCAGCATCCCCATCAGCGCCGTCCGTACACTGTAGAGCATCGTCTCCTGTACCATATTGCCTTCCCTCTCTCTTGCCGCGCTACAGCGGGATGTTCCCGTGCTTCTTCGCCGGCCGGCTCTCCCGCTTGCGGATGTTCATCTCCACCGAGCGGATCAACTCGGCCCTCGTGTTCTCGGGATCGATAATGTCGTCGATGTAGCCTAAACCTGCCGCACGAAAGGGGTTCATTACCTCGGCCTTGAACTCCTCTATCTTCTCCCGCCTCAGACCCTCCGGGTCTTCGGCCTCGCCTATTTCCCGCCGGTAGATGATGTTCGTCGCCCCCTCTGCTCCCATCACCGCAACCTGGCTCGTCGGATAGGCGAGCACCCGGTCATAGCCCAGAGCCTTCGAGCTCATCGCAACAAAGGCCCCGCCGTATGATTTTCTCAGGATGAGCGCCGTCTTCGGTACCGTCGCCTCGGCTATCGCATAGAGAATCTTCGCCCCGTGGCGGATGATCCCCCCGTGCTCCTGTGCCACCCCCGGTAGAAAGCCCGGCAAGTCCACCAGCGTGATGATAGGAATGTTGAAGGCATCACAAAACCTCAGAAAGCGCGCAGCCTTGTCGCCGGCGTTCACGTCCAGTACCGCCGCGTGTACCTTCGGCTGGTTTGCGCAGATGCCCACCGTCCGCCCGGCGAGCTTTGCAAATCCCACCACCACGTTGCCGGCCCACTCTCTCTGCACCTCGATGAAGCTGCCGCGGTCGAAGACCTCCTCGATCATCTCCTTCACGTCGTAGACCTTTTTCTCATCCTCCGGTAACAGCTCCCACACCCGTCCCGTCTTCCTGTCGAGGGGGTCTTCGCACGCTGCCACCGGAGCGGCCTCGTTGTTGTTCGAAGGCAGGTAGCCGAGAAAGCGCCTGAGGAAGCTCAGGCACTCCTCCTCGCTGCCGAAACGAAAGTGGGCCACCCCGCTCTTGGCGTTGTGTGCCGCCGCTCCTCCGAGCTCCTCGTGGCTTATCTCCTCCCCGGTTACGGCCCGAATAACCTCCGGTCCGGTGATGTACATCCGCGAGATTCCGTCGACCATGCAGATAAAGTCCGTAATCGCCGGCGAGTACACCGCCCCTCCGGCACAGGGGCCGAGGATAAGCGAGATCTGTGGAACGAGCCCGCTGGCTAGCGTGTTCGCCCTAAAGATCTTCGCATAGCCGTGCAAAGAGAGTACCCCCTCCTGTATCCTTGCACCTCCCGAGTCGTTGATTTGGATAAAGGGACAGCCGTTTCTCATCGACCCTTCCTGCGCCTCGGCTATCCGCTGCGCGTGCATCTCTCCGAGCGAGCCGCCGAAGACCGTAAAGTCCTGCGAGCTGAAGTAGACCTGCCGTCCGTCTATCTTTCCGCTTCCGCTTATCACACCGTCGCCGAGAAACCGTTTGTTCTCCATCCCGAAACTCACCGACCGGCCGGTGACATACGGCAGCTGCTCTATCATCGACCCCTCGTCGAGCAGCTTCTCGAGCCGCTCTCTCGCCGTCAGCTTGCCCTTCTCGTGCTGCGCCTCTATCCGCTTCTTCCCTCCCCCTTCTCTCATCTGCTCATGCAGCTTCTCGTATCTCTCGTAAGCTTCTCTCTTCGTCATCTCTACAAAAACTCCTGCATTATCTGTTTCGGCGACATCTGTAAAGAAGATCCGCTGTGCAGCGCCTTCGCCCGCTCGGTTATTTCGTCGAGTCGATCATCGAGGGTGGGTTTCTCTTCGCGGTGAAAAAGGCCGGTGTAGATCGGATCCGAAGAAAAACTGTATTCGAGAGCCTTCATACGGTCGTTTTCCGGAAAATCCTCCGGCAGTGGCTGGAGCTGGTTCTGCAGTTTCTTCCAGGGCATTGCCGGATAGGTGACGCAGGGGCTGAAGAGGTAAATAATCGCAAAGCCCCTGTGCTCTATGCCCGCGAGTATGAGACCGAGGAGCTGGGGAATATCGAAACTGCTCGACCTCGCCACAAAAGAGGCCCCGTATGCGAGGAAGACGGATATCGGTTCCATCAGGTCCTCGTTCACTCCATAGGGCGAGGTGTTGCTCTGGAAGCCCTGGGGAGTAGTGGGAGAGGTCTGTCCCTTCGTGAGTCCATAAATATTGTTGTCGAGTATCAGGTAGGTTATATCCAGGTTTCTCCTGGCTGTATGACTTATGTGCCCGCCCCCTATGCTCAAGCCGTCCCCATCCCCGCTGATCCCGAGCACGGTGAGCTCCGGGCGCACCGTTTTTACCCCTGTAGCCGTGGGCAGTACTCGCCCGTGCGTTCCGTGGAGATTATACGTGTTGAAATAATGGGAAAATCTACCCGAGCAGCCTATCCCGGAGATTATTGAAATGAGCTCCGGCGGTATTTGGAGCTCGTTGAGAGCCTTGTCCACTGCGGTCAGCACTCCGTAATCACCGCAGCCCGGACACCATACCGGTTTTACCCCCTCTTTCCTGTACTCATACTTCGGTGATGTGCTCTTCATCTGCAACACTCCCTACCTTCATTATCCCGTGATACACCTCTTCGCTGGTGATGGGAACTCCTTCGCATTTGTGAATCATTATCGGATCCACCCCGAACTGTGAACGGATAAAATGGGCAAACTGCCCACTTAGATTCTCCTCTACGATGATTAGATGCTTCAGCCGGGCAAGAAATATTGATATGTGCCTCTCCGGCAGGGGGCTTATCGTATGCGGATGGAGGTGGCGAATCTGCGTACCCTCTGCAGCAGCCCTCGTGCAGGCCTCTCGTATCGCCCCTTCGGTAGAGCCCCAACCGATAATGCCGATCTTCGCATTGGGGTCACCGTAGAACTCCACCGGGTTCTTTTCGAATGCCCTCGAGATGACCTTGAGCTTGCGCAATCGCTTCCTGCTCATCTTGAGGTGGTTTTTGGGACTCTGGTCGGTATTTCCGTATTCATCGTGCTCGAGTCCCGTGGCAACATACTGACCACCGGGAGTGCCCGGGGTGATAAAAGGCGAGATCCCGTTCTCGGTATCCTCATAACGCTTGTAATCCGCGAACTGTTCTTCCGTCGGGCCGAGTCTGTCACGCACGCGTATAAGATCGGCCTTCGGTATCTCGATGTTTTTTCTCGATTCACTCTGGTTCAGGTGATAAAAGTTGTTGAAAGCGGGCATTTTTACCGTCGCTTTCCGATAGCCTATGGACTGGTCGAGCAGCACAATAACCGGTACCTGGTACTTTTCCGCAAGATTGAACGCACGAATCGTCTGGTAAAACGTGTCCTCCACCGTGGTAGGAGCGAGGACGATGCGGGGAGAATCGCCGGTGGTACCGTAGACTGCAAATTTGAGGTCCGACTGTTCTGTTTTAGTCGGAAGCCCGGTGGAAGGACCGGCACGCTGCACGTCCACTACCACAATGGGTACCTCTATCATGCTTGCCAGGCTCAACTGCTCGGTCATCAACTGCAAACCGGGACCGGAGGTGGGAGTCATGGCCTTCTTCCCCGCAAAAGAGGCACCTATTACTGCCGAGATTGCCGCAATTTCGTCCTCCATCTGTACCGCCCTCCCTCCGACAAGAGGCAAGAGCTTGGTGAGTGTCTCGAAAATGCTCGTCGCCGGAGTTATGGGATACCCCGCCGTAAAGGTGCAGCCTGCCGCTATTGCCCCCAGGGCTACCGCCTGGTTTCCGGAGATGAACATATACTCCTCTCCGGCGGGCTTGAGCTCGGCGAGCTTGTAGCGTGTCGGTAACCCTGCATGGCCTGCAGCCGCATAGCCCGCATCGAGCCGTCTCCTGTTGCCTTCGACGACCTTCTCTCCTTTCCCCGTATAGCGTTCCGAAAGCAACTCCTTGAGCATGTTCGAATCGATTCCCAATAGCCGCCCGAGCGCACCGAGTGCAACGACATTTTTGCCCACTTTACCGCCGTCTACTTCCTTGGCAACTTTTGTCATAGAAATGGGTACCAGCGTCACGTCACCCCCGACGGAGGAGACATCTACCGATTCGGGCTCATAGATCAAGAGGCCGGCTTCAGCGAGGATATCCTTCGAGTTCTCGAGCGCCTCCTGGTTAAAGCAGACGAGGCAGTTCGCTTTACTTCCCATAGAGCGAATGGTCAAATCGCTTATGCGAATCTGGATCATCGAATATCCGCCCCGCATCTCCGCTGGATACGTAATAAAGGTAAAGACGTGGAACTCGGTACGCGCCGCCGCCTGTGCCACGAGCTCTCCACAGCTTATGACGCCATCTCCGCCTTCGCCGCCGATTCGAATGACGAAATCGAAATCAGCATCGGGATTCTTCATCTTCTCACCTCATGAACCTTCATACCGTCTCAACAATATTGTATTAATACAAAATTACACACAATCACAATTGTGTCAACAAATATTGTATCAATGCTGATAGATTTCTTATTGACATGAAATAATAAAACCCGATATCATAAGCAAATGCAGGAGAGTGCAAAAAAAGGCGACCCACCGCTTTATCTACAGATAAAAAACAATCTGATCGAGAAAATTCGAAACGGCGAATACAAGGACGGAAAACTGCGTCCCATGAGAGATGTCGCCGAAGAGTATCAGGTAAGTGTTAATACAATTCTACGGGCATACAATGAATTACAGCAGGAAGGATATGCAACGAGCACGGTAGGCCGCGGCACCTTCATTATTTCCGACCCCGAATCACTAAAAGAGCAGAACAGGGAGAACCTCATTCGCAACCTGGCAAAGAGATCGTTGGAGGAGGCGATATCCAATGGTTTCACTATGGAGGAGTTCGAAGAGGCGATAAAGGACTATATATCGAGGCAGAAAGAGCTCTTTTCCAAGGTTCACGTGGCGTTTATCGAGTGCAATATCGAGCAGCTCCAATACTTTTCCAACCACCTCGAGCTGGACCCCTCCATCAAAACCGTACCGATCCTCCTCTCGGAGCTGAAAAATCAGCCCAAAGTTACACAGAAAAAGCTGGAGGAATGCGATCTCATCATTACCAGCTTTTATCACATAAACGAAGTACACGATTTTGCCGCGGGATCGAAAAAGAAAATCATCGGCATAAACCTCGAGCCGGAAATACGAACCATTGTCGAGCTCGCAAAGGTCCCCTCCGACTCTCGCATAGGCATTGTCGCCACCAGTGAGCGCTTCAAACAAATAGTAAAGCAGATAATTGAAGACCTCGATCTCAGCTTCAGGGAATATTTCGAAACGCACACGGAAGATGAAGAGAAGATCCATAGCCTGGTAATGAAATGCGACACGGTGCTGGTTTCTCCACACAAAAAGAGCGTAGTAGAGAAGTATGTCTCGCCCGGAACAAGAGTTATCGAGTTTATTTTTACTCCCGACAGAACCTCGATAAACAACATCAAAATTGCTCTTATCGAGATCCAGAACAACAGCTTTTTTTTCGATATAGATTAGCAGAAGGTCTGCTATTCCTCAGCCGGCCGGCATATCTCCGTAAGGACCCTTCCCGTAGATTTGGGATGAAGAAAGGCGATGTGGGTCCCGTGCGCCCCGCTGCGGGGTTTTTCGTCTATGAGGCCGATCTCCCTGCTCTTGAGAAAATCGAGTGTACTTTCGATATCCTCGGTCTCGTAGGCGATGTGATGAAACCCCTCTCCCTTCTTCTCGATAAACCGGGCAATCGGGCTGTCGCCGGACGTCGGTTCGAGCAGCTCGATTCGAGCCTCACCTATCCGAAACATCGCCACTTTTACCTTTTGATCAGCCACCTCTTCCATTCCCAGCTCCTCCAGTCCCAGCACGTCACGGTAAAAAGGCGCATGCTCTTCTATCGAAGAGACGGCTATTCCTATATGGTTGATCTTTTTCAGCAATTCCTCTTTCATCGGATTCCCTCCTTGAACTCTTCGATCTTCGCGCGTATGAGCCGGTACGGCAGATTCTTACCCTGCAACAGCATTTCTACCCAGCCGTCGATGCGATGATCTATCTCCAATTCATTCGCCAGCATCTCGTGTATCTTCTGCTGCAGTATCTTCCGCAGCTCTATTTCCAGCCGTGCCGCCCGGCGCGTATCCAGCTCTCCGCTCTCTTTCATCGTTTTTACCCGATCTGAAATTTCGGCATAAAGCTCATTCATCCCATCTCCCGTTTTTGCCGAAGTGAGCAGTACCTCTAGATCTCTTTTCGAATTCCCGAGCTGCAGTACGTACTCGAGCTCGGTCTTCAGCCGCGTTGCTCCCTCTCGATCACTCTTGTTTATTATGATGTAGTCGCCGATCTCCATTATTCCCGCCTTCATTATCTGCACCTCATCACCCGCACCGGGGACGAGAACGAGGAGTATGATATCGGCGAGCTCGACGACTTCAACCTCGGATTGACCGACACCGATTGTCTCCAGTATTACCGTATCGTATCCCGCCGCCGCACAAATTTTCGCCGCGTCCGAGGTGGCCGAGGATACGCCTCCGAGATAACCCCTCGTGGCCATCGAACGAATGAAGACGCCGGGGTCTTCGGCGTGCCGCTGCATCCGCACTCGATCTCCGAGAAGAGCTCCACCGGTAAAGGGGGAGCTGGGATCTACGGCCAAGACGCCGACTCTATGTCCGGCCTTGCGCTCCCGAGCGATGAGCCTATCGACAATGCTGCTCTTTCCCGACCCCGGGGGACCGGTAATCCCCAGTAAAAGAGCTCCGGAGGTGTAGGGGAAGAGCATGTCGAGGAGGTCTTCCTTCCCCTTAGCATTTTTTTCTATAAGAGAAATTGCCTGAGCGACGGCTACCATTTCTCCGTTTCGCACCCGTGCTGCAAGCGCTTCCGTGTTCCTGTGGATGGCGAATACCCCTCGCTTATATCGCTCTGCGTGCTTCCGCAGTCTTCTCGATAAAATCGATCACATCCGATATCGGAGTACCCGGGTTGAAAATTGCCTGAATGCCGCTTTCCCTGAGAAAATCGTCGTCCTCCTCCGGAATGATTCCCCCTGCGAAGACCACGATGTGCTCTCCGCCTCGCTGCCTGAGGAGGGAGACTATTTTCGGAAAGAGCTCGTTGTGCGCTCCCGAGAGAAGACTCAGGCCGACAAAGTCCACGTCCTCCTGCAGGGCTGTGTGAACGATCGCCTCCGGTGTTTGTCGTATACCGGTGTAGATTACCTCGTAGCCTTGCTCCTTGAGGGCCTGGGCAATGTACTTTGCCCCCCGGTCATGCCCGTCTAAACCGGGTTTGGCAATTAGAATACGTAACGGTTCTCCCATATATGCTCCCGAAAAAACGAATTCAAAAGATCATCGAATCCTGGTATTCACCGAATTCCTCCCGCAGCACGTTGCAGATCTCCCCGAGAGTTGCGTAGCTCTTTACCGCTTCGATTATGTGAGGCATGAGATTGTCGTGCTCATCCCCGGTGGCCGAACGCAGCGATTCGAGACTCGTTTTTACGGCAGATTCGTCCCTGCTTGTTTTCGTCTCTTCGAGCTTTTTTATCTGTAGTTCCCGGATCCTCGGGTCGACCTTGTGCAGACCGGTCATCTTTTGTTCTTCGCTCTTGTAGGAGTTCACCCCTACGATTATACGCTCCCGAGCTTCGACGTCATTCTGATAACGGTAGGCGGCATCCTGGATCTCTTTCTGGACATAGCCCTTCTCGATCGCCTTTACCATACCACCCATCTCATCGATCTTTGCCAGATACTCGCCGACCTCTTTTTCTATTCGATCGGTCATGTGCTCTAGATAGTAGGAACCTGCGAGAGGGTCGACGGTATCCGCCACTCCGGATTCGTGAGCAATAATCTGCTGCGTCCTCAAGGCAATGCGTACCGATTCTTCGCTCGGAAGGGCGTGTGCCTCGTCCCGTGAATTGGTATGAAGGCTCTGAGTGCCTCCGAGCACGGCGGCAAGGGTCTGCACCGCCACCCGTACCACGTTGTTGTCCGGCTGCTGGCTCGTTAGGGTGCTTCCGCATGTTTGGGTGTGAAAGCGCATCATCAAGGACTTTTCCTTTTTAGCACCGAAGCGCTCCCGCATTATCTTCGCCCAGATACGCCGTGCCGCCCGAAACTTTGCAACCTCCTCGAGAAGGTCATTGTGTGCAGCGAAGAAGAAAGAGAGCCGGCCGGCAAAGCTGTCCACATCGAGTCCCACGTGTAAAGCGCTTTTTACGTACTCGATGCCGTCTGCGATGGTAAAGGCGATTTCCTGAACGGCCGTCGAGCCGGCTTCCCTGATGTGATAGCCGGAGATGCTGATGATATTCCATCTGGGAGTCTCCTTCGAACAGAAGGCAAAAGTATCGTTTATTATCCGCATAGAAGGTGCCGGTGGAAAGATGTAGGTCCCTCGAGCAATGTACTCCTTCAGTATGTCGTTCTGGATCGTCCCTCGAATCGCATCTCTGGAAACCCCCTGCCTCTCCGCCACCACTATGTACATGGCGAGCAGGACCGCTGCCGGCGCATTTATCGTCATCGAGGTAGATACCTTGTCGAGTGGTATTTGGTCGAAAAGAATCTCCATGTCCCTGATGGTGTCGACCGCTACACCGACCTTTCCTACCTCTCCTTCGGTAATGGGATCATCCGAATCGTAGCCTATCTGGCTTGGAAGATCGAAAGCCACCGAGAGGCCCGTCTGTCCCTGTTCGAGGAGATAACGAAACCGCCGGTTCGACTCTTCGGCACTGCCGAACCCGGCATACTGACGCATTGTCCACAGCTTTCCACGGTACATAGTCGGCTGTACCCCCCTCGTGTAGGGATACTGCCCGGGAAATCGGAGCTTCTCCAAGTAGTCGCTGTCGGGAGCATCGGTGGGAAGGTACAGCCTTTTGACGGAAAGATCGGAACCTGTAACAAAGTCCTCCTTTCGTTCCGGATGCTTCTGCAGGGCCGGTTTCAAGATGTTTCTCTTCCATTCCTCTTCTGCGTTTCTTATTTCGTCATACAGAGACACGAGCCCCTCCTACTCTCGAGAGCACTATGCCGGAACATGATACGAGAACACTTTTATAGAGATAAAATTGTACGCTAAAAATAACATTGTATTAAAACAATATCACACGGAATTCATATTGTGTCAAGTATTTGAGGACAAAGCCATTTTCCTCAGAAGCCCCTTTTGGGAGTAGGATTTTTACATGCAATTACTTTTCCCGCAGCATATCAGATGCATCGCACACACGATCGGAAGAAAGAGCGGAACGTTTATTACCACTGCTCCGTATTCACTCACGGAACCCGAATATCGTTAGAATCCTCACTGGTACATATCCTTGCGGTTCCCGATTCGAATCACCAGAATTATAAGCTCTTGGACACGAATGTCACATATAATACGGTAATCTCCTATCCTGTAACGCCAAAAAGTTCCGAGTCGGCCAGAGAGAGCTTTTCCGAGAGTTCGAGGATCTTCGAGAGGTTCTATACGTTCCCGTAAAAAACGGGTAATTCTTCGAGCTTCAGGTTTATCAAGTTTTGCGAGGCTTTTTTGGGCCGAACTCGTAAGCCTAATCGTCCAGGCCAAGACCCCTCTCCACCTCATCGAGAGACGATGTGTACTCCTCGCCTTTTCGAAGCTGCTCCACTACCTCCATCCCGAGATAATAGTCCTCCAAATCCTCGAGGCCACGCTCAATCAGCTCCCGGAGATAAAAGGCTTTTGTTCGACCTGTTTCCGCAGAAAGCCTGTCCAGACGTTGTTCGATTTCATCATCCAACCGGATAGAAGTTGCCATACCTTTCTCCTGACTAATACATGTATTCAAAATATCACATGTATTGGTCCAAGTCAACATACGCTGCAGCAGATTATAATTACCGTGACCGTCCTCTCGATATCAGCCCTTTACCGCGCCGGCGGTTGTCA
The DNA here is from genome assembly GCA_964346645.1 of uncultured Spirochaetaceae bacterium. GTDB lineage: Bacteria > Spirochaetota > Spirochaetia > DSM-16054 > Sediminispirochaetaceae > CAYFVU01. Next base: position 2,789 of record CAYFVU010000027.1, on the reverse strand, counting down.
GAGGGTTGTAAAATTCTCATTTTTAGCGGATTACTCTTCTAACTTCATGGTAATAGCAATATTCGTGCCGTGAGAGTTATCGATACTCATCTCCCCATCAAATTGTCTTACATAACCGGCTACAAGCATGAGTCCAAAACCATATGCCTTTTTTTCTACAATCTCATCAGAAAGGCCTGTTCCATTATCTGCTACTTGTATCCTGAGCCAGTCATTATTTGATTTATTGATAGTGATAGAAATCGTTCCCTCTTCCTGGTTTTCAAAGGCGTATTTGATTGAATTGGTAATGAGCTCAGTTACTATAATGCCTATAGGCAAGGACTGTTTAGACGTGACTTCTATATCTTCAAAATCTGTTTTTATCTGAATTGACTTCTTATTGAAGTAGGTAGATTGGATATCATAGAGGAGCTGTCGCAAAAATGAGTTGATATGAATGGTGGAAACTTCTTCACCGGTATATAAAGTTTGATAGATATTTTGCATGAGGCGGATTTTATTGTGTAATTCATCAAGGACTGCATTTATATGTGCGTCAGAAACATGGCTCTTGCGTAAAGAGATGATTGCGGCAATAGTATCCATGTGATTTTTTATTCTATGGTGTACTTCTCGAAGCAGCTGCTCTTTTTCTTTAAGCAACTCTTGAACTCTATTTTCTTTTTGTTTAAGTGTGGTAATATCAATATATGTTCCAATACTACCGTGAAACGTATTGTCTACCATTATAGGGGAGCCGGCAATTATGACGTCTTTAGGAGCTCCTTCCTTGGTATATCGTACGCCTTCAGTGGGAGGTATGGTTTCTCCATCTTGCGTCTTATTCGTTAATGTAGTTGCCTCCTTATAAATTTTCTCGTCTTTGTAGGCAATCAAGTAATCAAGTTTTTTCCCGACCACCTCTTTCTTTGTATAGCCGAACAGGTTTTCCGCACCTTTGTTCCACTCGCTTATTCTGTTATCTCTGTCCAATGTAACTATCGCACTCGGAGTAGTATTGAGGATTGCTTCTACATATTGTTTTCTCTCGATGTTTTCTCTTTCCGCCTCTTTTCGATCGGTAATATCTCTGGAGCTGAAAAGCAGTTCCTTTACCTCTCCCTCCTCTCCGAGAAGTTTTTTCCCTACAGTCTCTACCCATATATAACTGCCGTCCGCACCGCGATACCGGAACTCCTCTTTCCCCTCCGTTTCATCACTCCGCATAATTCTATTGAAGGAAGCTTTTACTCGAGTAATATCTTCGGGATGGATATACGCAAAAACGCTTTTTCCTAATAGATGGGTGATATCATATCCTAAACCGCTGTGGGATTTACTGATAAATGTATACGTGCCATCTATATCAGTTAAGGAGACCAAGTCAAACATATTGACCGTGATGTTTTCCAGGAGCTCTTTCTTTGCCGTGAGTTTTTCTTCGGCCTGCTTCCGTCTAATTACTTCGCCGGTAATACCCGCAAATGCCAGAATTTCTTCTCTGTCGGGAGCTTCCTCGCCGGGCTTGCCCGCAATTACTGCTGCCCCTGTTATTTTGTCCTTGTTTATAAAGACGACCGGCATAAACCACTCCAGGTGTAATCCTTTTTCGATTACTGTTGCAATGTTTTCCGGTATAGTACCAAAAGAGATTTCATGAAGTGTTTGGGGCTTGCCCACCTTAACATTTCTCATCATTTTGTAGTGCTCTTCATTAACCGGTGTTTTGTGACCTATCACCTTTTCGCCGAGCTTTTTCATAACCCAGGAGCTCTCTTCATCCGACAACGATGTGTATTTTACTACCATTTGCGAAGTCTTCTCATCGTATTCGGTTACCCATGCCGTGCTCGTTTTGAAAATGTCCTTGAGCTTTTTTACAATATAGGGGTACAGCTCGTCGTAGCGTAGAAAGCTGAGTTCTATTGCATACTGGTTTATTTTATGGAGCCGTGCGTTACGCTTTTTCAATAGCTCTTCGGCCTGCGTGCGCTCGGTAATATCGCGTGCGATTCCACAAAGACCCGCAATGTTGCCTTCGGAGCCATGCAGGGGGACTTTGATGGTGTGAAATGTATGCGGGGTACCATTAATGGGTTTAGCGGGAAACTCTTCAAGAGTCTTTCCCTCGTAGACGCCCTTATCGGCTTTACTCACAGCCTTACCGGCCTCTTCTCCAAAAAGATCATAGTCGGTTTTTCCTAGTATATCTTGAGATTCACGTCCGAAGAGCTTTTCCATAGCGGGGTTGACCATGGTATATACTCCGCTCTTGTCTTTTATAAATATGGAGTCCTCCGCTGTTTCTATTACCGCTCTTGCACGTTCTTCACTTTGCCGCAACTCCGCTTCTATTCTCTTGCGTTCGGATATGTCGTGCAGGGTGCCGAGTCTTATTTGTCTCTCCCCCATCGTAAATTGGCTTGCACAGATTTCTACACTAAAGGGAGTTCCGTCCCTCCGTTTGTGTATCCGTTCATTGACAGTAAAACTATCACTTTCGAACTCTTGTATCATAACGCGGGTATCTTCAGGCTCCGCCGACATATCCCACGGCTTTAGATGTAACAGCTCCTCCCTGGTATATCCGTACATCTTCTCGGCGGCGGGGTTGGCATCGATAATACGCCCGGTCTCTTTGTCGACAAGTAGTATTGCATCCATGGTGGTTTTGAATACCGAATGATACTTGTCTTCGCTTTCCCAGAGGCGAAAGGCCATTCGTATCGAGGCGAGGAGTACCGTCACTCCAGAGTTCTTAACAATATACCCGTAAGAGGTAATTCCCTCGGTCTTCTCCACCACCT
>CAYFVU010000026.1:0-34688 GCA_964346645.1 uncultured Spirochaetaceae bacterium | reverse complement strand
AGCGATGAGTTTCCGGTCGGCAAGAAGATAGAGGTGGCCATCCGCAAGGAGGGCTACAAAACGGAGACCCTCGACCTCACCGTGGGCGAAGAGGTACAAACCTACTCGGTCAGCCTCCAGCGGGAGCAGCAGCGGGTCGTCGTCGAGACGCGACCGGGAGATGCAAAGATCCTGATAAATGGACGAGGCGAGGGGACGGGGTCTGCATCCCGTACATTTCCCTCCGGCCGGGAGCTCACGATTACGGCCCGGAGAGAGGGCTACGAGAGCCGGACGGTCTCCTACCGTACCGGCTCGCAGGGAAGCAAGCGCTTCTCCCTGGATCTCGAGCCGCTGCCGCTGCAGTTCACCGCCGACATCTCCGATGCCGGTCTGATAGGCAATGCGGTCTCCACCGGTGACCTCGTCTTTACCTCCGACAAGAAGGGACGTATTTTTGCAGTGAGCCGCGACGGCGAGAAACGCTGGACAGTCGAGACCGACAACGGCAGAAACGAGAACTCCTACCCCGTCGTTTCCGGCAACACACTCTTCTTTACCGGATCTAACGAGATGGTAAAGGTGCGGGCCGACAAGGGTACGGTCATATCACGGACCGAGCTCTCCGGAGACTCGGCCCATCTCTTCGGCCGTCGGGTGGTTCCGTACGAGGACTCCATCCTCATGCCGACCAACGGCTCCATCCGCATAATCGACCAGTCCAGCGGAGAGCTGCAGAAGGAGATACCCGTACCCGGCGGCTCCCGAATGACTCCGGCAATATGGAACGGCAAGATCATAACGGTTAATCAGCAGGGGTCTCTGTTGATCATAGACCCCGAGTCGAGCTCCGTAGAGGGAGAGATATCGACGGCGGGCATGCAGCCGGTCGCCCTCGCCCCGGTGGTGCGGGAGAACCGGGCAGTCTTCTCCGGAAGAAAGGGGACGGTCGTCTGCGTCGATCTCGCCGAACGCAGCGTAAACTGGGAACGCGATTTGTCAGGAGAATCTGTTTCCGTCTTTTCCGACCCCGAGTGCTCGCCGGATGGAGTGTATCTCTTCGCCGGCAGCCGCATCTTCGGTCTCTCCATGAAAGACGGCTCCGACCTATTCGCCCCGATCTCCGGCGTCACGAGCCCGCCGCTCTACCGGAACGGAACCATTATCTTCGGCACGAGCGAAGGGGGCCTGAGCGCCGCCGACGCGGCCACCGGAGAGAGGCACATCGCAGTGAATGCAGACGAGGTCATTACCACACGGCCGGTACCGAGCGGCAGGAGCGTGGCTGCGGGAACCGAGGACGGAACAGTGCTGATAATGAGTCCATGAGGAGATCTTCGTCATCGGCGCTACGACGATGCTGCTCTACGAATCGAAGCTCCTCTCCGTTGCAGCCGATCGGTAGGACCTCAGAACACCTCCCGTACGTTGATATAGGGGAAGATCCCCTGCTCGCTGCAGGCTATGTCGACACGGAGGTTGAGCCCCAGCCTCTTTTGAAGGGTGAGGCGGATTCCTCCACCGCCTGCGGTCTTCAGCGTGTGGTCGTTGATCTCTTCGACGCTGGAGGCAACCTGGCCTAGCGAAAAGAACCCCACGAGTCCGAACCTCTCTGTTACAGGGGCGCGGTACTCCGTTCTGATACTAAGTGCTACGTTGTCGCGAAACCGATCCTTGTAATATCCGCGCATCGTAGATTCCCCGCCGATAGAAGGCAGGAGCTGAAACGGGGGTTCGCCCGTAGCAGCCTGAAAGAGGAGCTGAACTGCCACGACATGCGAGAAGAGGGTATTGATGTATCCGCGGCCGTCTACGGAGAGCAGGGTAAAATCGGAAGTACTGCCCAACTCCTCCCTGAAGAGGCGTGCGGTTGCCTTTGCATTTACTCCGTCGAAGGGGAAGAATCCACCTCTGACCGAATCCCAGAAGAGGCGGAAACCGAGCCCGGAGACCTCGGCGATACCTCCTGCCCCCACGATTCCGCCGGAGGCCAATTGCCCTTCGCTTCTCTTGTCGAATGCATTGTAGAGACCGTACTCGTACATCGGACCACCATAGAAACTCCCGAGAAACTGGAATCCGGTGCGCACGGCGTAGGTGTGTTCCTGCGCCGTGTAGGTCTCCTTATCGTAAGCATTCGGCCCTATACCCCAGAATTTGGAGGGAAGGTATAACGTGTCGGCCGAGAGCTCCAATTTGATCCGATCATCGAGTACCGATGCGTCCGCCATGAGGCCGGCTATTACCGCCTTTTCCGTGGTCCATATGGCGTTTGCAACCAGCGAACTCGGATCAGAGTCTTTACTCTCCTCTTCCTTCTTCTTTCCCGGCATGCGGTACAGCAGGCCCGCCGCACCGAACATTCCTCCGTACTCGGGTTTGTAGGCGAGAATGGGCATCGCCGCTGCTCCCCACACCTCATCGGAATTCTTACTTTTCGCCTTCTTTTTCAGCTCCTCCTGCGGTGATTCCGGCTTGTCGACGGCCTGTATCTCCTTCGTCTTTTCGGAGCCCTGCTCCCCCTCTTCCGCAGAGAACACGGGTTGTACTGCACTGCAGAGGATGAATATGAGTATGAGTATTCGCAGCAACACGGTCACAACTCGAGTATAATGATGCAGGGGCCTCTGTGCGATACATTGAGGACGGAGATAGGAGAAAATGTAGGAGATCGACGAGTTACTCCACCCGGCCAAGCTATACGTGGAGGGACGAGTCGTCGAGGATAGAGTGCCGGCGTAGGCCGCAACATAGACGGCCCCCAAAGCGTCGTATCGGGGGCCGTGTCGGTGAGGGCGTAAGCTACGCCTGAGATGGCGTCCTTACATGAACTTTTTCAGTCGCTTCCCGAGATCCTGGTCGCTGCGGAGCGCCGTGGCGATCCTGTTGAAGCGTTTAACGGAGAATCCGCCCTCCTTTACCACTTTTACCATCTCTTGGTTGGATTTCTGCTGCAGTTTTTGGATCTTTCCGATTACCTGCTTGTAGGCCTTGGTCTCGGCCTCTGTCTGTCCTTTGGCCTGCTCCTTAGAGGAGTTCTGCGTTGCCGAGTGGATCTCTCTGAAACGTTTCTCGTCGAGAGACGATTCCGAGATGGCAGACTGCACCTCGCTTCCGTAGCTCTGCTGCACCTTCTGAACCTCCTGCAGCACACCGGCGAACTTCTTCAACTCCTGATCGCTCACCTCTATATCGCTCGATCCTTCGGGTGCTGTCTGGGGAGCGAAGGAAGGATCCTGTTGTTGCTGTTGCTGTTGCTGTTGTTGCTGCGCTCCCGCTAACATCGGAAACACAAGCGCCATCAGCACGACGGCCGTTACCAGGCCTCGTCCTATTCTAACTCTTTTAATCATACGAAGCTGCCTCCTTATTCGTACGTATCTATTGTCCGCGAAATATAAGAATAGCCCCTCTCACCGGTCAAGCTCAGTTACGGTTCATGTCGATATTTTCCGGTTCAACTTGGTCCGCCGCAGCTGCCTTTTCGAATCTGCACTCATACATTGACATTTGGTAAAAATGATTCATTATGGATATTGAGGGGGGTGATCCTTGTCGAAGACATATGCTCGTATCTTACTCGCGACTCTCGTGCTCTGCATCTTTATGCTCTCCCCTGCACCAATCGGCACCGATAGTCCGGAGAAGGCGGGCGATCAAGGGGAAAGCGAGGGCTCAGAGGAGCAGAACTCCTCCTCAGAGCCCTCCTCCCCTGTGGATGGCACTGTCATCCCGATCGAGGGCGAGATCGACAAGTTCCAGGTGATCTTTCTGCGCCGTTCCATAGAGAAGGCTCGGAAGGCGGAGTCGGAGACCATCATCTTCTCTATAAACACCTTCGGGGGAAGGGTAGACTCGGCGCTGCAGATGGCAACGCTGATCGGAAGTCTCGACGACGTACACACGGTCGCCTACATTCCGGCCGAGCCGGAGAGTCTCGGCGTCAGCTGGTCCGCAGGAGCACTCATCAGCTTCTCCTGCAACGAGATCTACATGGCCCCCGGCACTTCCATCGGGGCGGCGGCGCCCGTATTCCGCTCTTCGGAGGGGACCAAAGCCGCCGGAGAGAAGACGGTGAGCGCCGTGAGAACTCAGCTCGCCGCCCTCGCCGAGAAAAACGGCTATCCCAAAGAGGTAGCCATCGCAATGGTGGATCAGGATGCCGAGCTCGTGGAGATCCGCGAGAACGGCCGCGTCCGCTTCGAGATCTCCGACTCGGGGGAAAGCTCAAGCGGAGAGTCGGATGATACCGCGGAGGCCGGCGGAGCTGCCGGGGCAGCGGGGGCCGATGGGGAATCTCTGTCGAACGGTGATACGGGAGGAGCACGGCGACGGGTCGTCTCTCCCTCCGGAAAGCTCCTCACCCTGACAGCGGGGGAGATGGAGGAGTACGGCATTTCGAGCGGCACAGTCTCAAACATGCAGGCGCTTTTCGATGAGCTGGAGATCGAGAAGACGCTCGAAGTAGCGCCGACCGACGCCGATAAGATAGTCGGTTTTCTCAGCAGCGCAGCGGTAACCAGCATGCTGCTGACCATCGGCCTCTTGGCCCTCTACCTCGAGATATCGAGTCCGGGCTTCGGACTGCCCGGCACGTTAGCGGTGCTCGCCTTCGCCGTCCTTTTCTTCTCCGGAGGCCTACTCGGCACCCTAGGCTCGATAGAGCTCATTCTCTTCCTCTTGGGGGTGGTCCTCCTGGTGGTGGAGATCTTCCTCATCCCCGGTTTCGGAGTTGCGGGAATCAGCGGCCTGCTTCTGATGAGCATCGGGCTGATCCTCTCCCGACAGGGCTTCGTGCTGCCCGAGACCGATTGGCAGTGGGATCTCTTCTTCCAGAATCTCTCGGTGGTCTTCGGCACCTTTGCCCTCTCCTTCATCCTCATGGGAGTCCTGATGTTCTTCTTTCCGCGCATACGCCTGTTCCGGCGCCTCATTCTCTCGACTACCTCAGGCGGAGGATATGCGAGTGACGGTCTTGAAGATACACGGACAGCGAGAAAGTCGGAACGAGAAGGAAAGAAGCCGACGCACGAAGAGGCCGGCGAGGCGGAAGCCGCCGAAAAAGAGGGACCGGAGATCGGTGCCACCGGCACCGTCAAGACGAAGCTGCGGCCCGCGGGACGGGTCGAGATCGACGGAGAGAATTACTCCGTAGTTACCGACGGCGAGTGGATCGAGCAGGGTGAAGAGGTGAAGGTGATAGAGGTGGCCGGCAACAGAATAGTCGTGGAGAGGAGTGAGTAGATGCTCGGAGCGGTTGTACTGATTCTCGTCGGACTCGCAGCCATAATCATCGAACTCTTCGTGCCCGCCGGGGGCATCATCGGCCTGGTGGGGCTGGGCAGCATAATCACCGCGATCGTTCGCACCTTTCAGATCCAGGGGCCTACGGTCGGCGCCGCACTCACCGTAGCAGCCGTAGTCCTCGTCCCCACCCTCTTCGTGATCTGGTTCCGCTTCTTTCCCAAGACCTTCATGGGCAAGAAGCTCATACTAAGGGACAGCCAGACCCGAGAGTCCGGCTACACCAGCCATTCCGATCCGGTATACCCCGAACTGGAGGGCAAGAGCGGTACCGCCGTGACGCCGCTGCGCCCCTCCGGGACGGTTCGCATAGAGGGCCGCCGCTATAGTGCCGTAACGGACGGCGAGTTCATAGAGAAGGATGACACGGTCACGGTGAAAAAAACAGAAGGGAACCGAATAGAGGTTCGAAAAGGAGTCGAGTGATGGCGATGTTGGTAGTTTACGTACTGATAGGAATAGTACTCCTCATTTTTATTGCATTCTTTTTCAAGTTCTTCAGTCTCTGGTTCAGGGCGCTCTTATCGGGCGCTCACATCTCCATGGCCCGCCTAGTGGGCATGTGGATTCGCCGGGTAAAGCTGAAGGTCATTGTCGACAGCCGCATCATGCTGACGAAGGCGGGAATAGAGATCAACTCGGATCTCCTCGAGACCCACTTCCTCGCAGGCGGCGATGTTATCCGTGTCAGTAAGGCGCTGGTCGCGGCAAACAAGGCGGATATCGCCCTCTCGTTCCAAAAGGCCGCGGCCATAGACCTCGCCGGCCGTGACGTTTTGGACGCGGTAAAGACCAGTGTCAACCCGAAGGTCATCGACTGCCCCAACCCCGAGAAGGGCCGCAACACCATCGATGCAGTGGCGAAGGACGGCATACAGCTCCGCGCGAAAGCGAGGGTCACCGTCCGGGCAAACATCGAACGCCTCGTCGGCGGAGCCAAGGAGGAGACCATCATCGCCCGTGTAGGCGAGGGTATCGTCACCACCATCGGCTCATCGGAGACCTACAAAGATGTTCTGGAGAATCCGGACCAGATATCCCGTACCGTCTTACAGAAGGGGCTAGATGCAGGCACCGCCTTCGAGATCCTCTCGATCGACATTGCCGACATCGACGTCGGAGAGAACGTGGGCGCCAAGCTCCAGGCCGACCAGGCGGAAGCCGACAAGCGGCGCTACCAGGCGGTAGCCGAGCAGCGCAGAGCCGCGGCCCAGGCCAGGGAGCAGGAGATGATCGCCCAGGTTCAGGAAAACCGCGCGAAGGTTGTCCTCGAGGAGGCGGAGATTCCCAAGGCGATATCCGAAGCCTTCCGCAAGGGACATCTCGGTGTCATGGACTACTACCGGATGAAGAACATCCAGGCCGACACCGACATGCGCTCGAGCATCGGCGGAGAGGATCAGAGCCCGGATACGGAGCAATAATATGGCAGAAGCGATAGCTTCCCTCATCACCCTGCTCATCTTCTTCGGCGCGGTCATCGCCCCCTTCATCTACCTGCTCTACAAGCAGAAGGAGGATAGGGAGGAGGAGGCGAGAAGACAGGCGGAACTCCGACGGCAGGAGGGAGAGGCGGAGCCCCTCGACCTCTCCGCCGGAGAGGAGTACGGCCGCTACTCCGACGGAAAATCGAGAGCGAGGGGTTGGAGGGTAGAGAACCGCCCCTCTTCTTCTAAGGAGGCGGGCCGAGAAATCTACTCCACCCCCGAAGACACCGAAGAAGAGAAAGAAGAGGGGCTCATGGCTCATATAGCCGATTTCTCTTCGGAGGGACTCTCCCACAGCCTCGAAACCAGGTACGACGACTGGGACGAGGTGGGAACGAAGGCCGACAGCGGTCATTTCGCAGGCGGAGGAACGAAGTGGCAGGAACAGGTCTATCCCTCGAGCACGTGGAAAGGAGCGGCTGCTCCCTCCCGACAGCAGGAACCCGGAGTACAGGAGGAGACAGTGCTCATGAGGCGCCTGAACCGGCTTTCACCGCTGAAGAAGGCGGTGGTCATGGCCGAGATCCTCAACAGGCCGAAGGCATTACGGGAGGACGAGGGCAAACTCTGGTAACGAATACGACGAGACGACAGAATTGCTGACGAGACGAATAGAAGAGGCAGGCTGCGTATGAGAAAGTGCATTAAGGCAACCGTGGGCGCCGTGGTGGAAAAGGATGGGCGCATACTGCTGGCGAGGAGAAATCACGAGCCCTTCTACAACCACTGGTGCATACCCGGCGGCCACATTGAGTACGGCGAAGGAGTAGAAGAGGCGATGCTTCGGGAGCTCTTCGAAGAGACGGGCATCTCGGCATCCGCCGGAGAGGCGCGATTCTTCGGCTACTACAGCGAATACTATCCGGAGCTCGAGTGGCACGCGGTCGCCCTCATCTTCGCGGTAAAGCCCGAGGCATCGGGAGTCGAGCTCACGCGGCAGGAGGCGGAGGTCAAGGAGCTGCGCTGGTACATGCCGGAGGAGATCGCATCGCTGCCGATGGCCTTCGAACACGGCCGTATCGTCGAGGACTACATCAAGATCGCCCGGCTCTGAGCCGCCTCCGGCCTGGAAAACGATCATGCCCTCAGATACGAATTTCCCGAGATCCTCGCTCGCTACCGTGAGGATAGCCGAGATTCCCGCTGAGCCTTCCTGGCCAACTTGTCCTCGTACATGCGCTGATCTGCGCGGTGAATGAGCTCCTGCACACTGAGTTGCACATCTCTCCCGTACTCGAGCATTCCGTAACTCACGCTTATGTCGTACTGTCTCCGCGGCTCTTTGTTGAGCTCGACGAAGCGGTCCTCCATCCTCTTTTTTATCTTCTTCGCATTCCTCATATCGCAGGCCTTGAAGAGGAGAAGGAACTCGTCCCCACCGAGTCGGCAGATGATGTCTCCGCTGCGCATCTCCTTCGTAGCCACGGATACGACGCTCTTGATCAGCTCATCTCCCGCATCGTGACCGAAGGTGTCGTTTACCACCTTGAGCCCGTTCACATCGATAAAGCATACGGTAAAGGTGCTCACCTCTCTGTGGGAACTGACCATCTCTCTCTCCAAGAGATCGAGACCGACCCGACGGTTGAAGACGCCCGTGAGCTCATCGTAGGTTGCGTACTCCTTCAGCTTCTCCTCGGCCTGTCTCCTCTCGGTGATATCGACCGCGGAGAGGAGAAACATCCGCTTTTTCCAGTTTATCGTGCTCAACCTCGTCTCGAACCAGTGCGTCTCTCCGGTTTTAGAGACGATGCGGTAGAGGTAGGTGTTCTTCGTCTCTCTGTCTTTCAAGAGTCTGCGGATATCGTTGCGGAGCTTCTTTCTGTCGTCGGGATGAACCAGCCGGTAGAGAGTTACGCCGTCGAGGAGCTCCTTTTCGCTGTAGCCCGAGAGGTGGATTGCCTCCGGATTCACATAGGTAAAGCGTAGTCCGTCGGTTATAAAAACCCCCACGGGCGCATTTTCCGTGTAGGTGCGGAACCTGAGCTCACTCTCCTGCAGTTTGCTCTGCTGCTCTCTCAACTCCTGCACGTCCTGATGAATACCGTGCATGAAGAGCGGCTTGCCGTTCCTGTCGCGATTCGTCACGCGCCCCTCTGCGTAGATCCACTTCTCATCACCTTCTTTGGTTTCCATGCGAAAGGTAATCGAGTACTGATCGCTCTCTCCGTCGAAATAGCCCTGCACCGCCTCCGCCACCCGCTTCCTGTCTTCGGGTACGACCATGCGAAAGAACTCATCGAAGCGTATCCTTCCCCGCTTCGCCTCATAACCGAGCAGTGCCGACCAGCGCGCATCCACATCGATAACCTCCTTTTCGATGTTCCAGTTCCAATATCCCAGGTTACCCCCCGTCAGCGCGAGCTCGGCCCTCCGCTCCTGCTCTTCCATCTGTTTCTTCACGAAGAAGATCTCGAGGACGGTGTAGTAGTGCATGACCGACACGACCCACCCGAAGACGACGCTGTTGATGAGAAATATGAAGTAGTTCCGTATCTGCCCCCCGTCGATCCCTTCGAACAGCGTAGATAAGAGGTAGAGAGAGGAGAGGCTCAACACGCTTACCGCAAAATAGTAGAGCGGTTCGAGGGAAAAGACCGCGGCGATCGCGATAACGAGCGCCACATAGGTGACAAAACCTCGGACATCACCCTCGCCGAACAAGATCTGCGCGGTTCCCCATGCGAAGAGAAAGAACACTCCAATATGCACGAGAGCGAGATGTAAGAAGGGCGCTCTCCTTTTCTCATCCGCCCGGAAGGCGACGGAGAGAAAGAAGAAGAGAACCGAGGCAGCCATGAGCAGAACGAACAGCACGTGTATGCGGGGCAGTTCCGGACGGACAAAGAACAGGACGGAAAGCGATATGAGCAGCGATATGATGCTGAAAACGGCGAAGCGAAAGATATTGGTCTGGCTGCGAAAGGCAAGGAGGTCCGTCCGGTACATCCGGCGGACGTGCTGATAGCTGCGAATAAGGTCCATCGAGTTGCCCACTCCGCTACATACCGACCTTACGATTCCCATTACCGCTCCTCTTTCTGTTTCTCTAACTTAGAGCATAGGTCGCTGCCGTGAGAAAGTCAAAATTTTTGAATGCAGGCAGCATAGGGGGACATATCAGGTCATGAGGGAGGAGAGCTTGTCTTTCGACTGAGTACCTACGAGAAAATCCTTTATTTCCTCCTCGGCGAGCTCCCCAGCTCCGGCTTGAGGATCAAGAGCCTTTTACGCTACACTCCTCCCATGCAGCTGTTACACTATCCGGGACTCCCCGGACTCGCCGACTTCGGCATAGAAATTCCCGTTCTCGACACCAGGGCGACTCGAACTATCGAGGAACTCGAGGCGCATCCCGAAATCGGCGGAATGATAGAGGAGCTCATGACGAATGAGCGGAGCGAGACCCTCGCCGAAGAGGATCTCCTGAGGGCTCACAGCCGCGACTATGTGGCGCGGCTGAGCAACGACAGAACCAACGCCCTCTACGAGGCCTACGAGCTCGTCGACGAGCGGGGCAACTTTCAGCGCTACGATCCGGGTACCGCACGGTATCCCCTCGAGGAGCTCTACGAGGTGATGCTGACGAGGGCAGCCGGCACCCTGCAATGTATGAGGATGGCCCTCGAGTCGCGCTTCTGCTTCTACTTCGGCGGCGGTTTCCACCACGCCCACTATGACTTCGGACACGGTTTCTGCCTCATCAACGATGCGGTAATCGCCGCGAGACGGCTCCAGGCGGAGGGGCTCGTACAAACCGTGTGGATCATAGACGGCGATGCGCACAAGGGGGACGGTACCGCCGCCATCACCCGGAACGATCCTTCCATCCGCACCCTCAGCATCCATATGGCGAAGGGCTGGCCCCTCGCCCGCTTTCCGCTCACGGCGACCGGTGAACTCCATCCCTCCTTCGTCCCGAGCGACATCGACATCCCCATCCCTCAGGGCAGGGAGGCCGAGTACACTGCACGGCTGAAGGAGGGGCTGCTCCAGCTCGACGAATATCCGCATCCGGACCTCGCCGTCGTGCTCTTCGGGGCCGATCCCTACGAGCGTGACAGACTCGACTCAGCGAAACTGCTGCGGCTCTCCCTTCGGCAACTCAACGAAAGGGACGAAGCCATACGCGGCTTCCTCGCCGAACGAGATATCCCTGCCGCCTACTTGATGGCCGGAGGATACGGCCCCCACGCATGGGAGGTGAACTATCAATTCCTGGAGAAGCAGCTGCTGTTAGAGAAAGCCGCCCTCGAGAAAGGCAGCGGAGAGAGACGATGAGGCTGCGCCCCATCGATCCCTCGGAGCTGCAGCCGGCACACACCCCCCTCCAGTCATATCTGTGGGCGCAGGTAAAGGAGAAGCTCGGCATCCCGCCGCTGGCATTCCGCTTAGAGGATGAGCATGGCATCGACCTCACCATCCTCACACTCATCCGGCACCATGTCACGGGTGTGTGTTTCGCCTACATTCCCTGGCCGGAGTACGGCTACATTCGACCGGAAGAGCGGGGAAACCTCTTAGAGGAGAGCGCCGAGCACCTCGCACCCAAGCTCCCGGATGAGTGCAGCTTCATCCGCTTCGATCTCCCATGGGAGACTCCCTACGAGGCGGGGGAGGATTCGAGCGATTTCGACACCGCCGACGGGAGACCTCCTCAGCGAATCCGCGAGCTCCGCATGAACTTCGGCACCCGGGAAAAGAAACTCAGGAAGGCTCCCACGGATGTACAGCCGCCGGACACTCTGCTGCTCGACATCCGCAAGAGCAGCGAACAGCTCTTACAGGAGATGAAACCGAAGACCCGCTACAACATTCGCCTCTCGCAGCGCAGGGGCGTCGTGGTGAGGGACGAGTCCCACGAGAGGATCGACGAGTGGTACGCGATGTATCGGGAAACCGCGCGCAGGAAGGGGATCTCTCTCCACAACTACCGCAACTTCGCGGAACTGCTCCGAGAGGAGAAGCTGCACGGGGACAGCTACAAGACGAGGGTCCACCTCCTGATGGCGGAGCACGAATCAGGGGGACCGCCGCTTGCCGGCATCATTCTCGTTCGGAGAGGCTCCTACGCGATGTACCTCTACGGCGCATCGAGCGGCAGGAGAAAGGAACTGATGCCGAGTTACAACCTGCAATGGGAGGCCATACGGCTCGCAGAGGCACAGGGATGCCGCACCTACGACCTCTTCGGGCTTCCCCCGTCGGCACAGCCCTCACACCCCATGCACGGCCTGTACCGCTTCAAGCGCGGCTTCGGCGGCAGGATGATTCACCGCCAGGGCTGCTGGGACTACCCCCTCGACTGGAGCGCCTACGAGCGCATTTCGGGCAGCGAGCTCGTCGAACCGGGCTACCATTTGCGGTGATAATCAGATCAGAATAGACGGCGAAATGCGGCGAAGAGCTCGGTGACCCCGTCCGGGTTCTGCCCTATCCCCTGACGTATGGGCGGTTTACCTCCCCCCTTGCCGTCTATGGCGGCGAGGAGCTCACCCTTCTTCAGGTTGAAATCGATCGACTCCTCCGCCTCCTCGCCGAGGGCGATTACCCACTGCAGCCCCTTTTCCGACTCGTTGGTGCCGCAGAACGCGGCCCGCGGCTCCTCGGCCACCTGCTCGGCGATCTTCCGGAGCAACTCCTTTCCCTCTCCGCTGTAAGAGACGGTAATCAGGAGCAGATCATCCTCATCGGTCTCTACCGCAGAGGCTGCAAGCAGCCTCTCCGCCTCGAGCGCTGCCGTGCGCCCCTCTAACTGAGTGTACTCTCTGCGGAGCTCCACCAGCTCCTTCGAGCTCGCCCCGATTCTCGAGACCAGCTCCTGCTGAGGGGAGGAGAAGAGGTCGACGAGCTCGGCGACGATGCGGCTCTTCTCGCGGTAGTCATCCACCGCCCTCGCACCGATCTTCCAGTGGAGACGGGTTCTCCCGCGGATCTTCTCGGTTCCCGCGTGGCGAACCAACCGTACCTCCCCGGTGCCCGCCGTGTGTACTCCACCGCAGGCGACCGCGTCGTAGCCCTCGACCTCCACGATGCGGATGCGGCCTGAAACCTTCGGCTCCCGTCTCAGATCGTAGGAGGAGAGCTCGTCCTCGCCCACCCAGAAGCTCCGGATCGGCCGGTTCTCCCCTATGAGTTCGAGGACCCGCTCCTCTATCTGCAGGATCTCACTCTCCTTCAACGCCGCCGCTTCGATCTCTATCGCGGTGTCATCGCTCCCCTGGTGCACCGAGACCGTCTGGTAGCCGAAATCCCGGTAGAGGACCGCCGAGAGGAGGTGCTGACCGCTGTGCTGCTGCATGTAGTCGAACCTGCGCCGCCAATCTATCCGGCAGCCGAGCACGACGCCCTCCTCGATACCGTCGAGAGGCGGCTCGAGGTAGTGCAGGACCTCGGCGTCTCTCTTCTTCACGTCCGTCACCCGCGCACCGCCGATGCTTCCGAGGTCGGATGGCTGCCCGCCTCCCTCCGGATAGAATGCCGTCCGGTCCAGTCGCACTACGCTCCCCTTCTCATCCTCATCCACACCGATCACGGTGGCCTCGAACTCGGAGCTGTAGGGTTCGGTATAGTAGAGGAGCTCGGTTTTCTTCTCTTCGGCCATGAATTACTCCTTCGCATGCGCCCGCGGCGTCCGCAGCGCCCGCGGCGCCCGCGCACGACACTACTGCCGCAGTAAACGATACTGTATTAGATTCGATTCAGCTGCACAAGATCTTCGGGCCGGTTGATGTTGAGGAAGGGAGGGAAGCCGGCTGCGTTGAGAGAGTAAGCGCCGTCCTTCTCCCCGCCGGCGGCGGCGCGGTAACCGCTCATCTCGTCCCGTAACCGTGAGTATGCAGCCGGATACACCTCCACTCTCGGCATGCTCGCCGCCACGGGCCGAAGCTTGAAGTTGCCGTGGGCGAAGGCACGCTCCCACTGCGCCAAGAGCTCGGCAGGATAGAGGGCGAGCAGCGGCTGCAGCCCCCTCTCGGTCCGTGGGATGACCGCCTTGCCCGGCTCCCGGGCCTCCCACATGGCGCGGAGAAAAGCGTGGTCGAGCACGAGGATGTCGCAGGCGGCGACCAGCAGCCAGCCGCGGACGAAAGAGGCGACGGAGATGATCCCGCTCATGGGGGTCGGGGTGACGGTGATGTCCGGTATGACCGTCCACGGGAGGTGTGCAAACTTCTCCGGCTCCTTCGAGAGGATGTAGGTCTCGTCGGCGATGCGTGATACGCTCAGCAGGGCATGCTCGACCAGCGGCTTTCCGTTCCACCGGACGAAGGCCTTGTCGCGGCCGTATCGTCTGCTGCCTCCGCCTGCGAGCACTCCCGCTACGAGATGGTCCATGGCTACTCCAGCTTCTCCACCCGGCACGCGGCGACCTTGAGCTCGGGTATCTTGGAGGCGGGGTCGAGCACGTCGTTGGTGAGCCTGTTCGCCGGAGATTCGTGAAAGTGGAAGGGGATGAAGACGGTGCCCTTACCCACCCTGTCGCTTTTCTTGGCAAAGATCTCTATGTTTCCCCGCCGCGTTACGACACGGACCCTGCCGCCGTCACGCCCCCCGAGCTCCTCGAGGTCCTCGTCGCTTATCTCCACGTAGGCATCCTTGGCGAAGCTGTTCAGCGGAACGGAGCGGCGCGAGAGCGTCGCGGTGTGGTAGTGGTAGAGCATTCGCCCCGTTGAGAGTATGAGGGGAAAGTCTTCGTCCGGCATCTCGGCGGGGGGTATGTAGTCGACGGGGTGGAATCTTCCCTTACCCCTCTTGAAGTGCCCCTCTTTGTGGAGAAACTTGGTTCCCGGGTGGTTCTCGTCGAGACAGGGCCAGTGGAGCTTCTCTCTCTCCAGCCGCTCGTAGGTGATGCCGCCGTAGATCGGCGTCACCCGCACGATCTCCTCCATTATCTCCTTCGCGGAGCGGTAGGCCATCGGATAGCCCATCCGCTGCGCGATCTCGCTTGTGATCCACCAGTCCGGCCTCGCCTCTCCCGGGCTGGGCACGGCCTCGCGCACCCGCAGGACGCTGCGGCCGCTGTTGGTGAAGGTGCCGTTCTTCTCCGCAAAGGATGCCGCCGGCAGTACCACGTCGGCGAGCATGGCGGTCTCACTCAAAAAGAGGTCCTGCACCACCAGGAAGTCGAGCGCCTCTAGGGCCTGCTCTACGTGGCTGATGTTCGGATCGGAGAGCATCGGATTCTCCCCCATGATGTAGAGACCGCGAACCTCCTTGTCGAGGGCCGCGTGCATGATCTCCACGACCGTGCGGCCGGCCTCGTCGGAGAGGTAGTCGACTCCCCACTCCTTCTTGAACTTCTCGTTCATCTCCGAATCGGTAACCTTCTGATAGCCCGAGTAGACGTTCGGCAGGCTTCCGAGGTCGCAGGCGCCCTGCACGTTGTTCTGACCCCGGAGCGGATTGACTCCTGTGGACTCGCGCCCTATCTGGCCGGTGAGCATGGCAAGATTGGCCAGGGAGAGGACATTGTCGGTTCCCGTCACGTGCTGGGTGATTCCCATTGCATAGACGATTGCCGCTTTTTCGGCACCCGCATACATGCGGGCGGCCTCGCGCAGCTTCTCCGCCGGGATCCCGCTTATCTCCTCGACCTTCTCCGGCGTGTAGGTCTCCACCGTCTTCTTCATCTCTTCGAAGTTTTCGGTCCGCTCCGCGATGAAGTGCTCGTCGGCGAGCCCCTCAAAGATGATGACGTTGAGCAGGCCGTTTATCCAGGCGACATCCGAACCGGATCGCTGCCGCATCCAGAGGTCGGCCTTGCGGGCCAGGTCGATGCGCCTGGGATCGATGACGATGAGCTTTGCCCCTCGGCTCTTCGCATTCTTGATGTAGGTGGCGGTTACGGGGTGGGTCTCCGTCACGTTGGAGCCGGTGACCAGGATGCAGTCGGCACCGGCGAGCTCCTCTATCGAGTTCGTCATCGCTCCCGAACCGAAGGCGGCCCCCAGACCGGAGACGGTGGGAGCGTGACAGAGGCGGGCGCAGTGATCGACGCTGTTGGTGCCGAATGCCGCCCTCACGAACTTCTGGAAGATGTAGTTCTCCTCGTTCGTGCATTTCGCAGAGGCAAGTCCCGCGAGAGCCTCATTACCGTAGGTCCGCTTGATATCGGAGAACTTGCTCGCCACCAGATCGAGGGCCTCCTCCCAGGAGGCCTCCTGAAATTCGCCGTTTCTCTTTATCAGCGGCCGGGTCAGCCGCTCCTCGTTCGCGACGAACTCGTAGCCGAAGCGCCCCTTTACACAGAGTCGGCCGTGATTCGGCTCCTCCATCGCTCCACGTACCTTCACGATTTTGTCGTTCCTTACCCACATGTCCATCTGACAGCCGACGCCGCAGTAGACACAGGTGGTCCTCACCTTACGGTCTATGTCCGAAGGGCGTACCCGCTCGACCAGCGGCTTCTCGGTGAGGGCACCGGTGGGGCAGAGCTGCACGCACTCACCACAGCCGTCGCAGCTCGACTTCTTCCACGTGCCGAACTCCGGCGAGATGAATGCATGCTCACCGCGGTGGATCATGCTCAAGACCGCCTTGCCCTGGACCTCTTCGCAAGCCCGGACACAGCGCTCGCATCTTATGCATTTCTTCGCATCGTAGATGAGCACGGGAGAGGTGGGGTCCTTCGGCAGTGTGACATTCCCGACGATCGACGGGAAAGTTCGGTTTTTAGTCACCCCCATCTCGTAGCGGTAGGCGAGATCCTGCAGCTCGCACTCGCCGTCGCTGTCGCACACGGCGCAGTCGAAATCGTGCTCCGCGAGGTGGAGCTCCAGCGTGGTTTTACGGTAGCTCTCCAGCTCCTCGTCGAAGGCGGTCACCTCCAGCCCCTCCTCTACCTCGGCGGAACAGGCGGTTACGAGCCCCTTCTTGCCCTCCGCCTTTACCACGCACATGCGGCAGGCGCCGCTCGAGCTGAGGCTCGGATGGTAGCAGAGGCTCGGTATCTCGATCCCATTCTCCTGCGCCGCCTTGAGAATGTTGTCGCCCTTTACGGCCTTAATCGTTTTTCCGTCTATGCGGAAACTCACTTGCTCGTTCATACACTCTCTCCCGTACACACTGCAACAGTGTACAACTAAGTATAGAAGAAACTATATGGAGAGTAAATAGTTGATTCACAGCTCCGCAAAGCTTGTCAATCCGGCAGCTTCGATTGTATATTTCATGTAGAAATTCAGACCCGATTACACGCACACGAAGAGTAAGGAGCGAAGAGATGGCAAGAATAAAGTCGGCCTGGGAGCTGGCCGTAGAGAGAACCTCCGGTATAGAGGGAAACAAGGAGTCCGTCCGGGCAAACGAGCTGAAGAAGGAGGGAAAGAGACTCGCCTCGAAATATTTGAACGCCGCCTCTCCTGATTCACAGATACTGACCGAAGGGTTGAAGGAGTTCTCCAAGCAAGAACGCAAAGAGGTCGAGAAATCCGTCTTCGAAACGCTCCTCTCACAGATCAGCCTGCCGAGAAACAATCAGTTTCAAGAGAAGCTCGAGACCACCAAGCAGGGGCTCATCGCCCTGACGGGAAAGAACAAGAAGCTGAATTCGATCATCGACCAGCTCGGGCAGTTCTTCCAGCAATACCTGCAGTATCAAGAGCAGATCAAAGAACAGCTCAAACAGCAGTACGGTCCCCAGCTGAAGAAAAAGCAGCAGCAGCTCTCCAAACAGTACGGTTACAACGTCGAACTGACGCCGGAGCAGGACCCTGAGTTCAATCAGCTGCTCAAACAGAACCTCGAGCAATTAGAGGAACAGTATCAACAGGCCCTCGGCAAGGCCCGAGAAGACATCCGCTCCTTCTTCGACTGATACTCGTCCTTCGAAGGCTGCGTTCGCTCAGTTTCTACTCTCTATCAAGCTCTTCCACGACTCGGGGATCTCGCTGACGGGATTGACGAAACCTATCGACACGCTCTCCCGCCCTATTACGACTGTGGGCAGACCGAGAAGCTCCCAGTAGGCGTTTACCGCCGCCCCCCCGGAGTTGCCGTTGTGGATGACCGCATCGGTCTTGATGAGAAACCTCCCGTCCGAACGCTCGAAACCGCTGACGATGCCGCGGGTGAGGGAAATGGAGGCCCGGGAGCCGGTACCTCCTATTCCCGGATATCCGAGGAAGGAGATGGGCTGACCTATGCTCAGCGATTGGGGATCGCCCAGACGGAAGTAGGGGAAGCTGTAGCGGTAGGGTAAGGACTGCCCGTAGAGACCGGATACTACCTCCAAGAGCGCGAAGTCCGACTCCTCGTCGTATTCGACCACCTCGGCGCGAAACATCTCCCTCGGCGGCTTCTGCGTCGAATAGTTCACCGCCACGTAGATGGGATCGGAGGGCTCTCCGGAAAAGCCCCTGACCACGTGCCAATTAGTCAAAATCAGACCGTCGCCGCTGACCAAACAACCCGAGCCCTTGCCTGCCTCTCCTATGATCTCGACCGTGGAGTAGATGGCGTGGGTAAGCTCGTCGTCGGTCCTAGGCAGCGGCGTTATCTTCTTCAACTCAGCCGGAGGCGCACCGCCGAGACTCACCCTCAGCGAATAGCCCTCGGAGTGCTCCTTCGAGACTTGATCGAATACGGTGATATAGTAGGTACCCCCCGGCAGTTCCGGCTCGTCCTTCGACCCGTCGATGACGATGGACTCATGTCCGAGCAGGCTCTCTTTCACGTAATCGGCGTTGCTGCGCGTGAGCACCGGGGTCTCGTATCCTACGAGCAGGTCGATATCCGCGATGGTGTCGAAGATATCCACCCGGCACTCCTCGATACCCGAAGGCAGCTCTACCGCATAGACCTGGGCCATGCCATCCTCGGGGCTGAGCTCTCCGCGGTAGGTGGTGTCGGGCTCTATCTCCCGGTGCTTCGCCCCCGAGATGAACTCGAGGGAGAGGGAGAAGGGGACCTCCTTCAGCCGCTTCCAGTTGTGAAAGGGAACCGAAGCCCGCTGGTAGACCACATCGACGTAGTAGGTACCGTTCTGCAGGGGCGGATCCGAGAGCCTCGAGACGAAGAGGGTCTCGTTGTAATCCTCGGAAGCGCTCATAGAGTCGACATACTCGTAGCTCTGTATCTCTCTTCCGTGCTTGAGAAAGAGGTCGAGATCCGCAGGGGCATCCTCTATGGAGATCCGCACGGCAAAGGCATCCTCCGGTATCTCGAAGGTAAAGGTCTTGAATCCGCTTCCGCTGCTCGATACATCGACGCTCGACTCGATCCGACGGCCCGGTCCTATGGACGGATACTCCACTCCGTTGTCCGCCGCGCCGGCAAACCACGGGAAGAAACAGCCCATCAACAAAATCCCCGCCACACGGAGTACTCCTCTCGCTGCTATTCGATCAACGTCTCTCACCGACTTACACCTCTTGTTCGTATTGCCCCGGTTCATCCCCCGCTGCAGAGGCGAGGCTGCATCTATAGTAACATAATTAGCCGAGGAGGCAAACGCTCTTATCGGCTGCGCCGGCAGGTCTCAACAATCGCTCCTGCCGGCGTCTCTTTCGGGATGTACAACAGGCCGCGCTTACCGTCCGCTTTTTTGGGCGAGGCGCTTGAGCCTCTCCATATCCCCGCGAGAGAAGCCCTCCCACTCGAGCGGGAAAATGCTGTTGTTTTGGAACAGCGGTTCGCGGTCTATCGGATAGGAAGATGCAGCCACGCTCTCCGGCCAGAGCTCCGTGCCGGGGACCGGCGAGTATTCGGCGACGGAGAGGCGAACACCAAGCCGGGAGGCCCGGTGCACGGTCTCCTCAAGCTCATCCGCCGGCTGCCCGGGGAGACCCGCCAGCAGATAAAGTATGATGCGGTCGCCTGAAAATCCGGCGCCTCTCAGGGTCTCGATCACCCCGGGCACCGCCGACCGTTCGTACTTTCCAGTGGAGGCCCGCGAGTCCTCGTCGTCGGTCTCGTAGCCGAGACGGACCTCCTCGAAGCCCGCGCGGCGCATCAGCTCTGCCGTCCTCCGATCGAGAAAGCGCAGGTGCAGCGCATTCGGCAGATAGAAGGAGAGCTCCTCGCCGGAGGAGACGACCCTCTCGAGGAAGGGAACGAAGGCATCCTCCTTTTCCATCAGCAGCGCATCGTCGTAGAAGGCGAAGGTTCTCGTGCCGAATCGGCGTTTTTTCTCCAGGACCGTCTTCCAGAGCGCATCCGCCCTCCCCCTCTCGAAATCGGGCTCTATCAGTCCGCTCGCGCAATAGGGGCAACGGTAGGGACAGCCGCGGTTCAGCCGCAGCACCCCCGCATCGTCCCATACACCGGGTAGCATCGCAGGCCTCTCGGGAACCTCACCCGGCGGTACCGGGAGCCCGCTCCGCTCCAACAGCGAGCGGAGGGCTTCGAGGTTCCCGCCTGTAATCACCTCGTCCGCCGATGTTACGTCGCGGCAGTGCTCCGGCAGCAGACTCGCATAGACTCCCCCTACGGCTACCGGAGTGCGGGGCAGTTCCTCTCGTATCGTTTCCACCGCCTCCGCCACTCCCGGATACCAGTAGGTCATCTGGGAGGTGACCAGCGCCACATCGGCTCCTGATTCTGCAATCTTTCGCCGGAGGCTCTCCGGCTCTATCCCGTATCGGTTGAGATACCTCCCGGTGCGCTCGGCAAATCTGTGCCGAAAGCCTCCGAGCTCGGACTCGCCTCTCTGCAGCCCCGCAGGCTCTCCGGGAAGGGGCTCGGCGAGAGGTAGCAGACGGCGCGGGAACTTTCCCGTCCCGTTGAGATTCCGCTTTACGGCTCCGCAACGGCGCAGCGTCGCATCGTCTCTGTAGTCGAGTCCGTTGACCAATCGGAGATCGTATCCGCCCCTCTCGAACCAAGCGCCGAGACGCAGGAGTCCGTAGGGCTTGAAGAAGAGGTCGTAGAGGGCGAAATCATAGACCGGCGGCTGTACGAGAAGGACCACCGGCCGCTCGGCGCCGCCCTCTGCCGCCTGCATCTGAGGATTCATGGATGCGTGCATACTCATAGAGCAATCACCCATGCCCAGTACTGGACACGTCTCCCTCTTTTTGCTATTTTAAACGTCAGCAAGGCGCCGTACCCAAGTGGTAAGGGAGAGGTCTGCAAAACCTTTATGCACCGGTTCGAATCCGGTCGGCGCCTCTATTTTTTTTCCTTCCTCAGTCTTCATACCTCACCACATAATCCGCTGCACAAGTTTTTACACAGATACAAAAGGTTTTACACAGACCCGAATCACTGCTGCCCGCGAGAGCGCTCCCATCTGTCGAAGAGCATGAGAGCGGCCACCATGATCGCATTCTCGTAGGGTGCATGCCCCATACTGCGGCGCACCTCCTCGATCGGAATCGTGTGCACGTGCATGCTCTCGTGCAGGTCGAGACTCTGCTCTCCCTCATAGACGAGAGAACGGGCCACATAGGTGTAGGAGCTATTCTCCATGAAGGCGGGATTCGGAGAGAGCTCGCCGATCTGCACGAGCTCTCCTGCGGAGTGACCGGTCTCCTCCCGCAATTCTCTGCGGGCGCAGGTCTCGGGGGCCTCGCCGGGATCGACCGTGCCCGCAGGGAACTCGATTGTCACCCGGTCGCTCCCGTGCCGGTACTGCTCCACCATGAGAAAGCAGCGTCGTCCCTCTGCATCCTCCGTTACAGGCACGACGGTCGCCCAGTCCGGCGCCCGCAGCACGTAGAAGTCTCCCTCGCTGCCTTTCTCCGATCTTCGTTTTACCTCGTCCACGCCGAAAATGGGACAGGAGAGGATCTCCCGCCGTTGCCTCTCGTTCCACCGTTCCATACGGCCATCCTACCGAACTTAGCGGGTCTTGACCAGCATCGCGCATAGGCAGCCCCCATTTCTACTTTTTTTTCTTGATTCCTCTCACGAAAACATTACAATGAAACTATATTACTATTTCGCGTCGAGGTGTAGGATGGGGAAGAATATCGGATTCGTGTCGTTCCGGATTTCAGGTACCGACGGAGTTTCTTTAGAGACAAAAAAGTGGGCCGATGTATTCGCCCGTCACGGCTACGAGTCATACTACATGGCCGGCGAACTCGACACACCTGATGATGTCTCCTTCATCGCTGAAGAGGCTCATTTCAAACATCCCGCTATTGTGGAGCTCTACAACATGAGCTACGACCGGGCGATCCGTCCTCGCGAACTCACCGACGGCATTCACGAGTATCGAGAAATCCTCAAGGAGCGACTCTACGAGTTCATACAGAGATTTCAGATAGACCTTCTCATACCCCAGAACACCCTCACCATTCCCCTCAACATCCCCCTCGCCCTCGCACTCACCGAGGTCATCGCCGAGACGGGAATACCGACCATCGCTCACCACCACGATTTCTTCTGGGAACGCAAGCGCTTCCTCAACAACTGCGTATGGGACTACTTCAACTGCGCCTATCCCCCCAATCTCAAATCGATCTACCATGTAGTGATAAACAGCTCGGCGCAGAACCAGCTGGCACTGCGGACCGGAATCGGCGCTACCCTCATTCCCAATGTCATGGATTTCGAAACACAGTCGAGCGGCCTCGACGACTACAACCGTGACGCGCGCGATGCAATCGGTGTCGCCGAAGACGAGCTCCTCGTCCTCCAACCTACACGTGTAGTGCAGCGAAAGGGCATAGAACACGCGATCGAGCTCGTTGCTCGGCTCGACATGAACGCTACCCTCGTCATCAGCCACGCATCGGGGGACGAAGGCTACGAATATCAGACCAGGGTAAAGGAGTACGCCGAGCTGCTCGGGATAAAGGCGATCTTCGTCAACGACATCATCGACGACAGCCGGGGGACCACCGCCGACGGCAGAAAGATCTACACCCTGCACGATATCTATCCCCACGCCGACCTCGTCACCTATCCCTCAATTGTCGAGGGCTTCGGCAACGCCTTCCTCGAGGCGATATACCACCGCAAGCCGATACTCGTGAACAACTACTCGATTTACTCGTACGACATCAAGCCGAAGGGCTTCGATGTCATAGAAATGGACAACTTCATCAGCCGTGAGACGGTCGCGTACAGCAAGAGCGTGCTGAACGACCACAGACGTGTAAAGCAGATGGCCGAGACGAACTACAAACTCGGGCTCAAATACTACTCATACAGCGTGCTCGAGACGAAGCTACGCCACCTGACCACCAACATCTGGGGCAGCAAGCAGTTCAGAGACATGTAGCACTCGCGGGCCGCCGCCGTAAAGACTCAAATCACTTGAGCCAGTATACTCCGTAGGGCTGTATCTGGAAACGGAGTCGGGCCCGCTCGACCTCCGCGACCATGTCCTCGCCGCTGATGATTTCGCTAAAGGAGCTCCTTACCGGTTTTTTCAACACGTCGAAGGGGATCGTCATCGGCACTACATGGGGACTCACGTTGGTGATGCAGATTACCTGCTCGGTTGCATCCTCGGAATAGCGGAGGACGACGAAGAGTCGCGGGTCGAGCCGCAGGACCTCCATACCGGCGGAGGGGTGAAAGGCGCGGGAGCTCCTTCGGGCCTTCAGCTGCGCCGCGAAGCCGCTGAAAATACGGTTGCGAAGACTGCCGGGGCTGTTCACCTCCGCGAGGACCTCGTCGTAGTCGAGTTTCTCGCGGTTTATGCTCCTGTTCTCACCGGTCTTCTCCACTCCCTCGTGATAGTTGCCTGAGCCGAGCAGACTGTGGATGTAGATTCCCGGCACTCCACGGAGCGCGAGCATAATCGACTGGCTCGCGAGGAACTTTCTTGCCCGCACCGAGTCTCCCAGATTCTTTTCCGCCACCGCATCGAGATAGGTGATGTTCATCTCGTAGGGAATTTTGCCTTCGGGAGTCGACTTGTAGTTGATAAAGCCTCCCCGTTCCTTCGTGGCCTCCACTAGTCCGTTGAGCTCCTCCTCCGAAAGAATGCCGTGGGCCGGCAGCAGACCGATGCCGTCGTGCGAGGCGAGGAAGTTGAAGAAGGTGGTGGTACCCGCCGTGTCGGGGAGCCCCGAGGCCCAGTCGCTCAGGTGTCCGGCGTCTTCGCGCCGGAATGCGTCGAGAACGAGGGGCGGGAGGGAGAACTGATAGACCATGTGGGCCTCGTCCCGGTAGTTGCCGAAGTAGCTGATATTCTCTTCATGGGGGACGTTCGTCTCGGTGATGATGACGACCCAGGGTGCCGCCAGATCGAGCAGCGCCCTGAAGAGCTTGACCACCGCATGCGTCTTCTCGTGATGTATGCTCGGATGTCCGATCTCCTTCCAGAGATAAGCGATGGCGTCGAGCCGGATAACCTGCACCCCTTTCCTTATGTGGAAGAGCAGCACGCGGATCATCTCGATCAGGACCTTCGGCTCCGAGAAGTTCAGATCCACCTGGTCTGCGCTAAAGGTCGTCCATACATGGACTGTTCCCTCAGAGCCCTCGAAAGGCGTGAGGAGGGGATGGGTACGGGGCCGCACGATCATCGAGAGATCCGTCTGCGGATCTACGGAGATAAAGTAGTTCCCGTAGGCGGGATCGCCTTCGAGAAACTTACGAAACCACTCGTTCTGCGCCGAGCAGTGGTTGAGGACGAGATCGGACATGAGCTTGAAGGCGGAGCCTATCTCCGCCACCTCCTTCCACGTCCCCAGTGCGGGATTGACCTCGTAGTAGTCGATAATCGAGAAGCCGTCGTCGGAGGAATAGGGAAAAAAAGGGAGGATATGGATACCGGATATCGCCTCCCGCAGCTTCTTTTCGGCGAAGTCTCTGAGCCCCGCCAACGGTTTTGCAGCTTCGCGCATGAGCGAGTCGCCGTAGGTAATGAGAAATGCGTCCTTCTGCGAAAGCGGGAGCTCCCCCGATCCTCTGTGCGACGGCGGTTCTATCTTCGTCTGCTCCTCCTCGACGATGCGAGCAAGCTCCTCTGCGGCCTCTTCGCCTCTCTTCTCACCATAAATGAACTGCAGGAGTTCCCGTACCTTTTTTGTCATACCTCACCTCTTCGCGATGCCTTTTGTACGAGTGTAAATTGTTCCTGTAAATTTTTCTACGAATAGTATCGGGGAAAATAGCCTTTTTGCAAAAACTGAACATCTCGGAACCAGCGGACCCGATCAGCGATGATATAAGTGGGAATTAGCCGAAACGTCCGCTGATGTAGTCGGCAGTCTTTTTACTCGCGGGATTGAGGAAGATATTCTCCGTGGTGTCGAACTCCTCGAGATAGCCGTTCAAGAAAAAGGCAGAGAAATCTCCCACGCGTCCTGCCTGCTGCATGTTGTGGGTAACGATGACCACCGTGTAGTTCTTCTTGAGCTCGTCGATCAGATCCTCTATATAGGTAGTCGCTATCGGGTCGAGCGCAGAGGCGGGCTCGTCCATGAGAATGAGCTCCGGTTCCACCGCAATGGCACGCGCAATGCAGAGACGCTGCTGCTGCCCGCCCGAGAGAGAAAGCGCGCTCTTGTGAAGCCTGTCCTTGACCTCGTCGTACAGAGCTGATTTTTTCAGACTCGTCTCCACTATATCCGTGAGCTGATCCTTGTTGTGTATTCCGTGCATTTTCGGTCCGTACGCAACATTTTCGAAGATCGATTTGGGAAAAGGATTGGGCTGTTGAAACACCATTCCCACATGCCGTCGCAGCCGAACCGGATCCACTTCCTTGTCGTAGATGTTGTGACCGTTCAGGAGTATCTCTCCCTCTACCCTCGTCCCCTCTATGAGGTCGTTCATCCTGTTGAAGCAGCGGAGCATGGTCGATTTACCGCATCCGCTCGGTCCGATAATGGAGGTCACCTTGTTCTTGTAGATATTCATGTCGATATCCATGAGCGCCCTGGTCTGCCCATAGTAGAAGTTGAGCTTTTTAACCTCTATTACCGACTCCATTTTGTTCATATCGTTTTCTACAGACCGGCCTTGCACGATAGACGTGCTTCCGTCGATATTTATCATGATTATCTCCTATTTGTGACGTCTTCTCTGGTAGAATCTGTTCCTCGCATAAATCGCAATACCGTTCATCGAGAGTATAACAACGAGAAGTACGACTATCGCTGCAGGCACTACGCCGTGTTGAAACCCCTCTTTCGGCAGATCCGACCATGCAAATATCTGCAACGGCATTGCACTGAACGAGCTGAATAGACCGTGCGGCGGAGAGAATATGGTCGTTGCGGCCCCGATCATGATAAGCGGAGCAGTCTCTCCCATCGCATTCGCAAGCGCAATAATGGTTCCGGTCATAATACCCGGTAGAGCTTCAGGTAAAACTGTAGTTCTGATCATCTGCCACTTCGTAGTCCCGAGCCCGAGCGAGGCATGACGCTGAAGATCGGGAACCGCCCGTATCGCCTCCTGTGAAGAAACGATTACTATCGGCAGAACCCTCAGGGTCAGCGTGAAACCGCCTACCAGCACGATCCCATGTGGGAGACCGAAGGTACTGACGAACAGACCGAGTCCGAGCAATCCATACACGATGGAAGGGACACCGGCAAGATTCGCAATATTCGTTTCTATCAATCGCTGCATGAAGTTCTTTTTTGAGTACTCCTCGAGAAAAACGGCGGCCCCCACTCCTATAGGAAGAGAGAGAACCGCTACCAGGGCGACTACGAATACCGATCCCAAGAGGGAGGGGTATATCCCCGCCTTCTCCGGAAACCTCGAAGGCATACTGGTAATAAACTGCCAATCGAGCCAACCTATCGCCTCTGTGAAGACGTATACGAGGAGCGCTCCGAGCGATACTATTCCAAATAGGGTTGCTGCTACACATACTACCTGGAATACAATACCCTTTTTGCGTTCCAACTCGATATTGTCGCTGGATTTTATCCCATTTCCTTCTGCCATATTATTATCTAACGCAGCCATTACTCGTACTTCTCTCGGTATTTATTTTTTATGTGTTGACTGAGGATATTCAGGAGCATCGTCATAACGAAGAGCGTAAGCCCTACGGCAAAGAGACTCTTGTAGCTCACCGAATCCCCCGTCACATCGCTGATGCCGATCTCCACCATTGCCGCCGTCATTGTCTGAATCGGATTAAAGAGCGCTTCTTTCGGATGAAGCCAATTGACTATCCGGGAGAGGTTGCCTCCCGCAATCGTTACGGCCATCGTCTCTCCGATTGCCCGCGATATACCGAGAATAAACGATGAGACGATACCGGAAAGAGCCGCCGGAACGACTATGGTACTTGTCACCTGAAACTTCGTGATACCGAGTCCGTAACCGGCATGCCTCAGTATGTTCGGGACTGCCTTCATCGCATCCTCGCTTATACTCGCTATTGTGGGGATGATCATGATTCCCACCACCATAGAGGCACTGAGCACGTTGAAGGAGTTGAGATCTGGAAAAAATCTCTGAAGGAACGGGGTGATGTACACGAGGGCAAAATAGCCGTACACGACCGTGGGAATACCGGCAAGCATCTCGAGCGCCGGCTTGAGAAATCCTCGCACCCTATCATCGGCGTATTCGCTGAGATAGATCGCTGCGAGTACACCGATTGGGATGGCTACCAGAGCCGATCCAAGTGTAAAGGTGAGCGTACCGCTAATGAGCGGAAGCACACCGAATTCCAACGGTTTTATCGCCGGGCTCCATCGTGTGGATGTGAAGAACTCTATAATAGAGACCGCACTGAAAAAATCCACCGACTCCACCAGGAGCACCACGACGATTCCGACCGTAGTAATAACCGAGAGAAAAGCAGTCATGAAAAAAATACTACGAATAATATGTTCTTTCAGATCTGCCTTAAACTGCTTATGTATATTCGGTACTGCCGGCATTCTCTTCATCCTATTGCGTGAAAACCAGGGGAGCGCATACGCACTCCCCCGGTAACAAGTCTTTCTTGACTCTACTGTGTTACTCTACGCCGAGGTCGGCGAGAGCAGCCTCGAACTTCTCCATCTGATCGGCCTTGTCGGCGCTGGTCATCGGAACATACCCAACCTCTTTGATGAGATCGGTGTCTATCCTCTCGAGGTAGAAGCGGACGAACGCGCGGACCTCGGGTCTCTCGAGGGAGCTCTTAGCTACGTAGATAAACAGGGGCCGAGAGAGGGGGGTGTAATCGCCGGACTTCGCAGACTCAATAGAGGGCATTACACCGTTTACCTTAAGCGCCTTTACCTTGTCTTTGTTCTCGAGGTAGTAGGCCATGCCGAAGTATCCCATAGCGGCCTTGGAGCCGCTGACGGCCTGCACGATGGTGTTGTCCTGCTCGGTACCCTGATAGTCGGAGCGGGAGGCACCCCCTTCGCCGATAATCTCCTCGGTGAAATAATCGAAAGTTCCGGAGGCTCCGGTCGGTCCGTAGAGCTCGAACTCGGCATCGGGCCATGAAGAATCGACATCGCTCCACTTCTGTGCGGGATTCTCCGGCTTCCAGATCTGCTTGAGCTGCTCGACGGTGATGTTGTCTACGGGGTTGTCCCTGTTCACGGCGATGGTGATCGCATCGGTACCGACCAAAAACTCGAGGGGCTCGATGTCGTTCTCACGGCACTTCTCCATCTCACTGTCCTTGATCGCACGGCTGGCGTTGTTGATTACGGTCTTGCCGGGAATGAAGAAGTTGGCAAATCCGCCGCCGGAACCTGTGGACTGTACGGGAATCTCTACTTTGGGGTGCTGCTTGCTGAACTCCTCGGCCATCGCGGTGGTGACGGGGTAGACCGTGCTGCTTCCGGCAATTTTAATGGAACCGGAGAGCTCCTGCTTTCCTCCATCTGCACCTTCCTGCTTACCACCGGCAAACGCAAGAGCCGGGATAAGAGCGACGATCAAGAGCATAAGAATAGTCTTTCGCATCTCATTTCTCCTTTAAGAAAATGTGTTTTGCACTTTGATTGTGCATCCCCAATATCACCGCAGAATGTTAGCTGATTACTATGTTTGTGTGAGAAATCTCTGACAATTCTATTAGGTAGGTATTAGCGTTATGTTATTATTGTGTTAGCTATCAGCAGGAAACAGCACCGAAACCGACGGATCACCTTCGTGATCCATAGATGATCCATAGATAGAGCCTCGTTTGCAATTCTTCTCCTTATAATGTACTATTAATTTGATGAGCAACACTCTCACCATCTTCCACTACCACCTCCTTACCGGGGGGATCACCCAGGTCGTCACCGCCTCACTTTCGGCCCTGCTCGGATCGAAGAAGGACCCGGAGATAACGCGCGTGAGGCTCGTATGCGGCGTGGAGGAGCACACGGAGGAGGTCCTCGGAAAGATCCGCGGCGCCGCCGAGGCGGCGGGCAGAGAGGCAATCGAGCTTGAAATCGCGATCGTGCCTGAGCTGCGTTACATCTCCGAAATGGAAGAGATACCCACCCCCGAGACGATCGTAGAGCTCATGCTCGACCGGTTCGCCGGGGATATCTGGTGGGTCCACAACTATCACTTGGGAAAGAATCCCCTGTTCACAGAGGCGCTGCTCCGCATAGCCGAAAGACATCCCGAACAGCGTATGGTCTTCCATATCCACGACTTTCCCGAGAGCGGTCGCTTCGACAACCTCGAGCTGCTCTACTCTCAGCTCTCAAGCCCCTGGTATCCGATCGGAGCGCAGATCCGCTATGCCGTGATCAACGGACGGGACTACTCGATTCTGCATAAGGCGGGCGTGCCGGAACCGCAGCTCTTCCTCCTCGACAATCCGGTCGCACCGAAGCCTCAGCCGGCCCCGTCCCCGGACAGCGAAGAAGATCTGTCGGCCGAAGAGGCGGAGGACAAACAGAGCACTGCGAGCATCATACGGGATTACTGCTCGAGCACCTCCGCCTTCTGGGAGGAGGGAGGCAAACTCGCGCTCTACCCGGTACGGACAATCAGGCGAAAGAACGTGCTCGAGGCGGGCCTCATCGTTCGGCTGCTTCCCCGTCCCGTAAATCTCCTGGTGACCCTCCCCGGGGTATCTGCTCAACAGCGGGACTACTCCGACTTCGTGGGGCAGTGTTTTGCCGAGGAGCTCATCCCCGGCGCCTTTCCGGTAGGGACTTTCCTCGACGACATAGGCATAGGCTTTTCCGATCTCACAGGCTCGGCGGACATGATCATCTCCAGCTCGATCCAGGAGGGCTTCGGCTACCTCTTTCTCAACGCCTTAGAATGGAACGTTCCCCTTTTGTCTCGAGACCTCGATATACTCGACGGAATGCGCGGGATATTCGAAGGCTATCCCGCCTGCTTCTATTCCCGGCTTCTCGTGCCCATCGGCGAAGATTCAAGGATAGAGCTCTTCTCGGAGTATCAGCGAAAGGTGCTCCCGCAGCTCGAAAAAACGCTGTTTTCCTCCGAGGTGAACGCAATCGAGGAGGAGATACGGGAGATGTGCGACGCAGATCCGATAGACTTCTCCTTTCTCTCCCTCAAGCTGCAGAAGGAGGTGCTGCAGAGGCTCGCCAATCCGACCTATCGTAAGGAGGTAGAGGAGGCGAACAAAGAGCTCATCGAGTCCCTCGCTTACACCATGGAGGAGAGAACCGTCGACAAGAGTGCGGAAATAGCCGACCGCTTCGGCCCCGAGGCCCATGCGGCCGAGGTCCGCAGGATCCTCGCCTCCTTCGGCGAACATTCACAGGGACCCGCACCTGCCGCAGCGAACGGCGAAGAGAGGAACGAACCGAGGGGAGGGAGTATTCACCGCAAGGTGCTCTCACGCTTTTTGGAGCTCGAGTACATGCGTCTCCTCTATTTTTAGATATCGTGTTTAGATATCGTGCTTTTAGATGACCTCAGGGAATTTCATATTGCTGACTATTAAATTCCGCAATTTTTGTTGTAGTTTGTTTCATTATTCTCAAATCGTAACAATAAATTTCTTATCATCACATTACGCAGCCCACATGTAACCTTGTACGAAATCGATAATTTAGGTATAATTACCCTAACCTATACAATCAGAGGGATTAATCATGTCTGAAAAAAAGATGGTAACGATTGACGGTAATACCGCCGTCGCACACGTTGCACACGCTACGAACGAAGTGTGCGCGATCTATCCTATTACCCCGTCCTCACCGATGGGAGAACTGGCGGACCTCTTCTCCGCCCAAGGTAAAACCAATATCTGGGGAACGTCCCCCGAAGTAGTAGAGCTGCAGTCCGAGGCCGGCGCTTCGGCATCGGTACACGGAGCTCTGCAGACCGGTGCCCTGACGAGCACATTCACCGCCTCGCAGGGTCTGCTGCTCATGCTGCCGAACATGTACAAGATCGCCGGAGAGCTCACCTCCACGGTCTTTCACATCGCCGCCCGGGCCGTGGCCAACCAGGCGCTCTCGATCTTCGGCGACCACTCCGACGTCATGGCTGCACGCTCCACAGGCTTCGGCGAGCTCGCCTCCGGCAGCATCCAGGAGGTCATGGACAACGCGCTCATCGCCCAGGCGGCGACACTCGAGTCCCGCGTGCCATTCCTCCACTTCTTCGACGGTTTCCGCTCGAGCCACGAGATCCAGAAGGTCGAGGAGCTCGATCAGGAGACCATGAAGAAGCTCATCGATCCCGAGCTCGTCTGGGCACACCGGCAGCGGAGTATGAATCCGGAAAAACCGGTTATCCGCGGCACCAGCCAGAACCCCGATGTATTCTTCGCCGCCCGCGAGACGGTAAACAAGTACTACGAGGCCACTCCGGCAATCGTCCAGAAGGTCATGGACGAATTCGCCAAGGAGACCGGACGCCAGTACCACCTCTTCGACTACGTCGGCGCAGACGATGCCGAGCGAGTGGTCGTGCTGATGGGAAGCGGCGCCGAGACCATGGAAGAGACCGTCGAGTACCTCGCTAAGAAGGGCGAGAAGGTCGGCGCGATAAAGGTACACCTCTACCGCCCCTTCAGCATGAAGGACTTCGTCAAGGCCCTGCCCACTACGGTAAAGGCCATCGCCGTGCTCGACAGGACCAAGGAGTCCGGATCACTCGGCGAGCCCCTCTACGAAGACGTGCGGACCGCAGTCGGCGAGATGATGGAAGCCGGCGAGGCCTCCTTCAAGAACTACCCCGCCATCGTCGGCGGACGCTATGGCCTCGGCTCCAATGAGTTCAACCCCGGCATGGCAAAAGCCGTTCTGGACAACCTCAAGGAGAAGAGCCCGAAGAACCACTTCACCGTCGGCATTTACGACGACGTGACCAAGACCAGTTTAGAGTGGGACGAGGACTTCTCGACTGCCAGCTCCAAGGTGACCCGGGCCATGTTCTACGGACTCGGCTCCGACGGAACCGTCGGCGCGAACAAGAACTCCATCAAGATCATCGGCGAAGCCACCGACAACTACTGCCAGGGCTACTTCGTCTACGACTCCAAGAAGGCCGGCGCCACCACCGTCAGCCACCTCCGCTTCGGGAAGAACCCGATACAGAGCACCTACCTCATCCAGAAGGCGAGCTTCCTCGCCTGTCACAAGTTTACCTTCCTCGAGAGGTACGACATGCTGAAGAACGCCGAGGAGGGCGGAACCTTCCTCCTCAACAGCCCCTTCGGCAAGGACGAGGTATGGGAGAACATCCCTATCGAGGTGCAGAAGCAGATCATCGATAAAAAGCTGAAGTTCTACGTCATCGACGCCTTTTCCATCGCCGAAAAGGCCGGCATGGGAGGCAGGATCAACGTCGTCATGCAGACCGCCTTCTTCAAGATCTCCGGCGTGCTGCCCGAGGATCAGGCGATAGACCTCATCAAGAAGTACATCAAGAAGACCTACAGCAAGAAGGGACAGGACGTGGTGGACAAGAACATCGCCACCATCGACATGGCCCTCGAGGGCATAGAGCAGGTCGACTACCCGAACGAGACGAAGGGCGATCACCACATGGTGCAGATCATCCCCGACGACGCCCCCGACTTCGTCAAAAACGTCACCGGAGAGATCATCGCCGGCCGCGGAGAGAAGCTGAAGGTCAGCCAGCTCCCCGCAGACGGTTCCTATCCCCTCGGCACCACCAAGTACGAGAAGCGGAACGTGGCAGAGAGAATACCGGTTTGGGACCCCGAGAGCTGCATTCAGTGCGGCAAGTGCTCGGTCGTCTGTCCCCACGGCGTCATCCGGATGAAGATGTACGATCCCGAGCTGCTCGACAAGGCTTCCGAGACCTTCAAGAGCACCGATCCGATCAACAAGCTCTTCAAGGGCAAGAAGTTCACCGTCCAAGTCGCCCCCGAGGACTGCACCGGCTGCGGCGCCTGCGTGAACATCTGTCCCGAGAACAAGAAAACCGGCCGCAAGGCCCTCAGCCTGCAGCCCCAGCTGCCCCTCCGCGAGCAGGAGAGGGAGAACTGGAACTTCTTCGTCGAGCAGATCCCCGATTACAACAGGAAGGATCTCAAGCTCAAGACCACCCTCGACAGCCAGCTGCTGCGGCCGCTGTTCGAGTTCTCCGGCGCATGCGCCGGATGCGGCGAGACTCCCTACGTGAAGCTGATCAGCCAGTTCTTCGGCGACCGGGCGATTATCGCCAACGCCACCGGCTGTTCCTCCATCTACGGCGGCAACCTGCCCACCACTCCCTACACCACCCGCGACGACGGCCGCGGACCCTCCTGGTCCAACTCCCTCTTCGAGGATGCGGCGGAGTTCGGCTACGGCTTCCGTCTGACCAGCGACCGCATGGCCACCTACGCCGGCGAGCTTATCGACAGGATGCTCGAGAACGGCGGCGACGGCGTAGACAAGGAGCTCCTGAAGAACATGAAGGAGAACTCCCAGCGCAGCGAGGAGGAGATCGAGAACCAGCGGCAGTGGAAGGAAGATCTGCTGAAGCAGCTCGAGAAGGCATCGAGCGAGGAGGCGAAGGAGCTCAAATCCGTCGCCGACTACCTCGTGCGCCGCTCCATCTGGATATTCGGCGGTGACGGCTGGGCATACGACATCGGCTACGGCGGACTCGACCACGTGCTCGCCTCCGGCCGCGACGTCAACGTCCTGGTCATGGACACCGAGGTCTACTCCAACACCGGTGGTCAGATGTCCAAGGCGACGCCGACCGGTGCGATCGCCAAGTTCGCCGCCGGCGGTAAAGAGGTCGCCAAGAAAGACCTCGGCCTCATGGCGATGAGCTACGGCTACGTCTACGTGGCCAAGATCGCACTCGGCTACAACGACGTGCAGACCATTCGTGCGATTCAGGAGGCCGAAGCCTACCCAGGCCCCTCCCTTATCATCGCCTACAGCCACTGCATCGCCCACGGCATCGACATGATGAAGGGTATGGATCAGCAGCACAAGGCGGTCACCAGCGGCATATGGCCCCTCTACCGGTACAACCCGGAGAACGCCGCCGCCGGCAAGAACCCCTTCAAGCTCGACAGTAAGGAACCCACCGGCGAGGTGGAGGATTACCTCTACAACGAGGTGCGCTACAAGGCGCTGAAGGCATCCAACCCCGAGCGGGCGGAGAAACTTCTCGGCAAGATCAAGGAGAACGTCGACAGGAAGTACAGGGAGTACAAATACCTCGCCGACCGGGACTTCTAGGTCCTTCGGCAGTAGGGGGCCGCGGCTGCGACCCTCCTCTCCTGTTCGAGAGATACGTACAACAATGATCGGGCGGGCCTCAGGGCCCGCCTTTTTTTGTATACTGGTTCAAAGCTTGTGGAATTGCCTGCAGTCCGGACCGTATGCTCCGGATCGCAGCAGAGCACGATGTCCGGCTGCAGCACCGTCGGACTATCTAAAAAAGGCGAAGAGAATGCCGAGCATCGCTCCTATCTGACCCACCCAGAAGAGAAACATCCAGCGGATGGTGGCGGCCTGGTTCTTATGGTTCTCTTCCTTTACCTCGGAAATCTTTTTTTCGAGATCCGATTTTAGCGAAGCGATTTTAGTGGAGATTTCACTTCGGAACTCGGTTTTCACCTCTGCTATCTCGCTTCGCACTTCGGAGATTTCGCTTCGCACTTCGGAGATACCCTGATAAAACTCGGTTCGCAGTTTT
>CAYFVU010000025.1:33608-35708 GCA_964346645.1 uncultured Spirochaetaceae bacterium | reverse complement strand
ATGCGGGCCTCGGGGTCGGATTTTACCGCCTCGCTGAGGTCTGCGGGAAACTCGACCGGTGCGATACCGTACACGTCGTGAGGATTCTTCTCCGGCGGTACGGTTTTACAGGAAAAGACAAGCGGGATCAGCGCAGCTGTGATGATTGCGGCGAGCAGACGAGCGTGAGGGGCGATACGGGAATGCATTCAGGCCTCCGTTTATTATATGGACTTCGAGTTTGCTGCGGACTCAGTATAGTCCCGGCAAATAGATAGGTAAAGCGTTTTTTGTGGTTCAAATCCTGGGGAAGCTGAAAGCAGGGGGAGGGTTCCCCAGGATTTGAACCACAAAATTTGAACTTCCCAATCATATTGTCTATGCTCGAAGAAGCAGATGGTATATTATTGGCGAGCTCAGAAAAATACGAATGAAGCCGACAGATAAGGAGGTCACATGGACATGCAGGTACCGAAGGCGCTGAAGATGTGGTTTATGACTCACTGTATAGTGGATCTGCTCTTTGCCATACCACTGATGCTGGCCCCCGAAGCTTTTCTCACGCTGCTCGGCTGGAGAAGCATCGATCCGATAGCCTCCAGGCTGGTAGCTGCGGCACTCTTCGGCATCGGCATAGAATCCGGACTGGCCTGGAGAGCGCCGGTCGAGGCCTACCGCGCCATGCTCAGCTTGAAGATAATCTGGTCCGTCGCCGCAGTTGTCGGACTCCTCTGGAGCCTGATCGAAGGTGCGTTTCGAATTCCCCTCGTCGGTGCCGCGCTGCTCGGCATCTTCGTGCTCTTCAACATACTCTGGATATACTGGAAGCGGAGACTCGGCGGGAATGGATAGAGGAGCAAGAAGGATAGAGGAGCAATAGAATGAAGAGAATCGCAGTTACCGGAATAGGAGTCTACTCTCCGATAGGAAACAACCGGCGAGAGTTTTGGAATGCCCTCTCCGAAGGGATTTCCGGCGGCGGGAGCATCCGCGCATTCGAGGCGGATGGATACAAGAGCAGAGTTGCAGCCGAGATAAAGGGTTTTAATCCCGAAGAGCAGCTGTCGAAGAAGCGAATCAGGAGGATGGCCCGTTTCTCGCAGATCGCAACCTCTGCAGCCCTTCAGGCGGTACAGGATGCAGGGCTGAATCTGAACGGGATGAACCCTGCGCGAATAGGCTGCAGCATTGGCACTGCAGCGGGCGACTATGCAAATCTCGAAGAGCAGCACGAGAATCTGCTGAATAAGGGTCCCGGATATGGGCATCCGCTAGCAGTACCGTTGATCATTCCCAACATGTCCTCGGCGAATGTCGGCATCGAGCTGGGAATAACCGGTCCCAACTTAGGTGTAGCAACGGCATGCTCCTCCGGAGCCCATGCGATCGCGATGGCCTCCCTCATTTTGAAGAACGGAAGCGCGGACGTCATGCTCGCCGGCGGGGCAGAGGCTGCGATAACACCTCTCACGGTAAATGCCTACGGCTGTATGGGGGTGTTGACCTCCCGAAACTCCGAGCCGCAAAGAGCCTCCAGGCCTTTCGATGCAGAAAGAGACGGTTTCCTCATAGGAGAGGGGGCGGCGGTTCTCGTGCTCGAGAGCGAAGAGCATGCGCGCAGCAGAGGAGCCGAGATCCTGGGCTATTTAGCCGGAGCGGGTATGACGGCGGACGCCTACAGCATCGCCATTCCCGAACCCGAGGGCAAGAGGGCCGCGGATGCCATCGATATGGCGATGAGAGAAGCCGAGTTGAACACGGACGAGGTCGGATACATAAACGCCCACGGCACTTCCACCCGTGCAAACGACAAAATCGAAACGGCTGCGGTAAAGCGGGCGTTTGGAAAAGATGCGTACGGTATTCCCATAAGCTCGAACAAATCGATGATAGGACACACTCTCGGAGCCGCAGGTGCGCTAGAGGCGGCGGCTACCGTGCTCTCGCTCCGGGAGCGGGTCTTGCCTCCGACGATCAACTACGAGCACGAGGACCCCGAGTGCGATCTCGACTACATACCGAACGACAGCAGAGAGACCGCCGTAAAGGCTGCCTTGTCCAACTCATTCGGATTCGGCGGGCAAAACTGCGTGCTCGCCTTCTATTCACCTCATTACTGAG
>CAYFVU010000025.1:0-33508 GCA_964346645.1 uncultured Spirochaetaceae bacterium | reverse complement strand
TTCGGATTCGGCGGGCAAAACTGCGTGCTCGCCTTCTATTCACCTCATTACTGAGCCTCTCGATACCCGTCACCCCGTGTATTTGACTCTGCGGCGGGATTCTTCGCCATTTTCCCGAACGGCACGGGTCGGCGGAAGTTTTTAAAACTTTTGCCGCATGTGCACGTATAGTAGAATAGCGGAGAGGATGTGCGTACGTGACAACCGAAGGGCAGCACAGCGATGAACAGGAGATAGAACTCATCCAGGAGGGGCGGGTCGAGCTCTTCGAACTCATTGTCCGCAGGTATACGCCCGTGCTCTATTCGCTGTGCTATCGAATGACCGGTAATAGAGAGGAGGCCGAAGATGCGGTCCAGGAGATCTTCGTCAAAGCCTACAGTTCCCTCGATTCCTTCGATCCCTCCCGTCGCTTCTATTCCTGGCTCTACACCATAGCGGTAAATCACCTTCGA
Organism: uncultured Spirochaetaceae bacterium; assembly: GCA_964346645.1. Taxonomy (GTDB): domain Bacteria; phylum Spirochaetota; class Spirochaetia; order DSM-16054; family Sediminispirochaetaceae; genus CAYFVU01. Next base: position 33,053 of record CAYFVU010000025.1, on the reverse strand, counting down.
TCCCTCAACAGAAAGCGTGAACGGAGGGGTGGTTCGGACATTCCCTACGAGGATACGGTGAGCGAGGCGGTTCGCAAGGACGAAATGAGCGAGGCGCCGGACAGCGCAGTCGTGCAGCGAGAGGGGGAGAGAATCGCCCATGAAGCACTATCCGAGCTCGAAGAGAAGCACAGGGAGGTCTTTGTCCTCAGAATGGTGGAGGGACTCTCGGGAAAAGAGACGGCCCGCATACTCGATATCCCCGAAAACACGGTAAAGACGTACCTCAGACGGGCGAAGGAGAAGCTCATCGAGTCGATGAAAAAAAGAGAATGGAATTGAAACCTATGAGCTCAGCCGGAGTATATATGTATAGGAGACGGAGATGAAGTGCGGAGAGTGCAGAGCAGAGCTGTATGCGCGTGCGGAAGAAGGAGTGCAGAGCGACGGCACGGGATCGAAATGGACGGCCCTTTCGGTGGAAGCGAAGAGGCACATCGAGGAGTGCACCGCATGTGCTTCACGTGCGAAGGCTTTGAAGTTGATATCTACCGAAGGAGCGCTGCATGCGGATGTACCGGATGAGGCGTTTGCAGAGCGGATGAGCGATCGTGTTATGGGGCGTGTACACGAGAGAGAAGCTCTGAGAGATGAGCGCCGGTTCGCGGATGATCGGGATCGCTTTGCAGGAGGGCGCCGGAGCTTACGCCGAGCAGCCTATCCGGCTGCGGCAGCGGTGCTGCTGGTAGTTGTTTCGGTCTCGCTGACTCTGTTTTTCTCCGAGCGCCGTTTCCCGCAGGGGAACGCATTGACAGAGGAGAAGACGTCCGGAAACCGAGAGGAGGTTGCAGTGGAAACACCGAAGGAAGAGGCGCAGCGGCAAGAAATGGACGAAGAGGTGGTGACCGTGCGCCTTACCCTCGAGGCTCCCGGAGCAGAACAGGTGGCGGTGGTGGGAGACTGGAACGGATGGGATGCCGACCGACACCTCATGCACGATCGTGACAGAGACGGCGTCTGGGAGCTGCGCCTGAAGTTGAAAGAAGGAGGTGAGTATCAGTATCAGTTTCTTATAAACGGAAAAAAGTGGATTCCCGATCCGAAGGCACCTCTGAAAGTGGAGGACGGATTCGGAGGGACCAATTCGATTCTCGATATATAAGCTTCAAAGGAGGGCGAAATATGTTATCGGCAAGTAAAAGAATGTTGGCAGTCACGATAGGACTCATGCTGCTGTGTACCGGGGTGCTGTGGGCTCAGGAAGAGGAGAACGAAGATGGGATGCCGCAGTTAGTACGAGAGACGGTTGAACAGCTGAAGCAGCAGGGCTGGACGGAAGAAGAGCTCGAAAGATTCAGAACCGCAGCGCGCAGCCGAAATTGGGAAGATGCCGAAGGAGCCGACCCCGAAGTGGTGGCAATGGCTCTGCAGCTGGCGAACCAGGATCGTGAGCAGCTCGAAGGCGCAGAAAACGCGGATCTCGCTCTGGAGCTCGCAACGGTGGCGCGAAACATGGAACGTTCCGGCTACGAAAAGCAAGAAATCGCGAGGACAGCCTTTGACGGAACCCGTGATGTGGTGCAGAATATGGAAAGGATCCGAGAGAGAGCCCGTAATGGAGAAGATGGCAACGGTATAGACAAAACACAGCTGAGAGAGCGTGTGCGTTCACAGATAAGGGATCGCCTGGCTCATGCGAAGGAGCAGAGTTCCCGTGCGATGAACCGACGTGAGAAAGCTGAAGGCCGGGGGCCTGCAAGGGGAAAACCCGAAGGCACGCCCGGTGACGGTGCGGGAGATTCCGGTAACGGAACGCCGGGAAGTCAGTTTAGACCGTAGAGTGCGCAACGGTAAGTAATGGTTGTACAGTATTATATAAAAACGAACGATGCCGCCGCGGGAAGACCATGTGGTCGCCCGTGGTGGCGGTTTTTCTCTCTCGTCATACCGCTGTTGGTCCTCTTTTTTACCGGAGCCCTCTTCGCCGAAGAACAGGCGCTCAGCCGGGAGGTACAGGAGGTTGCGGAAATCCTCGAGACGAGAGGATATGCGTCAGAAGATATTCAACCTATTTTCAAAATTTTTCAGAGAGCAGAGGAGCAGATGATACCTTCGGAGTTGCTCATTTCCAGACTCGAGGAGGGAGCCGCTAAAGGGGCCTCTATCGACCGTCTCGAAGCGGTATTGCGGAAAGATCTCGAATTACTCCGCGCATCGCGGCAGGTTTTCGAGACAACCGGCGGAAAGTGGAAAGAGATCGACCGCATGAGTCAGTGGAAGAGGGCGGTGCACATGCTCGCGGCAGGGGTTGCCGTCGAGCATCTCGAGAGGCTTATCGAGGTCTGTAAACACGCACCTCGTAAGTTCAGACCGGCCTCCCTGCTCTATGTCTCACTCGATACGTGGGGGCTTGCCTCTTCACAGGCCCTCAGAGTTGCAGAGGCCTTCGTGGATTCCCCGCTGCCGACGGAGCACTACGGCGCGGTGACGGATCTCTACAGGAGAGCGAGGAGTCGACGGATGTCTCCGGATACTGTTACCGAACGGATAGTCTCTCAGGTAAAAGAAGTCCGCAGTATGGAAGCCTTGGAACGGAGGGTTTTAGCCGATTGATGATAAACAGAAAAGGTATTGGAAAATGCAGGAGTCTCCTGCCGGCGATAGTAATGGGGGTGTCCGCGGTAAGCGCACCGCTTTTTGCATATCCACCCACTTTTCTCATCGGCAGCTCGGCCGAATATTCCGATTCTTCGGAGTACGACGGCGAAATCTGGTACGATGTCTACGGAATGGGAGAGTGGCGCACCATCCTCGAGCCGGGAGGTTATTTCAGCATCGACGGAAAGACTTCCCTCGCCTACAGTGATGTAGACGGTGGCACGGTGCGGGACGATGAGAGTATCAATGCGGAGCTCGGATTGAGAGCCCCCGGGGGTGAGGTGGAGCTTCGAGCCGGACTCGACTCGAGTTTAGACGACCGGTACTACGGGACGACTCTTCGACCTCAGTGGGGCGGTGAGTACCGTGTAACGGGAAACGGCGGCAGCGACGGAACCCTCGCAGCCTATTTGGGATACTCCGGCTATTACCTCTATCAGGAGGACGGGGCTCAGGACCGCCTCTCCCATGCCGGTTCCTTCGGTGTGGACTATGAACCGTCGATAAAGCGGGGATATACGCTCGAATTGTCGGCGGAGCACGTGTCGTGGAGCGAAGAGTACCGTGACTACCTGGAGGAGGTCTACGCGGTAAAAACCGGTACCGATCGACAGGACCTCATCTTCTCCGGAATGGCCGAGGCTCGCGGTCTGGCGGGTTTTTTTGCCGACTGGCGACTGAGCTGCACCGCCGGGACGCGAGTGGTAAATGATCAGCGTTACTTTGATGAGATCGAAGAGAAGCAGTACGGAAGCGACAGAATGTTCGGGAATCTAGAGGCTGGGTTCAACTGGAGTCCCGTTCGAGAGATGAGCCTATCGGCACTGCTGTACGCCGATGGAACTCGCTATCTGAAAAGAAGGGCCTACACGAAGGAGGGAGTCATGAGCGAGAGCTCGCTCGTGAGCCTCGACCTCGGCGGGAGCCTCTCGGCCGACTGGACGCCGAACGACGAGCTCTTCTTCGTCTTAGAGCTTTTCGGAGGAAAGAGGTTCTCGAACGATTCTGATTACGAGAGCTGGAACTTCGGCTTGCGTGGAGGTATAGAGTACGGCTTCTGAGTAGATCGGACAAGAATTCGAAGACCGAATGCAGCCGGCCGGAGATGCGCGGTAAGAAACCACCGGACAAAACCGAGAGGCTCATTGGACATTTCTTTAAAACCTCAGTATATTCTAAGTGTATATCCTCTATGGGGAGGTTGTGATATGATCGAAACAAAAGACTACACAGTCATCTACATAATAAATCCCGAAACCGGCGATCTGATCGGAGAAATAGAAAACCAGAGTCCTTCGCCCGACTTGAGCCTCGATTACTTGAGCCTCTTTCGGCGTAACGGTGAACTGCTGCGATGCTTCACCAGGGAAGGTTTCGTGGACACCTATCTGATAGTGAAGGACGATACCCACAGCTGGCCCGAGGTAAGGAAGGTCTCTCTGCCCGAACGAATCGAGAACAACTGAGCGGCGGCCGAGCCGGCTTAAAACCGTACTTATGATTTTTTCATTGATGCTCCTCTGTTTTCGTTGTATTATGAAAAACGAAAACAAACATAAGCCAGGAGTGCAGAATGAAGACCTTCATAGACGATGATTTCCTCCTTTCGGGAGAGACCGCGCGCGAGCTCTACCACGAGCATGCGAAGGAGATGCCGATACACGACTTCCACAGCCATCTCCCGGCAGGCGAGATTGCCGAGGACAGCCGTTACGATTCGCTCAGCGAGGTGTGGCTCGGCAGCGACCACTACAAGTGGCGGGCCATGCGCACCGACGGAGTGGACGAACGGTTCATTACGGGAGATGCCTCTGATTGGGAAAAATTCCGACATTGGGCCGGGACCGTGTCCCGTTCGGTGGGCAATCCCCTCTACCACTGGACTCATCTCGAGCTGCTCCGGTACTTCCACATAGACGATCTGCTCGACCCCGAGAGCGCAGAGAAGATCTACGGTAGGGCGAATGAGATGCTCCGTTCGCAGGATTTCTCCGTGCGGCGGCTGTTGGAGCGTATGAACGTAAAGGTCGTATGCACGACCGACGACCCGACGGATTCGCTCGAGCACCATCGCCGCATACAAGAAGAAGACGGTATCGGCACCGAGGTCGTACCGACGTTTCGCCCAGACAAGGCCTTCGTCACGAAAGACCCCGACCGATTCAACTCCTACATCAATGCCCTCGGAGAGCGCGCGCAGATAGAGATCGATTCCTTCTCCTCATTTGTCGAGGCGCTCGAGAAGAGACACGAGTACTTCCACTCCCGGGGGGGAAGGTCCTCCGATCACGGGCTCCTCGAGCCGGTTGCCGCCGACTATACACTGTCCGAGGTGGAACGGATTTTTGCGAAGCTGCGTAGCGGGAAGGGAGTAACGAGCGAGGAGTCCGACAAGTTTATCGCCGCCGGCCTCGTGGCAATCGGCAGGATGAATGCAAAGCGCGGTTGGGTTATGCAGCTCCACATAGGGCCGCAGCGTAACAACAACACGGCGATGTTCGAAAAGATTGGTCCCGACACCGGTTTCGATTCGATTGCCGACGGAAGAGTCTCACGGCCCCTCTCCAAGTTCTTAGACGCCCTCGCCTACACGAACGAGCTGCCAAAGATGATCATCTACAACCTCAATCCTCGGGACAACATGCTCATCGGAAGCCTCATAGGTTCTTTCCAGGACGGCAGTTTCCCCGGAAAGGTACAGCTCGGCTCGGGCTGGTGGTTCAACGATCAGCGTGATGGAATGGAGCGCCAGCTAAAGACTCTTGCGAATACGAGTCTGCTATATCACTTCGTCGGCATGCTTACCGACAGCCGCAGTTTTCTCAGCTTTCCCCGCCACGAGTATTTCCGCCGAATCCTCTGCAATCTGGTAGGCAGCTGGGTAGAAGGCGGCGAGGCTCCGCGCGACATGAAGCTGCTCGGCGACATGATACGCAATATCTCATTCTCCAACGCAGAACGTTTTTTCGGTAAAGGAGAATCGACAGATACTGATCGTCGACGGACAGGAGGAGCACCGTGAAGTACAGAAATCTCGCTAATTCTGATCTCGAGATCTCCGTCGTCGGCTTCGGCGGTTGGGGCATAGGAGGAGGCGCACTCTGGGATGGGTATACCGATACACCGGAGGCGATCCGCACGATCCATGCCGCCGTCGATAGAGGAATAACTCTCTTCGACACCTCGCCGGCGTATGCCGACGGGCGTTCGGAGGAGCTCTTCGGAAAAGCCTTGGCCGACAGGCGGTCCGAGGTGATAATTGCCGACAAGATCAGTCCTCCGGATGTTCACTCATCACGTGTGCGCCCATCGGTAGAGGCCAGTCTCCGGCGCCTTCGGACCGACTACATCGATCTGCTGCAACAGCACTGGCCGGCGGAGGATGATGAGGAGAACTCTCGAATAGTCGAGGAGATGCTGGCGCTGAAGAGGGAGGGAAAGGTCCGGGAAGTAGGTGTGAGCAACTTCGGCGGAGAGGAGCTCGAGCTTGCCGGCCACCACGACCGAATCGTGAGTGATCAGCTGCCCTACAACATCCTCTTCAGGGCTATCGAGTACCGCATAGTACGGGCTCTCGAAACCCGGAGTATGGACATCATCTGCTACAGTCCCCTTCTGCAGGGCCTGTTGACGGGGAAGTTCGCCGACGCGGATGAAGTTCCCGTCGTAAGGGCACGGACACGGCACTTCAGCGGAGAGCGCCCGAAGGCACGGCACGGCGAGGCCGGCGCGGAGGAGCTGACCTTTTCGACGTTGGCGGATCTGCGCAGGATTGCCGAGGAGGGCGGGCTCGAGCTGAAGGAGCTGGCCCTCGCGTGGCTGCTGCGTCGTCCCAGGGTCGCAACGATACTGGTAGGCGCCAGGAGCCCTGCCCAGGCGGAGGAAAACGCGAAGATTGCAGATCTGGAGCTGCCCGACGAGCTCTACGACGCGGCGAGTGAAAAAACGGAGGCGCTCAAGGAGGCACTGGGGCCGAATCCGGACCCATGGCAGCACGACTCGAGGATCTCGTTCGAATCTTCCGAATAACGGCTCTGCGGCGGGCTTAATCAGCGCTGTTGCCGCGGTAGTACTCGGAAACGATCTCGTCCATGATCTCGGTGGTCCTGAGGGCGCTCTCTCCGGTACTGGGGCAGGTCCCCCGTCCGAGTAGCTCATCTACCACCGTCTGAATGAGGGGTTGTTGAACGTGTTCGGGGTTCTCAATGGCGAATCGCCGCAGCTCCTCTCCGCGCCGCAGCTCGATCGGCTCAGTTCCCAGCGTTGAGAAGCGGAGCTCGCCCTTCGTTCCCGTGATAACGTTCACATCTGTGTTGAGCGCCGCATCGAAACACCAGGTTCCGGAGCCGACCACGCCGTTTTCGAATCTCCACACGGCGCCGATGCTGTCCTCAGCACGGTAGAGACCCGCCTGATTGAGTGCGATTCCGTGAGTTTCCGATATCGGACCGAGCAGATAGTCGAAAAAGTCGAGGCTATGAGCGGCGAGGTCGAAGAAGTAGCCTCCGCCCGAAACCTCGGGTACGACTCGCCACGGTTTCTCCTCCTCTCCGTCCTGCGGCGAGGCAGGGGTGAGGATGCTCGTCTGTATCACCCGCACATCTCCGACGGAGCCTGAGTCCACCAGTTCCTTGACCTTGAGAAAACGGGGAAGCGCCCTCCTGTAGTAGGCTACAAAGAGGGGAACCCCGGCTTCCCTGCACGCATCGATCATGGATCGAGCCTCCCCTGCATCGAGAGCCATCGGCTTCTCTACATACACCGGCTTGCCGGCGCGTGCGGCGAGGATGCCGTACTCAGCGTGTGTCGAGGGAGGTGTGGCTACGTATACCGCATCTACCTCCGGGTCCCGTATCAACTCGGCGGCTTCGCCGTACCAGCGAGCTACGCCGTGCCTCTCGGCGTAGTCTCGAGCCTTTTCTACATCCCGGCGCATGACCGCTTTCAGCTCTGAGCCCTCTGCTTTCTGGAATCCTGGACCGCTCTTCTTCTCCGTAACATTGCCGCAACCGATTATTCCCCAGCGTATCTTCTTCGGCATATTCGCCATCACCTCTATTCCGAAATTTATGTACGATGCATATCGTTCACTATAATAAAGTGTATGGCCGGAGTGGAGGCGGGTCAAGGAATTATGGAATGCGGTAAACTGCGAAAGACTGCGAAGCTGAAACATGGGTGTGGTCCTATATTGACACTTCTATATTTACGTTATATGCTTCGAAACGAAAGAAAACGAAATGGCACTCAACAGACGACACGAAGATATTCTAAAGATCCTCTCCCGGCTCAGATCGGTAAGCGTGAATGAGCTGACCGAGCGGCTCAATGTCTCGGAGGTCACGATTCGAAAAGATCTTTCCACGCTCGAGGAGATGGGGCTCCTCTTACGCACCCGGGGCGGCGCCGAACAGGCCGAAGACAAGGAGTACACGCGTAAGCTCAACGTGCGGCGAAGGGAGCACATCGAGGAGAAGATGGCTATCGTGCGCAGGGCCGCTGGACTCGTGAGGGAGGATGATACGATCTTCCTCGATTCGGGCTCCACATGCATGCTTCTCGCAGAAGAGCTGAAGAAGATGAGTCTCCGGGTAGTCACCAATTCGCTCGACGTAATGACGACACTCTCCGATGTGCCTGGCATAACGCTGATAAGTCTCGGAGGCAACTATAGGAAGGATGCGGGTTCCTTTATCGGTCCCACCGCCGAGACGAATCTGAGAGGCTTCCAGTTGGAACTCGGGTTTATCGGGACCACCGGTTTTTCTCGGGAGGGCCTCTTCTCCGCACAGAACGTAATAGAGAGCAACCTCAAGTCTCAGGTTCTCGGGGTGTCGAAGAGAAGAATCATTCTTGCCGACGCCTCCAAGTACGAGAAAACTACCTTTTCCGTATTCGCAAGACCGGAGAATGTGGATGTGCTCATAACAGACAGCGGTTTTTCCGATACCGAGCACTTCCAGTCTCTCGGAATCGAAGTCCTCTTCGGCATCGATTCGAGCTCTTAGCCTTCTCTCTCGAGCCGAATACTCGGCAACACAGTGCAAAAAAACAAAAAATCCTTGTTGAGAGTGGGATGTAGAAGGTAGAATGGATGAATCCGAAACGGGAGAGTATACGATTGTCGAGACAGAAAATAGTAGTATTTGCAACCAGCTTTTCCGACGAGCTGTTCACCATGCCGGATCACACAGGCGAGGCGGCCGAGAGACTCGCGCGGTCTGCTCACGAGAGTGGCTTCGAGCTGGAGCTGCGTTCCGACAGAAACCCGGCCGAACCTTTGGACCCTGTCGAGCTCGAGTCTACGCTCGCCGTTATAGCGGATCTCGAGACCTACGACAGAGAGCTCTTGTCTCGAGTAGGCAGGAGTGCGGGGGGCTCGCTCGAGCTCATCAGCCGCTACGGCACGGGCTACAACAACATAGACATAGAGGCGGCGAGGGATTACGGGGTCATCGTCACCAACACGCCGGGGGTCAATGCCCTGCCCATGGCTGAGTGGGCCTTAGCCACTCTCATAGATGTTGCGGGAAGAAGAGTGCATCAGCACGAGCGGGCGAGCAGGGGCGAACGCAAGAGCGGGCCGTCGCGGATCGATATATCCCGAAAGCGGATCGGCATAGTGGGGACAGGCTATTCGGGGAAGTATCTCGCATCCCTGCTCTCCGGTTTGAGCACCTCGATGTATGCCTATGCCCCGAGACCGGATTATGCGTGGGCCGAGCAGAGCGGTGTGCGGTATGTGGAGCTGGAAGAACTGTGTGAACGATGCGATTTCATTTCGCTCCATGCTTCGGCGGACAAACAGATTATCGGCGAGTCCGAGTTGGCGCTTATGAGCAGGGCAACAGTCCTGGTAAACTGCGCCCGGAGTATTCTGGTGGACAACAGGGCCGTGTGGAGGGCCGTGCGGAACGGCCGCCTGTGGGGCTACGGTATAGACGAGGTGTGGGAGCACGAGGACCTCCCGCTCGACGGTCTCAACATCATCGCCAGTCCACATGTTGCTTCAGACACCGATAGCGGCAAGCTCGGCATGCAGCTCGGCTCGGTGCAGGCGGTGGAGAGTTATCTCAAAGGCAAAGTGCCTGAGCATCGGCTTACCTGATCGTAAAATTGTATCATACAATAATGATATAACTGAAAATTGTGTTATATAATCATTGACATTTACTATCTTTCTGTTCATACTTTCAACTGTGAGCGAAGGAACCGTTTACAGACACAAGTATCTCGAGATTGCCGAAGCGATCAGGCACGACATCGTTGCAGGGGCTTATGAAATAGGCGAGAAGATTCCCCCTATACGCCGGCTGTCGGAGAAGTACGGAGTAAATCCGCAGACGGTGAACAAGGCAACAGCCTACCTCGCGAGCCTCGGCTATCTGAAGCCTCGGCAAGGTGCCGGATCGGTAGTCACTATTCCCCACGACAAGGAGCCCACTCGTTACATCGGCATGCTCGTGGACCAGTCGCGGAGCCATTGGTTGACCGATCAGGAGAATCCCGAGAACAGTCACAGCCGCGATATCTACTTCTCCTACTTTATGATGATGAACAGAAACGACATAAACGCCGATTTCATCATCTACGACAAGCGTTCGGAGACGGTACCGGAGGAGTTCAAAGAAAAAGTCTTGAAGGCCTCCGGTTTTTTCGTGCAGGGATCGCTGCCCCGCTGTTATCTTCAGTATCTCGGAGAGCACGATATCCCGACGGTGCTCATAAACCGATCGCTGCCTTCAGATATATCCGGGAAGTTCGGCTCCGTTCTCATTTCTGAGGAGAAGATGGAAGACCTGGTCAACTACATCGTGAGTCTCGGCCACACGAAACTCCTCTTCGCCTTTTCTCAGGAGTTCGAGCAGAACGAGGTCTTCAGCAGGAGGCTGGCGCGGCTGGAAAAGGCCGTCGACGGCTGGCGGGGAGAGCTGGATCTCCAGTTGGAGCGGTTCTGCTTCGACATAGAGGACGCAGAGGCTGCTCGAGAGCTCGAGGGTTACCTCGATTCGGGTTTTTCCGCCGCCTTCGGCTACAACGACGTCTCCGCCCTGCGCATGTACGAGCTTGTGGGCAGAGTAGGGCGAGACATCCCCGAAGACCTCTCGGTGGTCGGCTTCGACGACATTCTCGCGGCCAATCTCGCGAGCCCTCCGCTGACGACCATCCGGGTAAATCGGGCGGCTCTGGTGGAGGAGGGCTTCGAAATCATCCAGGAGCTGAAGCCCCGTCGCTCACCCATGTATCTGGAGAAGACCCTGAAGCCGGATCTTGTCATACGCAAATCGGTCTTCGTGAAAAAATAGGCGTGCCCCACGAATAGGAGTGCCCCACGGACATCGCGAAGCCCTTCGCGTGCCGTTTCATCTCTTCAGATCCCCTTCAACCCCTTTTTATCACTTCTTACTATAAATATTGTATGGCACAATAATAAAAATTGTATTGAAAAATTATTGACAGCTCTGTAAATTGTGTTACTATAAATTCAGTGGACACGTTACGATCGTGTTTGCACCAACGTTTTCGATATTAACACAAGGTAGTGTAGATGAGCAGAGCAGCTGTGCAGTCATACGGGAAAACGGGCGGAGAACCGCGAGGCGGAACCGGAGTGTGGATCTTTCTCTTTCTCCTTCCTACGATGCTTTTCTTCTTACTCTTCATACTCTGGCCCCTTCTTGCGAGCCTCTACTACTCTTTCTTCCAGTGGAACGGCATGGGGGAGTGGCCGGAGTACTGGGTGGGCTTAAGAAACTATCGGGATCTGCTCGCAGATTCGATGTTCTGGAATGCCTTCAAGAATACCATAGTCTTCGTGGTGTTGAACAACGTCATAAAGTTGCCGCTCACTCTAATTATTGCCTACATTCTGAATAACCCCCGTCTCAAGTATTCTAATCTGTATCGCACCGGCCTATTCCTCCCTATGGTCAGCTCGACGGCGATCATAGGTATCGTAATGACCTTTATCCTCAACCCGTGGAACGGACCTCTAAACAACATGCTCGTAGGATCGGGACTCTTCGAAAGGCCCGTAGACTGGCTCGGGACGATAAACCTCGCGATGATCGTGGTAATTCTCGTAGAAGTCTGGCACTACTCGGGGCAGTACATCATCTACTGGCTCGCGGGGCTGCAGACTATTCCCAAGGAACTCTACGAAGCGGCCGAGGTCGACGGCGCGAACTCTGTGCAGACCTTCCTCTTCGTTACCGTCCCCGCGCTCAAACCGGTTATCGTCATCGTCACCCTCCTGGGAGTGGTAATGTCGCTGCGCGTGTTCGACATCGTCATGGCCATGACAGGGGGAGGTCCGGCATTTTCCACTGATGTTATCGGCACCTTTATCTACCGCAACGCCTTCGGCACGGCGGCTCCGAGGGTCGGATACTCCTCGGCGGTGGCAGTCCTCTTCGGAGTTTTGATCATGGTGGTAGGAATCATGCAGGGCAAGATCGTAAAAAGGGGAAAGCATGGCTGATCCGGCTAAACACATGAAGAGCGTTGTTGACACGACTATGCAGCTCAAGAGCGCCGCCGACACGCAAGGCAGCTCCTACACGCCGAGCAGCACGGTGACGAGGGGGGAAGGCAAGATAAAGGACGGAAAGAGGAAAGACCGGCTGAGAAGGCGAATGCGGATGGGACTCCTGCACATAGTACTAATTGTGCTCTGCATCGTCTGGCTGTATCCGATCGTCTGGATGATCTCAGCGAGCTTCAAAACGAATGCGCAGATGTGGGACAGCAGCGCCAGTCTCATTCCCGACCCGGTCCAGATCGAAAACTACGTGAGAGCGTGGACTACGGCGAACTTTTCCGTCTACTTCTTGAACACCGTTATCTTCGCGGTCAGTGTGGTGCTGCTGATCATATTTCTCGGCGCCACGAGCGGCTATGTATTGGGACGCTTCTCGTTTCCGGGAAAGCGGATTATCATACTGCTCTTCATCATGACCACCGTGGTGCCCCGGGCCACTACCATCATTCCGCTGTTTCAGCTCGCCGATATGTTGGGGCTGCTCGGCAGCAGAATAGGCTATACGCTCGCCTATACGAGCAAGACCTTGGTTATTGCTATTCTGCTCTTCATCGGCTTCTACGTGGGAGTCCCTCGCGAAATGGAAGACTCCGGGGCAATGGACGGCTGCAACTTCTGGCAGCAGTTTCGCTACATTATGTTTCCGCTGGCGAAGCCGATTATCGGTACGGTAGCGATTTTGAACACCGTCGGGGCGTGGAAGGCCTTTATGATACCCCTGGTATTCACCTTCAGCCGCCCCGGTTTGCGGACCCTCGGTGTAGGCATGTACGCGTTTGTGGGTGAGTTTTCGAGCGACTGGGCGGCGATGGCGGCTGCGGCGAGCATCTCCATCGTGCCCATGATGCTGGTTTTTCTGCTGTTTCAGCGCTACTTCATAGCAGGTTTAGCTGGAGCGGTAAAAGGATAAAAATTTTAGAGGAGGAGATGTAATGCAAAAGAGAAGTATTGCACTGGCAGTTGTGTTGCTGTTTGCGCTTGCTCCGTTGCTCTGGTCCGGAGGGGCCCAGGAGAAGACGGAAGAGGCGGAGCAGAAGGGGCCGGTAACGGTCAAGGTCTGGAACTGGTCGCAAGAGAATCAGGACTTCTTCGAGGCGGAGGCCGAGAAGTTCGAGGCCGATCATCCCGGCATAGACCTAGTCTTCGAGACCTATGCGCAGGATCAGTATCAGCAGACTTTGCCGCTTTCGCTCAAGAGCGGAGAGGCGGCCGATCTGTTCTGGCTATCGCCGGAGATGGATGCGATGGACTACATCGCACAGGACTGGATCCAGCCGATAGGCGACTACGTCGGCGAATCCTATCTGTCTCAGTTCGACCAGCGGCTCTTCGTGGAAGGCATCCTGGAATACGACGGTGAGCTCTACACGCTGCCCTTCGAGAACAGATTTGTGAAGCTTCACGGCCTGCTTTTTTACAACAAGGCGGTCTTCGAAAAAGCTGGGCTCGATCCCGAAAGGGATATGCCGAAGACCTTCCCCGAGTTCCGGGAGCTGTGCCGTGAGATTACTGAAGCGGGTAACGGCGAGTTCTTCGGTATTTCTTTGCCGGGTGTAGGAAACGGTATGGAACGTCCTCTCCAGGGACTCTTTACCACCGCCACCCCAGCTTCCGGCGACATCCGTTACGGCAGAGTGGGCTTCGATTACCGAGACGGCGAGTTCAAATTGGCCAACGACAACCACTTCGAGGTCTACAGACTGCTGAAAGGGCTCATAGAGGACGGAAGCGTTGCCCCCGGCTGGAGCTCGATGAAGAAGGAAGCTGCCCGCAGCATGTTCGGCGAGAATAGGGTGGCCTTCTACATGGATGGGACCTGGATGCCCCGTGTGTGGAAATCGATGGGATACGAGGATCTCGATTTCGGTATCGCCTATGTCCCCGTTCCCGAGGACGGACGGCGGGCCTACCGCTACATGAGTCTCGCGAAGGGATCGGTATTTCTCTCGGCTCAGACTGATAATCCCGAAGAGGCCATGGAAGTCTACAAGTGGCTCCACGACGAGCAGTTCCAGAAGGCGAACTTCGAGAAGAACGGAGTCTTTCCCGGAAACAAAGAGGTAGACACCGCGAGCGCCACCTGGTACCAGAAGCGCTTTCTCGAGATCGCCGACGAAGTGGTTAAGAACCATCCCGAGCCGGTGACCCAGAATCCGGATGCCGGAAAGGTGCAGTGGCCGGTAATCTCGCCGCGCGTGGGAGAGATCTACAGCGCCGCCCTCCTGAAGAACGAGGATTACTTTCTCAAGCAGGCGCGATCCTGGAACGAGAAAATGGCCGAGCAGCTACGAAGGAACATCGAGAAGGCGAATGCGGAAGGGGCCGATGTGAGCCTCGACGACTTCGTGTTCCCCGATTGGGATCCGATGAAGAACTACTAAAAGAGAGGGGATAAGAAAAGATCTTATCCCCCCGTGGAAAGGCGAGGGGGCAGCGCAGTAACGGGTGGTGCCCCCGCCTTCCCTCACTATAGCAGATACATACAGCTGTTGCCACAGATCTATCAGGCGGAGCTTGTGGGAAGGAGTGAAGTGTGACTAAGCATAGAGAAAATATTATCGAAGATATATTAGGACAGATGTCCGTAGAGCAGAAGATCGGCCAGTGCGTGGTCGTAGGAATGTCGGGAACCGTCATTACCAATGATCTGCGAGAGGCCATAACCCGGTATCACTGCAGCGGCGTGCGGGTATCACCGTTTTACAGGATATTCCGCTACTTCAGTGATGAGCGGGCCAAGTCGCAAGATTTGGGACCTGATTACACGCCCTCTCTACAAAAGATCGCGAAATCCGGCGAGCCGCCGTATGCGAGCCCGCGTGAGTATGTAAAGACCTTGAATGAGCTTCGAGAGCTCGCCGCGAGGCGGAATCCCGCTGTCCCCCTTCACATCGTTATCGACCAGGAGGGGGACACGAGCAAGGACTACAGCAGAGGAGGGGTGCTGCAGTTTCCCTCCAACCTCGGCATTGCCGCTTCGGGAAATCCGGAGCTCGCCTACGATGTCGCACGTGCCCTCGGGCTGCAGATGAAGGCTGCAGGCCTGGACATGATTCACTCACCCGTGGTGGATGTGAACATAAATCCCGATAATCCGGAGATCGGTCGACGCGCATTCGGCGACGATCCGAAGCTCGTTGCGGAGTATGCCGTGGCGATGATGGAGGGCTTCAAGGAGATGGGCATCGTGGCGGCGGCAAAACACTTCCCCGGACGAGGTGACAGCGCTACCGATGCCCACCACGCCTGTCCGAAGCTGGAGGTGAGCAGCGAGCGGCTCCACCGAATCGAGCTGGCACCGTACAAGGAGCTCATATCCGCCGGTATAGATGCGATCATGGTGGCCCACTGCATGTATCCGAATCTCGACGGAGATACGATCTCCACCGTTTCGCGGAGAATCGTCACCGACCTGCTGCGGAATGAGCTCGGCTTCGAGGGAATCATTACCACCGACAGCATGACCATGGGAGCGCTGATAGACCGCTACGGAGTGGGAGAGTCCTGTGCCCGTGCGCTTGCTGCGGGAGCCGACATAATACTCATGAAGGCCGAGAATCAGTGGCGTGGGGAGATGTTCTACAGCATCCGCAAGTGGGTGGAGGAGGGCAGAATCGACGCAGCGGAGCTCGATGCGAAGGTGCGTCGTGTGCTCGGAATGAAGTACGATTACGGGCTCTTCGAATCCATGGGAATGGCCGAGCCGGACCGCGCGGACGAGCCCTTCAGCGACCCCGTTGTGCTGCAGACCTCCCGGAGGGCGGCGCGAAGCGCCATTCTCGTGCCGAAGGATGAACTCAGCCTCATCCCTCTCGAAAAGAGGGGTAAGGTCCTCCTGGTCAATCAGCTCAACAGCGTAAAGAGCCCGAACGATCGGTGGGACCACCCCGCCCTCTTCTCGGAGCTGTTAGAGGAGGAGTGGCCGCAGCTACAGACCTACGAGACGGAGTTCGGCGGAAACGAGGAGGACGATGAGGGAGTCGTGGATTTCGTCGAACGGGGCGAGTGGGACCTCATCATCTGTACGAACTTCTACGACCGCTCGGCAGCGCCGAACCGCTACGTTAAGACTCTAGTCGACAAGGGGTATCCGGTACTCCTGATCACCAACACCCCGTATACAATAAAGGAGAGCGGAGGACTTCTTCCGAATGCGCCGACGATCGTGCTCAACCTCAATCTCACTCCCGAGGGGCTTCGTACGACACGTGATCTACTCCTCGGCCGAATCGAGGCGCAAGGGCACTGGCCGCTTTCCACCTACAATCCCTTCGAGCTCGAGGAGGCAAATAGCCGCAAAGCGGTAAGCGACCGCGAGGAGGTAAACGCTCACAAGGCGGTGGGCGACCGCAAGGGGGCTGTCGCTCGTGAGGATGCGGGCAATCGCAAGGAGGCGAGGCGTTGAGACGAATACGTTTTTCTACTCCCTACGACTACACGGTATCGAGGTACTCCGGTTTTACCCGGGACCACTACGAGGAGATATTCCGAGAATTGACGGCGGCGATCATCGACAACGCCTCCCCCGGCTGCGCCCGGCAGCTCATTCCGGGGCCGAGGAGCCATCACGGGAGGCTCGCCGACGAGTTAGAGGGCTTCACTCGTTCCTTTATCATGGCCGGTCCCTGGCTGTCTCAAAAGGATAAAGCGAGTTTCGAGTGGAACGGACGCAGCTACGACGTGGCCGAGTTTTACCGCCGTGGAATCATAAACGGGACCGATCCCGGTCATCCCGAGTACTGGGGAGACATTACCGACTACGCCCAGCATCTCGTGGAAATGGCATCGCTCTCCTGGTCTCTCTACCTCTCGCGCAGACAGATCTGGGAGCGTTTCTCCGAAGAGCAGAAGCAGCAGGTGGCCGGCTACCTCCATCAGTGTACCGAGGCGGAGTATCACCAAAACAACTGGCTCCTCTTCAACGTAGTGACGAATGCGGTGCTCAAGAAGCTCGGCATGCCCTACAGCCAGGAGCAGATAGACCGGAACATCGCCGCATGCGAACACATGTACATCGGCGACGGCTGGTACCGCGACGGGAATATCAACAGGATCGACTACTACAACGCCTGGGCCTTCCACTACTACTACCTCATCTACGTGATGCTGGAGGGGGAGGAGCATTCCGAGCCGGCAGAGCTTCACAAGGAGCGGGTACGGCAATTCGCCCGGATCCTCCGCTACTTTGTCTCCGGCGACGGAAGCCCTCCGTGCTTCGGCCGTTCGATGATCTACCGCTTCGGCTACCTCGCCCCGCTCGCCTTGGGCTACTCTCTAGGCGCATTGGACATAACGGTGGGAGAGCTGCGCAGCATATTCAATACGACGCTCCGCTTCTTCTTCGAGAAAGAAATTCTGACCGATCTCGGCCATTTATCTATGGGATTCCTGCGTCCTGCGGAAGGGGTGCTGGAGCACTACAACTGCGGAGGATCCCCCTACTGGGCGGCAAAGGCCTTCAACATTCTGATGCTGCCGCCGGAGGATCCTTTCTGGAACGCCGAAGAGGAGCCGCTGCCCGTTCACGAGGGAAGCTTCTCGGTTCCCTCGAAATCCGCCGGACTGCTCCTGGTGGGGGATGGGCAAAGCGGCCACATACAGCTTATCAACCACAAGTCGTATCATGACAAGGACGAGTACAACGCAAAGTACACCAATCTCTCCTACTCGAGCATCTTTACCTACGACTCCCGTTCGGTATACGGCTCCTTCAACTGCGACTCGAGCCTGCAGTGGTCCGAGGACGGAATACACTACCGACAGCGCTGGCAAATGGAGAATCTCTACTGCGAGCGGGACTTCGCCGCGAGCCGGTATCCCCTTCACGAGGTAGACCCCGAGGGAGAGGCTATTACCTGGACTATAGTCAAGGGCGGGATGCTGATCCACGTCCACAAGCTTCGCACCACCAAGCCGTCCCTCGTGTTTCGCCAGGGGGGCTATCCCCTCGGTTTCGATGAGGGCAGCCCCGAATGTATGAGCTACGATTGGGCCGCGGCGGAAGTCGCGCGGATCGGTGACCGATATACTTTGCTTGCCGACCTCGGTGGTTTCTCGCGTCGAGTGCCGGCTCGTCCATTTCACGATCAGGTGAACGGGGTGAACACGCGCTACGTGCAGAGCCTGACCCCGCGTCTCGAATATGATGCCGCCGAACCCGACAGCTTCGTGCTGATCGCCGCCGTTTACGCGAACAGGGGAAGCGACACCGACGAGCAGCTTCTCTCCATGCTTCCCGCGGTGCAGCAGAAAGCTGAGCTGCTCCATTTCAAGTTTACAGACGGGGAGGAGTGTGTGTTGAATACAGGGAAGCTCCTCAAGATCGATTTTCCCGTCGGTGCGGTAAATGTTGCAGGAACACCACGGTATGTACGGGTCGAGAACGGTGTGGAGGTTCTACGTGTGGGGTAATAGAGGACTTGCTGCTGCACAGCTGCCGTAGATGTGGTATGGTAGTGCTCTATGGAGTACAGAACAATAGATGACGAGTCGTCTCTACGGGCGTATGTGGAACAGTTGAAGAGCGAAGGGACAGGAACCGTTGCGCTCGATCTCGAAGGCGAGTTCAATCTGCATGTCTACGGAGAACGGCTCTGTCTCATACAGGTCTACGACGGTCGGGAGGCGGTGATAATAGATCCGCTGCGCATAGGAAACGAGGTGTTGAAAATGCTCTTCGAGGAGGAGAAGCTGCTGAAGGTCATGTGGGATGCCTCGAGCGACATCTCGCTCCTGGTTAACGGCTACGAAACCGGCATAAAGAGCGTGCTCGACCTGCGGCCGGCGGCGGACATACTCGACTTTCCCAAAAGGGATTACGCAAGCGTGCTCGACGACGTGCTCGGCGTGGAAACGAGAAAGAAGAAGAAGTTTCAGCAGTACAATTGGCTGCGTCGTCCAATCGACGAGGAGGCGATACAGTACGCGATAGATGATGTGCTGCACCTGTTCGACCTAAAGGATGAGCTGATTGTGCGTCTCTATAACGCAGGAGTTTTGGAGGAGTACTTTCACCGATGCCTCATCGTGCAGAACCGCGACTATATACGCACGCCCGGTCAGCGACACAAGAAGATGAAGGGCTACCGGCACCTCAAGAGGCGCGAGAAGGAGCTGTTGAAGCGTCTCTTCAGGATCCGCGATACACACGCCCGGAGGCTCGACATGCCTCCCCACAATGTGATCGCCAACCCGGAGCTGATGGATCTGAGCAGACGGAAGCTCTCTCCTGAGAAGCTGCGATTCAACCGGCGGATGAGCGAACAGAGCCGCCTCCGAATCGTGGAGGATCTGCAGCAGGAGATGCAGGGGACGGGAGAGGAGTAAAAAGCTACCCGGGGCCGGCAGGTCTCCGGCCTCAGGAGCCCTCAGAACCTCGCATTGGCGATCCGGGTGGTTCGCTCGAGGATGTCGAGGCCCTGCTGCTTCAGCCAGTAGGGAATGTCGATCAGGACCCAGTTCTCGGCGAGCTTCTCTCCATCGCGTCGGTAGACATCAACGACCTGCATCTCGGCGGACACGTTCCCTCCGGGGAGACCGAGAAATCCTCCGAGTGGCCGGTTCGACAGGTTCGGCCAGCCGAAGAAGCAGGCATAGTTTCCCTCCGCAAATCTGCACTCGTGTCCCAAAAACTTCTTTCCCTCCAAGTTGTTTCTGAAGGGGAGTTGGTGCTGCTTCTGATATCTCGGAATGGTGTAACTCGCGCCGATTCCGGCGGGCCCGTACCAGATCATGTCCTTTGCCCAGGTCTTTTCGAGCAGCTCGGGCGGACAACCCATGGAGCCGCTCTCGTTCAGCTCCGAGAGATCCTGAACCATTTTGTTTACCAGCGCAAGGGTCTTCTCACTCTCCTCTTTCGGCGCGTCCTCGAAGTGCAGTCCATCGTGGGTTCTCGGTCCGGGATACACGAAGTAGGTGCCGGTAGAGGGAGGCAGCGGGTTGAGACCGGCCTGCATCATGAAGCCGATGAGGTCTACGAAGAGTCCCGTTTGCACGATCTCACCGTTCTTCACGCAGTTGAACTCGGCATAGCGCAGATTTATCATCTTTCCCGTCGGCCGGATTCCAAGCCACTCCCCGTCGAAAAGGCCCATGAAGTGACCCATGCTCATTACCCAGGTCCCTCCGGTCTCATTTTCTCCGCCGATCTCGTTCTCACCGGCGATAAAGATGTCCTGGCGGCGCTGTATGTGCCGGATCGACCGCATGAGGGGTCGCCAGAATGCCTCCGCGGCGGCTGAAGCGCCCTCCTGTTCTCTGAAGGGGTACACGCCTCGCCAGTAGTAGTCGTCACTGCCGTACTTATCGATTACCTCTTCTACTGCCTCCGGGCCGGCCTGCTCCAACTCGTCGAAGTAGTTCCGTACTATGCGTTTGGCTTCTTGAAATGTGCTCACGTTGTGCTTCCTTAAAAATTAGTTTTTCGTAGTATTGAGCAGAATAATTGCTGTTTAATGCAAAAAAGCGTATACCCCGGTAGGTTATGAGAAAAGGAGGAAAAGGGCAAGACATAGAGCCTTCAGAGACTATGCAGCTCTGAGGGAATTGTTTTCCGCGGTTTTCCCGCGTTACTGCATATTCCGTTAGCCGTGACGGCAGGAGCGGTTGCCGCCGGTGCCAACTCCGCATGCAGACGATGGGCATAGAGATGCCGACATCCCCTATGCAAGAGAGGGAAGATAAACGGTGAACGAGTAGCAGAGTTTTTTATCCGCCGCCACCGTCTGCGTTGCGAAAGAGCCTTCCTCTCCTCATCGCTCTGAGGTAATCTTCTTCCGTCAATCTCTCGCGCTCGCGCATCAGCTCGAGATAGTAATGTAAGCGAATCCACCATCCCTTGCTGAGCTTCCCGGCCTCGAAATAACGGTGATATTTTCGCGGCGACGGCAAGATAGAGGCGAGCCATACCGCCTCTACCGGGTCAAGCTCCGAGGGGCTCTTGTCGAAGTAGTAGCGGCAGGCCTCGTTTATCCCGCGAACTCCCGGGCCGAAATCGGCGATGTTGAGATAGACCTCGAGGATCCGTTCCTTCGGAATGCGGGCATACTCTTCGATCAGATAGACGAGAACGGCCTCGTGGAGCTTACGGCGAAGGGACCTGCTCTTGGAGAGAAATAGATTCTTTACCAGCTGCATGGTGATGGTGCTCCCGCCGGATTCAATCTTTCTGGAACGCAGATTACTTTCGATAGCCTGTCTGATGGTGTGCCAGTTGATGCCGTCGTGAAAGAAGAAGTCTCCGTCCTCGGCGGTGATGACCGCAAGCGGGATGTGAGGGCTCATTTGATCGAGGTAAACATATCTGTAGCTCCGATCATAACCTTCGGTACATGTGCCAAAGTGTGATTCGATGCGGCCGGTGCCGACGGCAGACGGCGGGGCTGGAGAGCGTTCCGACCGTTCCCGAAGGCGTCGGATGACGCCCGGTGACAGTTCCGAGTGCCTACGCATCCACTCCATCGAGGTTTGCTGTGCCTTCGGGATACGCAGAGGGGCCGGAGATGATTCGGAAAAACCCTCCGGCGCGTAACAGAACTCATCGTCGAGAAGAAAGATATTGAGCCCCGTAGGAATCTTCTTCAGCTCGAACCCTTCCAGCTCGACCTCGGATCGCCAGTTCATCTCGGCGATTCGATCGAGCGGAATTTCGAGGTAGAAGTCCCATGCCGCCGATCCGTCGAGCTCGATACCTTCGAAAGGGCCGATCAATTCTCTCGGCAGGGCCTTTACCGCTCTCTGCAGCTTCGTTTTCGGCAGCTGAATCGAGAGCTCGAGTCTTGAAGATTGACCGGGGGGAATGTCACCCGCCCGAGCATACATGCCTCGGAGCGCAGGAAGGATATCGATCTCGACTCCCTCTACATCGAGCTCGCCGCGGGAAAAGAGGATCTCTCCGTGCAGCTGCTCCGATTCGGTTGCGGAGAACTGTTGTCCGGCGGCGACTAAGCTCGGGTTAGACGGGGTATTCTTTCCGAGCACCTTCGGCGGCGGCAGAGGTGCCGCGAGGTTGTAGGAGCAGGTGAAGCGGTAGGTGAGGTCGATACCGCTTACGGGATCGGGGCCGAAGACAGGATGCGCCACTGCCATGTTGCTCGAGGAAATCGTTCCGGAGATCTCCGCCTCCCTCTCGCTCGGGATACGGAAGTCCGCTTCGAGGCGGAAGTTTCCGGCCCGTATGTGGTCCTCTATCGGCAGGAAGGCTTCGGACAACTCTTCACTCTCTACCTCGGCTATAAGGAGGCGGCCGTTCATGTCCCGATTTCCATAATCTAAGCTGAGTGAAGAATTTACGTAGCCCTCTGTTCTTATAACGATACGTTCTCGATCGCGGCGAGGGCTGAAGGAGACTGAAAGCGGTCCGGGGAACACCAGGCTGCGGTCACCGTCTTTTAGGGTCTCGACTTCTCCCTCGAAAACGAGCTCTTTCGGAAGATACTGCGATGAAGCGGCAGTTTCCACCAGCTTCCAGATGCGGCTGAACGGGAGCTCCGGTGGCTGTTGCCGGAGCCTGTCCGGCGGGCCCGATCTGCTCTTGCCCTCTTTTGTGCCGGACTTCGCCGGCGCTATCGGGAGTCTGGGGGAGTCTGCGGGGGGAGTGTCTCCGTAGATGAACTTTGCATGATCGATGCTCACTTTCCTGATGAGCTCTCCCCCATCGAGTATACCGAGAAGCTTAAAAAGACCGATGGAGACCCGGCAGTGCGGCGCGTGTAGTTCCATCCTCCCTCTGGAGATTGTGAGGCCGGAAAACAGGAGCTCGTCGGGCGCGTGAAAATCTATTTCCTCCCAGGCCAATTCCACGGCCAGTTGTTGTTCTATGAGATCGGCCGAGGAGTGTATTTTTTTTTCGAGGAGCAGATCGGTGGCATATTGATATAGATAGGCGACCGCGCCGATGACGACGAGCAGGCCGGCGAGCGAAATGAGGATTATCGGCATTTTCTTCACACGTGTCGGACTCATACCCGAGGAATCTCCGCCAAGGTGACCATACTATCTAGACTCGGGGGTATCAATCCCTCGAACTCATCACGAAGAGGGAATCCAACCGGCGCACCCGTCCCGGGCCCGTACGAGGCGATAGCCGTTTCATCTGCCGATAACCGTCAGCTACGGCAAGGATAGATGTTCTGAGACCGTCTTCCACATGTTTCATAAGCAAAGAAAAATTATGCGAATAACACGGTGTCTACTCGTAGTGATAAAAAAAACCCGGCGTACTGCCGGGTTTTCGAGCATGTTGCTCGGATTTGTCAGGATCGATTAGAAACGATCTCTCTGGGGCTTGTCGTTCGCCTCATTGACGCGGAGACGGCGGCCCCCGAGCTCCTGCTCATTGAGAGCGGAGATAGCCGAGCTCGCTGCATCGGCGCTCTCCATTTCTACGAAACCGAAGCCCTTGGACTGACCGCTGTACTTGTCGACGATGATGTTGACACTCTTTACCTCTCCGTAGGGCTTGAAGAGATCCTGTAGCTCCTCTTCCGAGGTGTTGTAGTTGATGTTGCCGACATAAACCTTGTTATTAGCCATGTAAGATTCCTTTTCCGAAACATCCGTTTCGGGCATAAAAATTTGTACGTTCGCCTGCGGCGGACGTGTTTCCGATTACTAGATTACGTTCTTTACAAGAATACTGCGAAAGTTGGATGTTCTGAAAGAAGGAATGTCATGGAAAATAACAAAGCAGTGCGGCTCATCGTAGTGATGAGCTACGGATGAGCATCTTTCTATGCTCGTACTCTATAAGATATTGCCAGATATTGCCTTATTCTGCTGAACGACGCTTTCTCTTGGTAAAAGAAGCATAATATTCAAAGATCACGGATCACTCTTCTGTACTTACAGTACAAGAGCGTGGTTTGAATATACTGTAGAGCCGCAGAATAGTCAATAGTATACATGCCGGTACAGCGATTGTTACCGCCATTTTCTCTAGAGAATAGTGAGAGAAGCGGTGCGAAGGCAAAAGAGCAAAATATAGCGCATCAGTTTTTTCGGTTGACGCTACATACCCCCTGTGGGTATATTATATCACATATGAAAGCAGACGGTCCTACAATTCGATTCGTTCTCGTGCTTCCGTGGCTCAGCATGTTCCTTACGGAACGGCGCAGTACCGGCGAGACCAGCTTACATTCGTAGCCTGCTTCACGGGCTGCCGGGCTGCCACGTGAGATTTACCGTGGCGCCGCACGCACCCCGACTCTATTCGAATCCTCCGTTTTCCTCCTCTGCCTCCACCGGAGCTTCCACGACCTCCACTCCGCGCTCTCGCAGAGCCTCGATTACGGACGGGTCCGCACCGCTGTCGGTGATGAGTGTGTGCACGACATCGAGATCGGCCACCTTGCTGAGGGCGATCTGTCCCAATTTGCTGTGATCGGCGAGCACTACCGTTCTTGCGGCACTTTGTATCATCTTTCTCTTTACCGAGGCCTCCGTGACGCTGTGGTCGGTCAGGCCGCTCTCGAGAGATATCGCCTTGACCGTGAGAAAGAGTATATCCGCGTGTATCGTCTCGAAGAAGGATTCGGCCTGGGGGCCGACGAGCGATCGTGATGAGGCATGCACTATTCCACCTGAGAGAATGATGGTGAGTTCGGGAATTCCTGTGAGGGCTTGCATAGCCTCGATGGACGGGGTAATGATAGTCACGTGCTCCTTCTCTCGCAACGCAAGGGCCAGCTCGAAGGCGGTGGTTCCGGAATCGAGGATGAGGGAGGAACCACTTTCGACGAGGTTCAAGGCCTCCTGAGCTATGGCCTGTTTCGCCCCACGGTTTTTCCCGATACGGCGCGAGAACACTGCACCGGAGATGCCGGCCTGGAGGAGTCCCGCGCCTCCCTTCGTACGGAAGCAGAGCCCTGCCTCCTCGAGTTTCATGAGGTCTCTGCGGATGGTGTTCTCCGACACCTCGAGCTCGTCGCTCAGCTCCACTACCTTCACCGTGTGTCGATTTTCGAGGAGCTCCTGTATTCTCAGAAGTCGTTCGGGTTGTATCGGTTTGCGCGTCTCGGCCATGGCTACAGTATAGACGCAAAGCTCACGGGGAATAAAGTGGTTTTACCGTAGGTTCGCTGTGGTGCGGTGGGCCTCCAGTGTGCTTTTAGAGCGCATTGATCATCCCCGCGAGGTAGCCGGCGCCGAATCCATTGTCGATATTGACCACCGAGATACCTGCGGAGCAACTGTTTAGCATTGTCAATAAGGCCGAGAGTCCCTGAAAATTTGCCCCGTAGCCGACGCTGGTGGGTACGGCAATTATGGGTTTGTCTACGAGTCCCGCGATCACTCCGGCGAGGGCTCCCTCCATTCCTGCAACGGATACGATGACCCGTGCCCGGCGAATTTCGTCTATCCTTCTCAGGAGCCGGTGAATTCCGGCAACACCCACATCACTGTAGCTCTCTACCTTGTGCCCGTAAAATGAAGCGGTGAGTGCGGCTTCTTCGGCCACCCGGTAGTCGGAGGTACCTGCGCTGACTACCGCGATCTCTCCTCGACCGAGCTCTTTCCATTCGTCGAAGCGCTGGATGAAGATGCCGGGGCCCCGATGGTATTCGGCCCGTGGAAATTCCTCCGCAATCTCGGCATACATCTCCTCCTTCAACCTCGTTGCGAGGATGTTTATGCCCTGTGTGCTCATGCTGTGGAAGATATCGCGTATCTGATCCAGCGATTTCCCGCTGCAAAACACCACCTCGGGATAACCCGTCCGCTTTTCTCGATCGGTGTCGAGCTTCGTGTGGCCGAGATCCCGGAAGAAGAGATTCTGCACCTCCTCCTGCGTCTGTTCGAGGGAAGAGTTGCCCCGCTTGAATGAGTCGAGAATCTCGGCGAGCCTATCTGGTTGATTGTCCATGAAGTGCGTCTCCTGTATCTTGCTCTTATCGATCTTTTTCTCGAGGATCCATGCTACCCCTTCTGTAACCGCCCACATCGAAAGTCGCATACCTGTATCCGAGCTCCCGTAGTCTGGCATCGATCCTGTCCATGCGCTCGGTGGTGCAGATGCGCTCCCTTTCCGCCGGCGGCACCTCTATCCGCGCCAACTGTTCGTGCTTGTTGACCCTTACCGAGGAAAATCCCTCTTCGAGGACGGTTAGCTCCGCCTCGTCGACCATCGTGAGGGCCTTCTCTTCTATCCGGGTGTCGTGAGGAAATCGAGTCAGCAGACAGGAGTAGGAGGGCTTGTCCCAAACCGGAAGGTTCCAGGCCCTCGCAGTCTCTCTGATCTCCTCCTTGGTCAAACCGCTTTCGGCGAGGGGGCTCCTCACGCCCATTTCGTCGAGAGCTCTCTTTCCCGGACGATAGGTCTGAAGCTCGTCGACATTCGACCCCTCGAATACGCTGTAGACAGCCATCTCTTCCGCCGTCTCGCATATCCGGGTAAAGAGCGCCTTCTTGCAGAGATAACATCGCAGGGGAGGATTGTTCCTGAGCTCCTCGGGAAAGGAGATGTCGAGTATCCGATGCGGAACATCGAGCCGACGGGTGAGCTCCTCGGCCGTCTCCTGCTCTCGCCTTGGAACGTACGGGGCGCGCACGGTGACCGCCGACACCTCAATATCGGAGACGCGAACGGCAGCGGCCAAGAGCACCGCGCTGTCCACGCCGCCGGAGAGGGCCGTCACGCAGGAGCCGGTCTCGCCGAGTATTCGAAACAACTGCTCTCGTTTCTCCTCGATCTTCATACTGGTATGCTCCCGTACACCGTCCGTAGGGGAACTGCGTGTTTCTCTGCGAGCTCACGCACATCGTCGTATTCCGGTTTCTTCGAGATGCACTCTCCGTCGTAGTAGAAGTGTTTTACCCGAACCGCCCCGTAGGGGGTCTCTACGGTATCGAAGGAGCGGTTCAACATCGTTTGCCGGACCGAATACTCCCGTATCCCCGCGCTAGTAGTTTCGAGGAAGAGAATCCTCTGTATACGTTCCCTCTGCGAATGTGCGGACATCACCGTGAGTACGGTCCCCGGACGGTTCTTCTTCATCTGCACAGGGGTAATGTATGCCTCCTTTGCTCCGGCCCGGTAGAGGAGCCCGAGTACATGATCGTAGAGCTCCGGATTCATGTCGTCGATGTTGCACTCCATCATTACCGCCTCGGTCACCTCTGCGTCGGATGGTTCCGCCTGCGGCTCTTTCGTATTCTCACCTCCGGAGCCGCTCTCCGCGATGAAGGTCCGCAGGAGATTCGGTATCTTCAGCTCCCGGGAGCCGACCCCGTAGCCCGTGGAAACCGTCCGGTAGGAGGCCGTTTCTATGAACTCGTCGACGTTCGCCTTGAGGATGGCCGCGCCGGTGGGGGTGGTCGTTTCCTTCTGTACCGCCCCCCGCTTGCTCGGCACGCCCTCGAGGATGTTGACCGTGGCGGGAGCCGGTACCGGAATGAGCCCGTGAGCGCACTCGACGAAGCCGCCGCCGAGCTCGGGGGGCAGGGAAATGATGCGCTCCGGTGCGAGGTACTCTATCGCTGCGGCCGCGGCGACAATGTCGATTATCGAATCGAGCGCGCCGACTTCGTGAAAGTGGATCTCATCGACATTCATACCGTGGACCTTCGCCTCGGCCTCGGCAATGGTCTCGAACATGCGCATGCTTCGTCTCTTCGTGCCCTCGAGCAGGCTGCTGTCCTCTATTATTCGCCGTATCTCTTTAAGACCGCGGTGCTTGTGACCGTGCTCATGAGACTCGCCGTGGCCGGAGACTTCAGCATGCTCCTCCACCTCTACGATAGCCCGGGTACCCGTCATGCTCCCTCTCTGTTCTCGCCGAAAACTGACCTTCCACCCTTTCAACGAAAGTGCTTCGAGTGACTCGAGTAGATACTCCTGCGGGACCCCGAGCTCCACCATCGCGCCCATGTGCATGTCTCCGCTTATGCCGGAGAACGGATCGTATACCAGTGTCTTCATGTCTTAACCTCTCGCCTGAGCTCAACTCGTGTTCCTTTCAAATCTGCTCACTCCTCCTGCAGAATCACCACCGGATGTCCGTTTCGTGGCTGTGCCCACACATATGGGCGAGCGTCATGATTATTCTCCATAGCGGAGTCCTCGAGGGAGTACCGGCCAGTTTTTTCCGCGGACTCCCGGGCGCCTCCCGGCCTTGATGATACATGGTGATAAATTGAGCATATCACCAAATATCACTGAGGTCAAAGAGAAGTTTGCAGGATGATGAGGCAAAGAGTTCTTTCACGGCCCGTGTCCGGAGGCATATCTGGTACTTTTCATCTGGTATTTTTCATCTGTCTTTTTCTTGAAAAGAGAGACTCTTTCTACGAAAATACGGTGTATACGTTCGCAGGGAGGAGTGATGAAGAGCTACGATTTAATTCTCATTGGAACAGGGCAGGCGACGGGAACCATACTCCCCGAACTACTGCAGAAGGGGCTATCGATAGCGGTTGTAGAAGGCGACATGGTCGGCGGAACTTGTGTCAACTGGGGCTGTACGCCGACTAAAACCATGGTGGCGAGTGCGAGAGCCTCCTACATGGCATCGAGGGGGTCCGATTTTGGGGTCGACATACGGGGAAAATCGATCGATTTCTCCCGGGTCATGGAAAGAGTGAATGAAATACGCAACTCCGCCACCACCGGATTCCGATCCTGGCTCGAAGAGGTCACCGATTTCTATCCGGGCTGGGCCCGCTTCGTAGACGAGCACAGCGTCGCCGTAGGAGAGACGCGGATAGAAGGAGAAACCATCATCATTCACACCGGTGCGCGTGCGCGAACCCCGAAATTGCCGAATATCGAACAGGTGTCCTGGCTGGATAACAGGGGCGTCCTCGATCTGAAAAAACTGCCCGAGCACTTGCTGATCGCGGGCGGTTCCTACATCGGCATGGAGTTCGGTCAGGCACTGCGGCGCCTCGGTAGCGAGATAACCGTATTCGACAAAGGCGACAGAATAATCTTTCGCGAGGATCCCGAGTTCAGCGACATTGCTCAGCAGATCATGGAGGAGGAGGGAGTACGGTTCGAGCTCGGAAGCTCCATACAATCTGTAGAGCCCACCGCCGACGGGGTGAAACTCCGCTACGAGCGTGAGGGGCGTGAAGAGGAAGCGGACGGAAGCCACATCCTGTTTGCCATCGGGCGAGAGCCGAACACCGACAGCCTCGATCTGCCCGCTGCTGGAGTGGAGATCACGGAGCGAGGACATGTAGAGGTGGACGAGTACTGTAGAACGAGTCGGGAACACATCTACGCCCTCGGGGATGTCAACGGAAAGGGAGCTTTTACCCACACCGCCGTCCACGATGGTCAGGTCTTTCTCGACCACTATTTTCGCGGCGGCGGCCGAAAGCGTACCGACCGTCATCTCATCTATGCCATGTATATCGACCCGCCCCTGGCGCGTGTCGGGCTGACTGCAGTGCAAGCGGAGAAACAGGGGTACGACTTCCTGGTCGGAACGATGGAGATGGGCAAAGTAAGTCGTGCGAAGGAGAAGGACGAGACCCGGGGATTGATGAAGGTGGTTGTGGAGAAGAAGACCGACCGTATTCTCGGAGCTGCGGTTTTCGGCGTAGGCGGAGACGAGATAATCGGCATGCTCGCTTTGGCCATGCAGGCGGATCTCCCCTATACCAAGATACAGGAGACTGTCCTCCCGCATCCGACGGTATCCGAGCTCGTACCGTGGCTCTTCTCCGATCTTCGTAAACCAAATTTAGTGGATTAAATCTTGCATCGGCAGTATAATCCCTCGCCCATCGAGGAGAAAACAGGATATATGTGGCTCTATCAGTAGGAAAATTCACACATAAAATGGAGTAATGAGAGCTGCCTCAGAGTCAAATGCAAGATTTGATCCACTAAAAAAATCGTTCGTCGCCTTTAAAGGAGAAAGCGTATATGCAGTACTATTCGATTCTGTGGCCAATTCACGGGACACTCATGGCTCTTGCCTTTCTGGCCATGCTCGTATCGATGTTCATCGCCCGATACGGCAAGAAGAAGATCACGGGCTGGTATCAGAAACATAAGTGGACCAATCTCCTCGGTGCAATAGGCGCTGCGGTTGCGATGATAATTGCCGGGGTAATGGTCTCCTTATCCCACGGCGTGCACCTCGTCTCTAGCCATGCGGTGCTGGGTGTGATTACCTTCCTGCTCATCGTGATAACACCGATCGTCGGCTTCGGCATCCGGAGCCCGAAGGTCAAGCTGGTGCTGAAGAAGAAGGTACGATACATCCACCACTGGCTCGGCCGCATCACGCTGGTGCTGATGGCGGTTACGATATACTATGGATTGAGCATGTCCGGACTGGTCTAACTGGGAGTATACGCTGAGCCTCGATTCAGTGCAGTTTCCGTCTATGACAAATTATCCATGAGATCAACCATTTCTATGGCGCTCAGAGCCGTGTCCCATCCCTTGTTGCCTGCCTTGGTGCCGGCTCTGTCGACCGCTTGATCTACCGTATCGGTGGTGAGAATTCCATAGCTTACCGGCAATCCTGTCGACAACGAGAGGGCTGCAATACCCTTGCTCACTTCCGCAGCCACATAGTCGAAGTGTGGAGTCTCCCCGCGGATCACCGCGCCGAGACAGATAACCGCGTCGTAATTACCGCTCTCGGCCAGACGCTTTGCGGCAACGGGAATCTCCCATGCGCCGGGAACTCTTACCGCGGTAACTTGCTCTTCAGCAGTTCCGTGGCGGGACAAACAGTCGACGGCACCTTCCAACAGACGCTCCGTAATAAATGAGTTAAAGCGGCTCAGTACTACCGCAAACTTTTTTCCTTCTCCCGAAAGTCGACCTTCTATTTCTCTGATACTCATGCTTCTTCTCCTTCTTCAGCAGTATTCTCAAGAATGTGGGACGCTTTCAAAGTTACCACTTTGAAAGAATCTCATTATTATACGCTTTTTCTACATCGCCTACACTCACCGTTTGTAAGCATTTGCATTTTGGAGCGTAGCTCCAAAATGCAAATTACTGCGATATTTAAGAAGCTCATCCACGGATATGATGAGCAGGTCATGATGCTCTGCAACCAACTCCAGATCCGGCATCCTGGCCATTGTTCCATCGTCGTTCATTATCTCGCAGATGACCCCACTCGGAGCACAGCCCGCCAATTCGGCGAGATCTACGGCTGCTTCGGTGTGGCCCCTTCTTTCTGCGACTCCTCCATCTCGTGCGATAAGGGGAAACACATGCCCGGGTCTTATAAAATCCTCAGGATGCGCATTGTTATCGGCAATAGCATTAACCGTTCGGGCTCTTTCAAACGCAGAAATGCCGGTTGTAGCACCTACGTGATCCACGGATACGGTAAATGCGGTACCGTGATGATCGCTGTTGTGAGGAGTCATGAGAGGCAGCTCCAAGTCCTCGGCTTTTCTGCCGGTTATCGGCTGGCAAATGAGTCCACGTCCATATGTGGCCATGAAGTTGATGGTACCTGCGCTTGCCTTTTCTGCAATAGCGACGAGATCACCTTCGTTTTCCCTATCGTAATCATCAACCACTATTATCATATTTCCCTGAGAGAGAGATTCGATCGATCTCTCGACCTTCTGTATCAACTCATCTCTACTCACTATATCCTCCTCATGCATTGTTCTTCTCACCCCTCTCTGTTTTGTGCTTCGAGAATCCTCTCCACATAGCGTGCCATCATATCGACCTCAATATTTAGCTTGTCTCCCACTTTATGCTCTCGAAGCGTCGTCTCTTTCCATGTGGTAGGAATGATGTTCAGCACAATTCTCACTCCGCGAATATCGGCAATCGTAAGACTAATACCCTCTACCGTGATTGAACCTTCCTTCGCACAATAGCGCATCAGATCTTTCGGCAGGATCAATTCGAGATAGACATTTTCGGCTCTTTGGCGAAGAGCGGTAATCCTGGCGAGACCATCTACATGCCCCTGCACCATGTGTCCGCCCATGCGGCTATTCGGTGTCAACGCGCGCTCGAGATTTACCCCGGCCCCTGTTTGGAGGAAGCCTAAACCCGTTTTCTGCAATGAGACTTCAAGCGTGTCGACGGAAAAACCCTTCTCGTCGACTGTGGTAACTGTTTGACATACCCCATTTACAGATATGGAGTCACCGAACTCGAGGTCTTCCAGTACCTTAGCAGCGTCTATCGTAAGACGCTGGTAAGCTCCCTTTCTATCGATACTCCGCACGGTACCGACTTCTTCGACTAAACCTGTAAACACGTGTCCCCCTATTCGGGGCAATGGAGGGAGAATATGAAGAAAAAAGCCCCGAGCCGTGTAGACTCGGGGCTGATAGTTCATGATCTTCACATATACCGAGTGGTACATCAACGTGAAATCCACTCGACTATCTGAAGTTTTCTCCTATCCGGACTGTACCGTCGGTACCGGAATTCCACCGGTTCAACCCTGCGTATGCCAAGGCTCGCGGACTATAACCGCCGGTCGGGAATTGTTTCCACTAGAGAAACACACCCTGCCCCGAAAACTGTATGTAGAACATATAGAAAATTAGTCAAAATGTCAAGATTACACCCGTATCACTCTCTGCAATTGTGAGGGGAAAGGGGCGAACTGCTGTAGCTCCCGCCCGTTTTCGCGGTAGGAATCCTGAAAACCGTGCGGCTTTGCCACACTGAGCCTCCTAAAGATCTATATAGTGGACCAAAACTTGCAAAAGGGAAAATCAGGCGGCTCAGAACTTCGCTAGTAGAGGGTAATAACCCCCAAGAGCAAAGGAGTCGTCTATGGATTATCCCCCATTTTGTCCCAACGCCGAGTGTCGCCACCACCTGTATGATCAAGAATCCGGCCCGCAAGCTCAATCCAGCCGGTCAGATCAATCCGGCCGGCCGCCTCGAGAGCCGAGCGGCGAGCGGCAGTGGTTCGCCCCG
>CAYFVU010000024.1:11772-35808 GCA_964346645.1 uncultured Spirochaetaceae bacterium | reverse complement strand
CCGATTCGATTGTAAATTCCGATAAAATAGAAGAGGTAATCAGCTTGCTCGAGAAGAACAATGTAAAGTTAGAAGAGGAAACCGAGATTTCCCTCGAAGATGCTGAAGCCGAAGAGGAAGATGCATTTCATGAGGAATACGATGATGCATCGGAGTCACGAGAGGAAGAGGAGAAGACCCCCGACGAAGGGAAGAAGAAGGTCGTCTACAGCGACAAGGAGTCGGCCGTCGACGATCCGATTCGTCTCTATCTTCGAGAAATTGGTAAGGAGAACCTGCTTACTGCGGACGAAGAGGTGCGCCTCTCTAAGCAGATGGAGGAGGGAGAGAATATAATCAAAGGGGTCATCCACGAGTCCGGCATGCTCATTCCGGAGATGAATGAGATCATGCAGAAGGCCTTCTCCAAGGTGGATCCCCGCGAGATGGAGCTCTCGAAGAAGGAGATCTCCGAAATACTCGCTGAGCGACGAAGGCTCAACCAGTACTACCGTGAGAGCCTGAAAGAGGTGCAGCCGACGCTCAAGGACTACATCGAGCACAAGAAGAAGGTGATCGCCGGCGGACGAGACGTCCTGTCGGACAACGGCCTCGCGGAGAGACGAGACGAATTGCTCGATGAGATGAAGAAGATCGACCTCCAACAGGAGGAGATCGTCGTCCTCTCAGACAAATTTCTGAACACCGAACGCAAGATCCGCAAGTATCAGGACGAGCAGAAGAAGATCGAGCATCGCCTCGGTGTAAAGAGCTCGAAGGAGCTGCGGAGCATGGGACGCGGACTGGCGATAAACGAGAGCAGGCGTCAGATAGAGGAGAAGCTCCAGCTCTCCGCCGACGAGATAAAGGAGAAGATCCGCCAGATCCAGATGAACGAGAAGAAGCTGCGCAACATCGAGGTGGACTTCGAGGACACGGTGGACCGTATACTCGAGGAGTCCAAGGAGATCGCCCGCGGCAAACATCTGATGAAGAGTGCGAAGGACAAGCTGATCCAGGCAAACCTCAGACTCGTGGTGAGCATTGCAAAGAAATATACGAACCGGGGACTCCACTTCTTCGACCTCGTGCAGGAGGGCAACATAGGCCTCATAAAGGCGGTGGAGAAGTTCGAATATCGCAAGGGCTACAAGTTCAGCACCTACGCCACCTGGTGGATACGACAGGCGATTACCCGCTCCATATCCGACCAGGCTCGCACTATCCGCGTGCCCGTGCACATGATCGAACAGATCAACAAGGTAGTGCGGGAGTCCAGACAGCTGATGCAGGTCCTCGGCCGCGAACCCACCGACGAGGAGGTCGCCGAACGGCTCGGCTGGTCGGTCCTCCGCGTGAAGTCGGTCAAGAACGTGGCCCGTGAGCCCATATCCCTCGAGACCCCGATCGGTGAAGAGGAGGACAGCCTCCTCGGAGACTTCATCGAGGACAAGGACGTGGAAAATCCCTCGAGCCAGACCGCCTTCACGATTCTGCAGGAGCAGCTGCAGGAGGTGCTCTACACCTTGCCGCCGAGGGAGCAGGAGGTGCTGAAGATGCGCTTCGGTCTGGAGGACGGTTACTCCCTCACCCTCGAAGAGGTAGGACTCTACTTCAACGTGACGAGGGAACGTATCAGGCAGATAGAGGCCAAGGCGCTGCGCAGGCTGCGGCATCCAAAGCGCAGCCGCCGCCTTAAGGACTACATAGATAACTAATTCGCGAATCATTCACTACTGAAGCATTCGCTACCAAGGAGTTGTGCTATATGATGCAGGAAGTATTCGACAAGCTGAGGGCCCTGCAGGATGTCCTCTCGAAGAAGTTCGAGATCGAGAGAGAGATCGAAGAGGTGCCCAAGCTTCTGCATACGAAGACAGAGTTGCTCAATAGGCTCAAGAAGAGCTATTTGGAGAAGAATACACAGGTCGAGGATACCGAAGAGCGCATCCGCCACTTTCGTATCCGCCTCGAGGACGCCGAGCGCCAGCGCGAAGAGTACGAAAAGCAGATGGATCTCATCACCACCCAACGCGAGTACGAGGCGCTGGACAAGGAGATCAACGATGCCACCGAGAAGGAGCAGCAGCTGCGCAAGGAGATGCTGAAAGAGGAGAAGAACCTCAGCGAGCTGAAAGAGTCTCTCGAGAAGGACGAGAAGATGATTCAAGTCCAGGAGGAAGAGCTCAAGGCGGAACAGGAGAAGATCGAACAGGAGAACAAGGAGAAGCGAAAGAAGCTCGAAGAGCTCGAGAAGGAGGAGGAGGAGATCACTCCCGGCCTCGACGAGGAGATCCTCTTCAAGTTCGAGCGCATCATCCGCTCCAAGTCCGGTCTCGGTATCGTTCCGGTAAAGGACTCGGTCTGCACAGGCTGCCACATGCAGCTTCCGGCGCAGTTCGAGAACGATGTGCGCAGCGGAGAGGACATCCTGTTCTGTCCGTATTGCAGTAGAATACTCTACTACGAAAGCGAAGAGGAGGAGGAAGAGACGGTCGGCTCCGAGGAGACCGGAAGCCTCGCCGACATCATTTCGCCGGAAGAGTTGGAAGAGCAGATAGAGTAGAGATATAGAGCAGACCAGACGGCCGCCGGCTCAGGCCGGAGGAAAGTCCGGGCTCCGCAGGACACGGTGCCGGGTAACGCCCGGAGGCGCCGAGGGCACTGCCCGAGGTGTCATAGAGAGTGCCACAGAAAACATACCGCCGGGCGGTGTAACTTCGACGGCGTGGCCGCAAGGTCCGCCGGAGGAGCATCCCGTTCGGTAAGGGTGAAAAGGCGGGGTAAGAGCCCACCGCGGCGTCGGTAACGGCGCCGGCACGGCAAACCTCACCGGGAGCAAAGTCGAGCAGCGGCCGGGTTGTCCGCCCAAAGGCTGCGGGTTGGCTGCGAGAGGGGAGGTGGCAACATCTCCTCCCAGATAGATGGTCGTCCGCGACAGAACCCGGCTTACAGGTCTGCTCTTTTTTTATCTTTTTGTGATAGTATGTGATACCTTCTTGAGTAAGGATCTATCGTTATTGAGGGTCTAGTGAGCATATGCAGTTGCCGGGCGATCGTTACAGCTTCTCCGTAAAACCGGACAGAGCGGCAGTCAAAAAAAAGAAAATCCGTCTTCTCGTGGTCTTTATTATCCTGGCGGTGGCGGCGGGGATCGGCTACATGTTCATCTCGGGAGGAATCTCGACCTGGTTTCTCGGGTCTCAGAAGGATGAGACTGCTCCGCAGGATGAGCAGAAGAGCTTCGCACAACTCTGGGAGATGCGCGACTACGTGACGATAAACGAGCGCTGTGGAGAAGTGCTGGAGGAGGATCCCCTTTCGAAGCGGCATTTGCTCTACAACGGATTCAGCTATTTCTACCGCGGGGCGAATCAGTACAGTCCCGAAGACCAGCTTCCACTCTTCCGGAAGGCCGTAGTCAATCTGCGGAAGCTCCTCGTTTTGGACTCTCCGCCCGAGGAAGGTAAGATCCACTACGTTCTCGGCAAGACCTACTATCACAAGGGGCGCTTCTTCCTGGACCTGTCGGTCCACCACTTGAAGCGGGCAGCAGAGTTGGATTATTCCGCCGCAGATCTGTACCGTTACCTCGGACTCGCCCTCGGAGAGATGGGCAACTACGAGGAGAGTATCGATTATTTTCTCACGGCTGCCGAGGAGCAACCCGATGCGATTCTCTACATGACAATCGGACAAACTTACTATAAAATGGGACGGAACGAGAAGGCGCTCGATTTTCTCAGCAGGTCCGTACAGGTAACAGAAGAAATTGCCGTCGAGCAGCGGGCCCGCTTCCTTCTCGGAAAGATCTATATGGACATGGACATGCTCGAGAAAGCAAAGGATCAGTACGAAGTCATACTGTCGAACGATCCGAAATCGGCGGATGCACACTTTCATCTCGGAGAGATATACGAATTGCAGGAAGACAACGTAAAGGCCAGGGCGGAGTGGCGCAGCACGCTCGAAATAGAGCCTTCCCACTACGGCGCTCTACTTAAGTTGTATTAGCATATATCCGACGCTTTGATGCACTAGAGGATTCTACTACAGGAGGAGACGTAAGATGGCATTTAAGAAGCTGAGCGATGCCTTTTCGACAGATATTGGAATCGACCTTGGGACATGCAACACCCTCGTGTATGTGAGGGGAAAAGGAATCGTGATTAGTGAACCTTCGGTAGTAGCCGTGGAACGGGGTACGAAAAAGGTTGTGGCCGTGGGAGCCGAGGCAAAGCGGATGCTATGGAAGACGCCCGGCGACATCATTGCCATTCGTCCACTGCGAGACGGCGTCATCGCCGACCTGGAAACGACGGAGAAGATGATCCGCTACTTCATCTCCAAGATCCTTCCCCGGCGCTGGTTCGTGAAACCGAGGATGGTCATCGGCGTCCCGACCTGTATTACAGAAGTCGAACGCAGGGCTGTCGAAGAGAGCGCCTACAAGGCCGGCGCCAGAGAAGTAAAGGTCATAGAGGAGTCGCTCGCCGCAGCTATCGGCGCGAATATCCCTATCTTCGAGCCGGCCGGCCACATGGTCTGTGACGTCGGCGGGGGTACCACAGAGATCTCCGTCATATCGCTCGGCGGCATGGTGGTGACCAACGCCATTAGGCTCGGTGGCGACGAGTTCGACGAAGCCATAATCAAGCATGTGCGTAGTGTGCACAACCTCATTGTCGGTGAACAGACGGCGGAAAACCTAAAGATGACCATTGGAAACGCCAGCGCGGACAAGCAGATAGACAAGATGGAGATAAAGGGTACCGACGCGATTACCGGGCTCCCTCGCCGTCTCGAGATCGACAGCGTAGAGGTTCGGGAGGCCCTGCAGGAGCCGATCGGCGCGGTAATCGAAGAGATCAAGCGGACACTGGGACAAACTCCGCCCGAACTCGCCGCGGATATAGTGGAGCGAGGCATCGTCATGACCGGCGGCGGTTCGCTGCTGAAAGGGCTGCCGAAGCTCATAGCGAAGGAGACCGGCGTACCGGTCATTCTTGCGGAGGAGCCCTTGCTCTGCGTTGCAAAGGGTGCCGGAATGTTTTTCGAACACGCGCGGAATGCCGGAGAAAACAGCAACAGTACCATCTACAACAGCATCAGCAGCTCTGAATAATGGATAAACTCAAGCGCTTCTTTCTGTACCACAGAGAGGCGACGGTCTATCTTGTTCTCGTTGTCATCTCGCTCATTCTTCTCAGCTCGCAGAGCAGCAGCCTGGTGGGCCAGTCCAAAGATGTCGGGTACTCGGCGTTTTCCTTCTTCCAGGTAGGGGTCTCCCGGGTAGGCAACTTCTTCTCCGACACTTTCAATTCGATCGCAGAGCTGCGAAAGCTTCGCAGCGAGTACGAGCAGCTTCGCAGGAAGATCGACGAGTACCAGCATATCGAGCGAGACTTGCGTGATATGCAGCGGGAGAACGAACGGCTCAAGGATCTGCTCGGTTTCTCCGAGGAAATAGATGCGCCCCACATAGCCGCCCGCATTGTAGCAAAGGATGCAGACGTGCTCTTCGGCGGTTTGACGATCGACAAGGGCGAGCGAGACGGTGTCCGTGAGGATCAGCCGGTCATCTCCTACGCCGATGGTTTTCAGGCCCTCGTCGGAAGGGTAGTAGAGACAGGGCCCGGCACGGCGAAGATCCTGCCGATTACCGAGCGGTCCTGCTTCGTCGCCGCACGAATGCGCAAGAGCCGTCACGAGGGGCTCGTAAGAGGAGGAAGCAAGGATTTGCCGATGGTCCGGATGGAGTACGTAAAGAAGCGGGCGAAGGATCTCGTACAGTACGGGGACCTGGTAGTCACCTCCGGTCTGAACTCGATCTTTCCTGAGGGGCTCTATATCGGCCGGGTGCGTTCGGTGGAGGCGCCCGAATGGGAAACCTCACTGACGCTCGAGATCGAGCCGATCGCAGACTTCTCGACCCTCGAGTACGTCTTCGTCCTCGAGAAGACAGGTACCGCCGGAATCGGGAGCCTGAACGAGGGGGCCGAAAATGAAACTTAAGAAGGGTCTGCTCTTCACTCTCATCGTGGTGGGCGTGGTGATCCTCCAGTCTACCGTCTTGTCGGGCATACAGGTGAGGGGTGTCAGACCCGATATCCCGCTCATCTTGCTCGTCTTCTTTTCCCATGTGCTCGGTCCGATGGAGGGCAAGTTTATGGGTTTTTTCGGTGGGATGGTAAAGGACTTCCTCTCCCTCTCGCCATTCGGATTTCACGCTTTCATCGACACGACCGTCGGTCATGTATTCGGTTTTACCAAGGAGAAGGTCTACATCGACCCGGTTACCTTGCCGGTTCTCCTTGCCGGTTCCGCTACAGTCATAAAGGCGCTCGGCTCCTTCCTTCTCTTCGCACTCTTTATTCCGGAGAAGCTCGGCTCCTACTTCGGGGTCTCCGTTCTGATAGAGACCGGATTGAATGCAGTGAGCGCACCCTTTCTCTATGCGCTGCTGCGCCTCGTCGGGCTGATGAAGGACCGCAGCCACACCATCTTCAAGTAAACTCATGGAAGGCAGTTACCACTCGGCAAACAGCATACGCAACGCATACAAGAGTCGTCTCATCGCGATGACGCTCCTCTTCGTGCTGATCATCGTGATCTACACGGGCTACCTCTTTCGCCTGCAGATCATCCAGGGGATGGAGTACAAGAGCAGGGCGAAGCAGGTGAGCCGGCGGGTCATACCCATACAAGCGCAGAGGGGAGAGATCTTCGACCGTGACTACGACTACCCCCTGGTTACCAACATCGACTCCTTCGCCGTTGATATCATTCCCGCGGAGCTCGACTCCAAGACGTTCGACGAAGTGATCGGTAGGCTCGCCGAGCTTCTCTCGATGAGCCCCGCAGAGCTCAAGGAGAAGATTCCCGCAGAATACCGTGCCTCTCATCAGCCCATAGAGATAAAGGGCGGGGTAGATTTCTCGAAGATTACCTACATCGCAGAACACATCGAGGACTTTCCAGGGGTCACCTGGCACAGCAAGGCCATACGGCAATACCTCGACATAGGCTCGCTCTCGCATGTGGTCGGGCATGTGGGCAACATAACCTCGGAGGAGCTGCAGGTGCTCTACAATGAGGGCTACGGCATCAACTCGGTCATCGGCAAGAGCGGGGTGGAGAAGCGCTACGATCAGATACTTCGCGGAGAGAATGGAAAACGCTACCACACGGTGGATGTTCACGGAAAGGCAATGGACGGAGAGGTGACCGAGGAGGTCCCGCCGCAGAACGGGAAGAACCTGGTCCTCACCATCGACTCGGAGGTACAGAAGTTGGCGGAGAAGGCCCTCGGGGACAGGATGGGCTCCGCCATCGTGATGAAACCCGCCACGGGCGAGATCCTCGCCATGGTCTCCTATCCCTGGTACGATCCCAACATCTTTCACATGTCGGATGCAAACGAGCGATTCAAGGAGCTCTCTCTCGACAAGAACAATCCGTTTCTCAACCGCGCAATTCAGTCGAGCTACGCGCCGGCCTCGACCTTCAAGGTGGTAATGACAAGCGCAGCGCTGGAGGAAGAGGCCATTTCGCCGGATAAGACCATTCTCTGCACGGGTTCACTGCAAGTGGGTAACCGCACGTTCAATTGCCACAAACCGGAGGGGCACGGCTACATGGATCTACCGCACGGTTTGGCCGAGTCCTGCGACGTCTACTACTACACCCTCGGATTGCAGTATCTCGGGGTCGAAACCATCTCCAGGTATTCCCGGCGCTTCGGCTTCGGGGAGTACACCGGTATTGACATTCCCGGAGAGGTGAAGGGACTCGTACCCACGCCGGAGTGGAAGAAGCAGAATCTCAACTCGCCTTGGGTGGGCGGCGACACCGTCAATATGTCGATCGGACAGGGTTACCTCACGACTACTCCCATTCAGATGGCAAACATGGTAGCGATGACGGTGAACGAGGGAACTGTGTACAAACCTCACGTGGTAAAGGAGATCCGGGATCCGGTAACCGGCGAGGTCGAGGAGGAGATAGAGCCGGAGGTGCTCCGTTCTTCCACCATACGCAACGAGATCTTCGACAAGGTCCAGGAGTATATGCGAGGGGTAATCGAGCACGGAACCGCAGAGGTGGTCATTACCACCGATGTCGTCGATGTTGCCGGAAAGACCGGAACGGGCGAGGTCGGTTACGAAGACAGGTGGAACGCCTGGTTCGTCGCGAACGGACCGTACGATGCGCCTCCCGAGGAGCAGGTGGTGGTCGTC
Organism: uncultured Spirochaetaceae bacterium; assembly: GCA_964346645.1. GTDB lineage: Bacteria > Spirochaetota > Spirochaetia > DSM-16054 > Sediminispirochaetaceae > CAYFVU01. The sequence goes on along the minus strand of CAYFVU010000024.1, from coordinate 27,589 downwards.
ACCATGGTCGAGGCGAGCAACGAGTGGGAGTGGTGGGCCGTTCGCGCGGCGAACATCATCTTCCAGGGGTTCTTTGCAAATCAAAATTACGACGAGGCCATAGAGGCCTTGAACTGGGGTTGGTTGCACAATGACGCACAGGAGTAACGGCTTAGAGGGGAGGCAGAGCTCCTTCTTTCAATTCGACCCGGTAACCTTTCTCTCTATGGTGGCTCTAATGGTCATCGGAGTCCTCTTCATCTACTCGAGCAATGTCACCTCCGCCTCATCAGCATCCGGCGAGTCCCGGGAGTATATTGCACAGATAGTGTGGATCGCCAGCGGCATCGGAATCTACTTTCTGCTGCAGTTAGGCGAGTACGAACGCTACGGAAGGTTCGCCTATCATGTGTACGGGGCGGTCGTGCTTCTGCTCATCGTCACGCTGCTGTGGGGAAAGGTGGTCAACGGCGCCAGGTCCTGGCTCGGCCTATTCGGATTAGGCATCCAGCCTTCCGAGTTCATGAAGATCGCCTTCATCCTCAGCCTCGCCGCCTTCTACAGCGAACGGGGAAAGCAGATCAAGGATCTCGCCACCTTCGTGCTGGGCGGGCTCTTTCTCCTGCTGCCGGTGCTGCTGATCATGCTGCAGCCGGACCTCGGTACGACCCTCGTCTACTTTCCCATTTTTCTCGCGGTAAGCTTCATCGCTGGGACGAAGAAGCGCTACGTGTTCTTTCTCCTTTTTGCGGGGATGCTCCTTATCCTCTTTGCGGTCCTGCCGGTATGGGAGTCCTCCATCATGCGGCGGGATGTAATTTTTTTCCGTCTCCTGGAAGAGCGGGAGCTCGTCCTATTCTCGGTCGGCATCTTCTTCGCCACCGCGGCCCTCGCGATGATCGGCTACCATGTAACAAAGCGGCCGTATTTCTACTGGCTCTCCTACGGCTTCTCTATTCTCTGGAGCTCACTCTTCGGCTCATTCTTCTTCAGGATCTTTCTGAAGGAGTACCAGATCATGAGACTAATTGTTTTTCTGAAACCGGAGATCGATCCACGGGGCAGCGGGTGGAACATCATACAGTCGCTTACCGCCGTGGGCTCCGGTGGATTTCTGGGAAAGGGCTACCTGGAGGGTACGCAGAGCCACTACCAGTACCTTCCCCAGCGTAGCACGGACTTCATCTTCTCGATCATTGGAGAGGAGTGGGGCTTTCTCGGCTCCTTCGTCGTCCTCGTGCTCTTTGGTATCATCATAGTCCGCGGGGTCATCATCCTCTTCAATGCCAGGAGCTCATTCGGAGTCCTGCTCGGGACGGGGGTCTTGACGATGATCTTCTTCCACATGGTGGTCAACATAGGCATGGCGATCGGGATCATGCCGATTACCGGGATTCCTCTCTTCTTCCTCTCCTACGGTGGATCCTCGCTCTGGACCGCGGTTGTAGGAATGGCCCTGCTGCAGAATATCTACATAAACAGGTACACCTACTGATGAAGAGAAGACGGAGATGAAGAACACAGGTAAGAACGCGTTGACCTACCACGGCGGACGTGTGGACTTCGAGACGGTACTCGCCCCGATACTCCCCCTGGTGCAGATGCCGGGACGTTACACGGGGGGCGAATATGGCTCTATAGAAGCGCTCGAAACGGCATACGTCGAAACGGAAACCACTTTCGGCAAGGCAGCCCCGGAAGAAGTACTGGTGGCGGTGGCCTTTCCCGACCTCTACGAGATCGGGATGTCGAACCTCGCAATCAAGCTCCTCTATCGGGAGCTGAACCGATTCGACGGAGTCAGATGCGAGCGGGTCTTCTCTCCCGCGCCGGATTTTGAGGAGGAACTCAAGAGCCGCGGCATACCGCTCTTCTCTCTCGAGAGCGGCATTCCCCTGCGTGATTTCGACCTGCTCGGCGTGTCGGTCGGATACGAGCTCGCCGCAACCAACATACTGACTCTCCTCGAGCTCGGCGGAATTCCGATAGACCGCGGCGAGCGCGGGGACAATGATCCCCTCGTCATCGCCGGAGGGCCTGCTCTCACGAATCCCGCACCCTTCGCCGGGTTCTTCGACGGGATATACGTGGGGGAGGGTGAGGAGATCTATCACGACCTCGTTTCGATGCTCAAGAAGATGAAGGCAGAAGGCGCGGGAAGAGATGAGCGGATGGATTTTCTCAGGAGCCACCCGTCGGTGTGGACACAGGAGAACCTCAGGAAGGGTACGAAGGCCGTACGGAGCCTCTGGCGCGAGTTCGACAGTTACCGCGAGGGGATGATGCCGGTGCCGAACGTAGACGTGGTGCAGGACCACGGGGTGGTGGAGATCATGAGGGGCTGCCCGAACGGCTGCAGATTCTGTCACGCCGGAATACTCTACCGTCCATATCGCAGAAAGTCCTACGAGACGATCATCCGGGAGGTCGATTTCCTCATACACCGGCTCGGTTACCGTGAAATCACCCTCTCGAGTCTCTCCTCCGGCGACTTCTCAGGTCTCGGTCCTCTGGTACGCTACCTCAACAGACGCTATGCCGCAATGGGGGTCTCCTTCGCGCTCCCATCGTTGAGGATCGACTCATTCACCCTCCCGCTGCTGCAGGAGATATCGCACGTGCGCAAGTCGGGCCTCACTTTCGCCGTCGAGACGCCGAAGGAGCAGTGGCAGAAGCGGGTGAACAAGCCGGTGCCGCTCGAGAAGGTAGCCGGAATTCTCGAGGAGGCGAGACGGCGCGGGTGGAACATGGCGAAATTCTACTTCATGATCGGCCTGCCGCCGCAGATATACGCCGGCTGCGAGGACAATGGCGGCTTTGCCGCGGCGGAATCGAGTACGGCGGAGGTGAACGAAGAGCGCGACGAGACGAGCTGCGAGGCGAATGCGATCGTAGAATACCTGAGCGAGGTGCGAGGCAGGAGCGGTTTCAAGATAAACGCCAACATCGGCACCTTTATACCGAAGCCTCACACTCCCTACCAGTGGTCCCGGCAGCTCGACGAGGAGAGCTCTCTTGCGAGGATTCGAATGATACGGGATGCCTTCAAGCGCTCTCCGGTGCGAATCGCCTATCATTCTCCCTTCATATCCCTCCTCGAAGGGGTCATCTCCCGCGGAGATGAGCGTGTCGGCGAGCTCATCGTCGATGCCTACAGGAGAGGTGCCCGTCTCGATGCCTGGGAGGAGCACCTGTCGGTGGAACTCTGGAGGGAAGTCTTCCGGGATGCCGATTGGGATGTGGAGGCAGAGACTTGCAGGGCGCGCTCGCCCGAAGAGACGCTTCCCTGGGACAGCGTCGACCTCGGTGTCTCTCGGGAATTCCTCTTCGACGAGTGGCAAAAAAGTGAGAGCGGGGAAACGAGTGGAGCCTGTGCGTTTCCCTGCGGACACCACTGCGGAGTGTGTGTCTACGGCTTGAAACCGGAGGAGGGAGCAGACGAGCTTCCCGACGACGAGTTCGCCGAAGAGCCGAAGATGGCCGAAGAGTTGAGGATAGCCGAACAGGCTGAACCGGCGGCCTCGAAAGGAGGGCAAGCGGAAGGCCGTTGGTTTCTCTTCGAGTTCCGTAAAAAGGGACGGGCACGATTTCTTTCCCACATCAACATCATGACGATCTTCGAACGCTCCTTTCAGCGAGCAGGAGTTCTGCTCGAATATACACGGGGCTACAACCCGAAACCGAGAATCGAGTTCGCCCATCCGCTTTCACTCGGCATCGAATCGGAGGCGGAGATATGCCGCGCGAAGATTTCCTCTCGAAACTCAGGCTCGAAAATCACCTCTGCTGCGGATACTACCGGTGAGATATCTCCAGAGGAGCTTCTACGCCGCCTCGAAGGGGTCTTCCCCGAGGGAATACGGGTAACGAGAATCTGCGAGATCTCGCCGGAGCTGTCCCGCGGGAAGGGGAAGTCGCTCATGTCTCGTTATGCCGGTTCGGTCTTTCACATCTCACCTGCAGATTCCGCTCTCTTCGCAGAAGCAGAGGCGCAGTTTGCAAGGCTCGGCGAGGAGGAGTTGGATAAGGGATTCGCGCCGCACCTCATCGAAGACATCGAAGAAGAGAGAGGGGACGCGGAGATGCTTGAACTGCGGACCGCAGGGAGCGGGCAGGGAGGGAAGCTCCTCAAGGATCTCATGAACAGTTACGGTGGGCCGGGAGAGTTCTTGTCGCGGTACCGGGTGCAGCGCAAGAGCATGCGGGCGACGGGATTCGAGGAGGCTCAATCAAGAGATGAAAACAGGAGTGGCGGTTCAGCACCAACGCCGAATACGATAAGCGACTACTTTACAATATTTACTAAGTGTATTAAATAAAATACATACTCTATTCGTTGTGCCTTTTCGCCTCTTCCCACAGCCTGTCCATGAGGGTAAAGTTCTCCTTTGAGAGCTCTCTTCCGTCGGCTTTCATGTTCTCTTCGATGTACTTGAAGCGCTCGACGAACTTCTGATTTGTCTTGTGGAGAGCAACGGCAGGGTCGATTTCGAGGAATCTCGCGAGGTTTACTACGGAGAATAGAACATCGCCGAGTTCCTCTTCCTCTCGGTCTCCCGGAGTCTCATCCGATTCTATGACCTCTATGAGTTCCTGCAGCTCCTCGACGACCTTCTTCTTTACGTCGGTCGAATCGTTCCAGTCGAAACCGACCTTCGCCACCTTCTGCTGCAGTTTATAGGAGCGTTCGAGCGGGGGGAGGGTACGCGGGACCTTCTCGGTGAGTGAATCGACACTCTTCTTGTTTTCGACGTTCTTCTTGATGCTGTTCCACAGCTCGACCACCTCCTCGGGGTCCTCCTTCTTTTCGTCACCGAAAACATGTGGGTGGCGCCTCACAAGTTTTTCTGAGATCTCTTCGAGTACCTCGCTGATGCTGAAGCTGTTCTCCTGTTGCTGCATATAGGAGATCATGGAGACGAGTAGGTAGAGGTCGCCGAGCTCCTCCCGCATGTTTGCCGTATCTCCGTTGTGCAGGGCATCGATGAACTCGTAGGCCTCCTCGAGAATGTTCGGGGCGAGTGAGCTCGGTGTCTGTTTTCGGTCCCAGGGACAGCCCTCGGGGCTTCTGAGTGTCTCTATTACAGAAATGAGACGTCTGAAGGAGTCGCCTTCGCTCCTGTGTGCCGTGCTCTCGTGCATGTCGGAAGTGTCTTCGTTGTGCTCAGGGTTCATTAAATAGTGCTCCTCATCTAAACAATATCTTAAAAATAGACTAAAAATCGACGGAAAAGTAGACAGAATATGCATTATCGGAAGTGGTGTGTGTGAACGGCGCAGTGCTACTCCTCTCCGATATCTTGATGGTAGCGGTCGCTCGCCTTGACGAATATCCAGAGGAGTATACCCGAAGTTATGAGCGGAGGAAAAATGTTGACCGAACCATTTATGTTGGTGAGGATACGGATGATATGTGCGAAGAGATGCTCTAGAGCGCCGCCGAGAAAAGAACCGATGAGTCCGACGATGAGAGCCCCGAGAAAGTGCCCTATTACGTCTTTTCTGAAAATGAAGTATGAAATAATGGCGGTGGCAAAACCGATAATGAAGTAGATGAGACCTATGTTGAAATAGTAGTTTACCATACGCTGACTATAAGAGTATCGGACTGGTGTGTAAAGAGGTGCTTATAGATTGTATTCGAAGTACCCTATGTAGCTCATGTCGTCGGAGGTGCCGTTGGCGAAGATGCCGGTGAAGTTACTGCTGTCGAAACCGTACGGAACCACAAAGACCGCAACGACGAGCTTTTCCCCGCCCGTGGGAATCTCGTCGATTTGGTCGGAGAGTATGTCGTTGTCGCTCAGGTCGTAGTCGGCACTCTCGTTGTTGAAATCCGGGTAGTCCGAACCGGAGTCTCCCTTAAGGGTATTTCTTCGCATGCGGTAGGTCGTGCCTAATATTTCGAGCTCTATGTGGTCTGAATAATTGTAGAGGTAGGCTTTGAAACTGCTGTCGACCTTTCCGGAGGAGATCGGTACTAAGGGAACCGAATCTTTTCTGCTGCCGATATAGAACCTGCGATACCCCTTGTCTTTCGACGAAGCGATGGAGGTGCTCCCCAGATCGTCGAAGCTCACCGAGAAGAAGTCGTTCGATCCGTTGAAATATGACTTCATCTCGGACTTTATCTGTGATTCGTCAACGCTGCCGTCCGTATAAATGGAGTCCTGGTCGTAGAGCCGGTAGTAGAGCTCGTAGCCCTGAAACACGTTCGGATCGTTACTGCCGTCGTGACGAAACCCGACCTCCCCTGCTATCGACTCAGCCGGGAAGAGGTACGGATACGATTGCACACCGCAACTGCTCAGAAGAATAGTCAGCAGGAGCACCGGCAGCAGAGCGGAAAGCAGCGCTGCCGAGAAACGTTTAGCAGAATGCGTCGATGTCTCGATACTCAAAACGCTTACTCAGTTATTCGAGCCATACGACTCGTCGAGGTAGTTTCCTTCGTCGTCTTCGACGATGTCGATCAGCTCGTAGATGAGCACGGGTTTGTTTTTTCCCTTTACCCGGATGTTGTCGAGCTCTCGGGCGACGACCTTGTCGCTGACGAGCCCGTATGTGTATTCGCTCATGATGATGCGGGTCTGGTACTGTTTGTTGGTACCCTCGAGACGTGCGCCGAGGTTCACGTTGTCACCGATGAGGGTGTAGTCCATTCTCTGAAGAGAACCCATGTTGCCGACGGTCATCTTTCCCGAATTGAGTCCGATACCGATGTCGAGCTGTTGTTCCTCAGGCAGACTCTCGTTGAGCTCGTTCAGCGCGTTGATCTGTTCGACCGCGCTCTTGCAAGCTCTGAGGGCGTGATCCTCCTGCTGTACCGGGGCGCCCCAGAAACACATGATGGCATCTCCCTCGTATTTGTCGAGGGTGCCGTCGTATTTGAGTATGATGTCGGTCATTGCCGTGAGGTACTTGTTGAGGATCTTCACGAGCTCCTGTGGAGTCATACTCTCGGAGATCGTGGTAAAGCCGCGGATGTCCGAGAAGAAAACGGTGATCTCCTTGTCGACGCCGCCGAGCTCCGGCGGATTGTCGAGGATCTGATCGACGACTTTCGGGCTGACGTAGGTGCCGAACATGTTTCGTATACGCTTCTTGTCCTTCTCCTCGGTCATGACGCGGTATACGACCACCGATAAAAAGGTAAATATGGACGCCAAGGCGGGCGCCGAGAAGTTGATGATGTAGGCCTCCCTGTCGAATACAACCGAGCTCGTGATGAAGAGCCCGAGAATGAGTATGAGCGTGACGATGAAAGCCCAGATGGTCGAGAGCCTCGCCGATAAGAATGTGATGATAAGCACCATGCCGATGAGTATGGAGAGATTGATCCAGAACGGCACGTGGTGGAGAAAGTTGTCCATGATTATGGTGTTGAGGGCGTTCGCGTGTACTTCCACTCCGTACATGAGACCGTAGGGGGTCGGTTTGTGATCGGCGGCCATGCCCCGTGTGAAGGAACCCACCATGACGATCTTGTTCCCTAGTGCGCGGGTGCGGGGCCAGGTGTTGGGATCCGGTCCCGGTGGATTCGACGAGTAGCCTACATAGGAGCGAACGGGAAAGGTCTGTCGTGCGCCCGGAGAGGAGAAAGACGGCGGTCCCATGAAGTTCACGAGCATGTTCGCATGATCGTCTATGGGGATGGTGATCTCCTCTACGACTCTGCTCTTCCCCTCTTGTACGATTTCGCCTTCATCGTTGTATTCGGGTTGTTTCGTAGTAAGTTCATAGGGAGACCAGGTGCCGCTCTTCGGATCGAACTGCTGAGGCTCGGGAATGCGGATGTACTCGCCGAGCTTGACCTCTAAGTCCTCGACACGCTTGTTGAAGTACTCGAGGGCGAGGGAGAGGGTGATGGCGGGAATAAAGTGGTCCCGGTATTTATAGATGACGTAATATGAGTCGTCAACTTTACCGTCTCCGTCGGTGTCGACCTCGCGAACGGGGGCACTGTCCTCCAGTGTAGAGAGCAGCGAGTCGATCTGATTTTCGGTAATCGGAGTATCGATGGTATGCTCGAAACCGTCTCTGTCATTCCAGACGAGCCGTTCGAAGTCCTCGGAGTTAACCTCGGTCTCGGGGGTGAGCTCGCGAAAGGGAAATTCGTCGATAGGCTCGGAGTACTTTGCGACCATAGGTTCGCGGCGAAAGATCTCGTCGGAGTCCTTGAGATAATTCGGGTGCCCATAGCCGCCGGCGGCCTCCGCATAGGGCTTGAGAGGCGGCTGAATGCCGTGAAAGGCGATCATATCGCGCCACGGGCCCTCTATATCCTGAATCTCTCCGAAGTTGCTCATGAGCGTCTTGAGCCTTCCGAGAAAGGCCTCCTCCTTTTCCGGCGGAGGCGGCACTTCATCTAGAAGCGGTTCGAGGAAGACGCGTTTGTTCTGTTCGATGCTCTCGACGAGAATGCCGTCGTTGACCGCATTGTCGGCGGGCTCGTTGAAGAAGATATCGAGGAGCACCGCCCGTTCCCGCTGGTTTTGATCCTGAATGCGGGTAAAGGTATTGAGTAGGTTCGCGTGGCTGTACCGGGGGAAGGGCCAACGGCCGATCCTGCTGAGACTGCGGAAATCGATACCCACGATAAGGATGTCGGAGGAGATATCCGGATTCTGCTCGACTACCTTCACCCCCTCCTGAACCTCTTCACTTCTGAAGATATCTTTGTAGCGGAAGTGGACATCGAGCACCTTAACCTCGAGATTGTCGATTATCGCCGTAAATTCGGAGAGTCCGAGGAAGATGAGTATGATCACCGCTGCGATCACGAAGCCGAAGTACCGCGTCTCGAGAAACTTGGAGCGTTTACCCCTCTTTTTATCTTTCTTCTTTTCCGCCATCCCCTACTCCCCCTGTGTGTGCACCTGAACGTGCTTATGGAAACCTCGCTGCCTCAGTTACTCTCAAGGTAGATTATACGACTGCGTGCCGGTTTTGTCCAATTGCTGGAGGAAAAATCATCGACGAGGCCGTTGTAGGCCTTCAACGCCGCTTCACGGTTGTTCAGCCTCTCGTTGAGCCGTCCGATAGAGAAGAGAGCGTGAGGGGCCGCCGGCGAAGTCTCCGCGTAATCGGATTCGACCCTTCGGTAGAACTCGAGGGCTCCCTCATAGTCTCCTGTCTCCTCTCGACAGGCGGCGGCGCTCATGAGCGCGACGGGAGCGAGGTACGTCTTGGGAAAGGAGTCGGCAACGGTGATGAATTCGCCCTCAGCATCCTCCCAACTCTCTTTCTCGACGTATATTTGTCCCAGCACCATATGGGCTCTCGCAGCGGCGAAGAGTCCGCCGTAGGAGGAGATTATCTCTTCGGCCTGATCTATGATCTGCTCCTCAAGCTCCGCCTTTTGTTCCTCCTCGGCGGATTTCCACTCGTCGAAGCTCTTCTGGAGTTCCTCCGCTTCAACAGTGGAGTTCTCGATACGCGAGCTCATAACCGTCGAGTAAATGGCCATCGATGCGATGACCACCACCGCAACTACTCCTACTGCGATGATGATATTCCGATATGTGGTAAGAAATTGAGTAACTTTCTCTTTCGTGGTGAGTTTTTCGCTTTTTTCCGTGTGGTCCGACACTGTGCTGCTCCTTTCAAATAGATCTATTACGTATTAAAACTTGTATATGTAGAGAATCGAGGCGATCATTCTCGCAGCTCGAGCTCCTTTACCAGTTTGGATAGATAGGTACGCTGGATGTCGAGTACCTTGGCAGACTCGGTTTGGTTCCAATTGTGCTGCTCGAGCACGGTGCGTACATACCTCCTCTTGAAATCGTTAACCGCGTCCTTGAGCGGTTTTTCTGCATAGAGACTCTCTCCTTCGCCTCCCTTCTTTCGCAGCAAAAGGTTTTCCGGGCGAATCGTGTACTCCTTTGTGAGAACCACGGCCCGCTCTATGACGTTCTCTAACTCGCGTACATTTCCCGGCCAATTGTACTCCATGAGCTGCTGCATCGCTTCGGGACTTATGCTCTGCACTCTCTTGTTGGTCTCGCGGCGTACGCGCTTGAGAAAGTGTTCCGCGAGCTCCGGGATGTCCTCCTTTCGCTCGCGCAGCGGTGGTACGAAAAAGGGGAGCACGTTCAGACGGTAGTAGAGATCTTCCCGGAAGCGTCCCTCCTCTACCTCCTCCTCAATGTCCTTGTTCGTCGCAGCGAGGATGCGCACGTCGACGAAGGTCGTATCGCTCGAACCGACCTTCTGAAAGGATCGGTGCTGAATGACTCGCAGGAGTTTAGCCTGCAGATTCAACGGCACTTCTCCGATCTCGTCCAGGAATATCGTCCCCCCGTCGGCCTGCTCGAACCGGCCGGTACGGTCGCGGTGAGCGTCCGTGAACGCACCCTTCACATGGCCGAAGAGCTCGCTCTCGAGGAGATCGGGGGGAAGCGCAGCACAGTTTACCCGTATAAAGGGACCGTCTCTGCGAGAACTCTGCAGATGGATCTGCTCGGCAAAGAGCTCCTTGCCGCTGCCGCTTTCGCCGGTAATGAGCACCGAGGACTCGGTAGAGGCAAGACGCGATATAACCTCCAGCTTCTGTGCCATGACATTGCTCGAGCCGATGAGGCTGTGAAAGCCCTTGTGCTCCTTGAGCTTGTCCTTGAGCACATAGACCTCGTTGCGGACCTTCCGATACTCCTCTGCATTCTGTATCGCCAGGGCCGCCTGGTTTGCGAATACCTCGAGCCACTGCAGGTCGTCGTTGGTAAAGATGCTGCGGTCCTTCTTGTTCACGAGCTCGATGACGCCGATACACTGCTCGCGCACCCGCATGGGCACCGCGAGTATCGAGGTAGTGGGAAATCCCACCTGCTTGCTGATGTTGGAAGAGAAGCGGGCGTCCGAATCGACGTCGTTAACGATAAGTCCGGTATTATTCTGAGCAACCCAACCGGCGATGCCCTCTCCCATGTTGAGGGAGTATTTCTGCACCGCTTGTCCCTTCGAGCCGAGGGCTACCTCGAAGTAGAGGGTGTTGTTTTCGGGATTGACCAGCAGAATAGAAGACGCCTCTCCGTAGGAGAGGCGCATCGCCGATTCGAGTATACGAGTCAAGAGACTCCGTCCGTCGTGTACATCGGAATTAATGAGGGTATTTATTTCTATAAGAGTCTGAAGCCGCTCCGTATCGATGTCTGCGGTGAACATGCTACGAGTCGGATGAGTCGTTCTCCTTCTCTTTCAGGAGGTCGGCAAAAGTAGCAGTTGTCTCCTCTTCATCGTCGTGGATGTACTTGGAGATCTCTTTTTTCTGCTGCTTCTTCTTAAACTCCTTAATGGAGAGTGAGAGCCTCTGACTACCAGGTTTGATATCCGTAACGACCGCCGTCACATTGTCTCCGGGTTTATAGCGGTTCAGCAGTTCTTCTTCGCTCACATTTTCGTCCGGATTCGAGAGGTTGAACTTGTGAATGAGACCTTCGATGTCTCCGGGAACCCGTACGAATACACCGAAATCGGTGACCGAGGTTACCTCGCCCTCGATGGTGCTTCCCTTCGGATAGCTGTTCATAAGGCTGTGCCACGGATCTTCGCTCAGCTGCTTTACGCCGAGCCGGATGCGGTGGTTTTCGGAGTCGACATTGGTTACCACGCATTCGATCTCTTCTCCTTCGCTGAGAACGGAGGCGGGATTCTTTATCTTCTTGGTCCAGGAGAGGTCGTCTACGTGGAGGAATCCGTCGATGCCCTCTTCGAGCTCAACAAAAGCGCCGGCGTTGGTGATCTTTACCACCTTCCTCTTGAGCCTTGTTCCCACCGGATATCGCTCGGTAATGTTGTCCCAGGGGTTGTCCACCACCTGCTTCATTCCGAGTGAGACTCTGCCCTGCTGCACGTCGTAGGAGAGGATCTTTACATCAACCTCGTCGCCTACGGAGAGCATCTCCTTGGGGTGGTTGATTCGTTTGACCCACGAGAGTTCAGAGATGTGAACCAGTCCCTCGACTCCCTCTTCGAGCTCGACGAAAGCGCCGAAATCGGTGAGTTTCGTTACCTTGCCCTTGACGATGTCGTCTACCTGGTACTTCTCCTCGAAATCGAGCCAGGGATCGGAAGAGAAGTGCTTGAGCGATAGGTTGATCTTCTGCTCTTCGGGATCGAGGTTGATTACCTTGAGCTTGATGGTCTGTCCCTTCTTTACGAAGTCCTTTGGACGGGTCACGTGGCCCCAGCTCATGTCGTTGATGTGCAGGAGGCCGTCAAATCCGCCGAGGTCGATAAAGGCGCCGAAGGAGGTGAAGCTCTTTACGGTTCCCTCGACCTCGTCGCCGATTTGCGTGTTTTCGAAGAACTCCTTCTTCTTACGATCTATCTCCTTCTCGAGATACCCGCGGCGTGAGAGCACGATCTTGAGCTTGTTGTTGCTGTAGAGACGGTCGAGGAGAAACCAGTCTTTGGTACCGATGTACTCTTCGGGATTTTCGACCCGGACAACGTCGGATTTGGAGAAGGGGCAGAATCCCCTCACCTCGTATCCGAGGTCGACCTCGAAACCGCCCTTGATATGTTTGTCGAATGTTCCCTTTACGGGTTCCTCGTTTTCGAATGCGGTGCGCAGATCCTTCCAGAAGTTGCGGATATCCGCCTTCTTCTTCGAGACAACCACCTGTCCGCCCTTACCCTCTTTCTTGATAAGCACGACAGATACCGTTTCGCCGATCTGAGGAGTCTCTTCGAACTCCTCGGAAGGTATCTTCCCCTCGGATTTGTATCCCACATCGACGAACACGTTTTCAGGCGTTGCTTCCACAACGACTCCGTCTATGACTTGACCCTCTTCGAGCTCTTCGAGGGATTTTAAGTACTCTTCCTGCAAGGACGATTGAATGTCGGTCTTTGTTTCCGGTTCTTTTTCCGCCATCTCTACCATATAACTCCCGATTACTGATGTTTCTTCTTTACAGTTTCTATCACTTTCTCACAAACTTGATCTATGGTCAAGTACGAGGTATCTATATACACCGCATCGTCGGCTAGGGCCATTCGACCTATTCGCTTGTTCGCATCTATTTCGTCGCGGCGTCTAATGCTTTCTTCGATATCTTCGAGACTGAGCTCACTCGTGCCCTGACTATACCGTCTCTGTGCACGAGTTTCAACCGATGCGTCGAGAAAAATCTTCACTTCGGCGTCCGGAAATACTACCGTAGATATGTCACGCCCCTCAACGACCGCGTCTATCCCTTCGGTTATCTCGCGTAGCTCCTTGGTAACGAGTTCCCGTATCGGCACGAAGGATGAGACCTGGGCTACATGGGCGTCTACACTGTCTGTGTGGAGGTAATTCTCCACAGCCTCCCCGTTTACATGGAGCTCCCCTCCGATGATGGAGAACTCGAGGCCTTCTGCGTAGGAGACCACATTATCTTCTGACGCGGGATCGATGTTTCCGTCCTGCAGCACAGCCCAGGTTATAGCCCGGTAGAGATTGCCGGAGTTTATGTACTTTATCTCGAGGGCTTCTGCAGCTCTCTTCGCGACAGAGCTCTTACCTACTCCTGCCGGACCGTCGAGTGCTATGATCATGACTTCTCCTTCCGCGCTTTACTGAGTGAGACTACAGGCCCGTAGTCTACACGAGAAGGGATTACCTGTCGAGAAACCACCGCACCTCTTCGTTCGAAAGCCGGCGGTATCTGCCCTGCGGCAGCTCATCGAGATGTACGGGACCGATGCGAATCCGTATCAGCCTGTGGAGGGGCTGGTCGAAATGGGCAAAGAGGCGCCGGATCTCCCGGTTCTTACCCTCGGTGAGGGTTACGGTAATTCTTCCGTCCTCGCGTATACGGTAGGAACGTATCGTATAGCTCTCCCCTTCGATTCGTACACCGGACTTTGCAGATTCGAGATAGGCTTGCAGCTCCTCTCGGCGCCGCTCATGCAGGCCCTCGCGATTCCCTCCCCCCTGCGGCAGGGAGACGCCCTGAGAATTCGCTGGTTCCACCAAGTACTCCTTCTCTATGTCCGAAGAAGGGTGTCCGGCCTTGAGGGCGAAGTTTCCGTCATTGGTATAGAGGATGAGACCTTCGGACATAAAGTCGAGTCTTCCCACGTTGTAGAGCCGCTCGGCGAAATGGGGGGAGATGAGGTCGACGGCCAACGGCCTTCCCTCAGGATCGTAGTTGCTGCAGAGATATTTCGGCGGCTTGTTGAGGGCTATGTAGCGCATCGTCTGCTCCGGGCGCACAACACTGCCGTCGAAGCGTACCGTATCTTCAAGATGTACCTTGTGCCCCCGTTCTCTGATTACCTCGCCGTTTACGGTAACCCGCCCTTCGTTTATGTAGGTTTCACAGCCCCTTCTCGAACCGACTCCGCAGCGTGCGAGGTAGACCTGGAGGCGTACGGTTTCTAAGCTCCCGTTTTCGCGCCTCCCGGTTTCCGGCATTCCCCCCTCCTTCTTACTCGCCATCGCCGTCGAGCTCGAATCTGTCCTTGCTGAGCTCATCGAGTTTAGGAAGATCGGATATGCTCTTCAATCGAAAGATCTTGAGAAACTCCTTTGTCGTTCCGTACTGCAGCGGTTTTCCCGGAACATCCTTCTTTCCGACTGTCTTTACGAGCTCACGATCGAGGAGCTGACGTATCATGTTGGCGGAAGATACACCTCTGATATTGTCGACCTCCGCCCGGGTAACCGGCTGAGAATAGGCGATGATGGACAGCGTCTCGAGGGCGGCACGGGAGAGCTTGTTCTCGTTCCTCTTGCCGTAGCGATCCTTCAGGAAGTCCCACAGCTCCGCCTTGGGGGCAAGCTGTATGCCGCCGCTGATATCGACAGGCTCGATACCGTGATCGACGGCGGCGTACTTCTCTCTGAGCTGATCCAAGGCCTGCTGCACCACATCCTTTGACAGCTGGGCGTACTGGGCTATTTTTGCAAGCTCTATGGGTTCGTTTTCGAGAAAGAGGATGGCCTCGACAATTGCGACTTCGCGTTCCAGCTTCATACTCCTTCGGACTCGTCTGCCGGGGCCAATCCTGGGCCCCGCCGTAATTTTATATCACCGAAGAGGCGGTTTTGGAAGACCTGCACGGTTCTCATCTTTACTGCATCGAGAACGGCGAGAAAGGCACAGACGATCTCCATGGGGCTGGGTTCGCGGACGATGAGATCGGTAAAGAAGAACTCCTCTTTGTCATCGAGGAGCTCGTTTATCAGGCTGATCTTCTCGTTTACCGTCACCTCTTCGTGGAGGTCGATGACGTTCTCGGAAGAGAGAGAAGAGATCATGGAAGAGAAGGTCTTGAGTAGATCCCACACGTCAATCTTGGTCCACATCTCCTCATCGTTGTCGAACGGGAGAGGCTGTTGGATCTTCTTACGCTCGATGACCCACTCTGCCTCCTCCTCTTTCTCCGCCATCATCTCGGTCAACTTCTTGTACTTTTGGTATTCGATGAGACGGTCGACGAGCTCCTTACGCGGATCCTCGAGCTCCTCGTCGAAGTCGACTTCGACGGGAAGCAGCATCTGTGATTTTATGTAGAGGAGCGTAGATGCCATCACGTAGAATTCGGTGATCTGCTCGAGCTCGACTTTGGTGGCGTACTCTATGTAGGAGAGGTACTGCTCGGTGATATCCGCGATGGGGATGTCGTAGATGTTGATCTCGTTCTTCCGGATGAGAAAGAGGAGAAGATCCAGGGGGCCTTCGAATTCGCTTAGCTTGAAGTGGTGTTTGTTATTCTGCTGCTCGGTATCCGTTGCCGACGACATCTGCGTTAGAAGAGTTCCTTATCCGACGATGGGCTCTCGGATGAAGAGGTGTCGCCCTTCGACTTCTCCTTGCCATTCGACCCTTCCTTACCCTTCGAC
>CAYFVU010000024.1:0-11672 GCA_964346645.1 uncultured Spirochaetaceae bacterium | reverse complement strand
CGCCCTTCGACTTCTCCTTGCCATTCGACCCTTCCTTACCCTTCGACCCCTCCTTGCCATTCGAAGCTGATGGTTTAGAGGATTCTCCGGATCCGCTCGCAGCTTCTTCGCTACTCTCCTCCTCGAACTGTTCGGGAAAGAGCTTCTTTCGGACCAGGAGGTCGATCTGCTCCGCAGTGTCGGGGTTACTCTCGATGAAGGACTTGACGTTTTCTCTGCCCTGGCCGATCCGCTCCTCGCCGAAGGAGTACCAGCTGCCGCTCTTGGTTATTATGTCGAACTTCACGGCCGCATCGAGGAGGCTCGCGCTCCAGCTTATTCCCTTACCGAACATGATCTCGAGCTCTACCTTGCGGAAGGGAGGGGCTACCTTGTTTTTTACCACCTTTACGCGGACCTTGTTCCCGATGGCGTCGTCGGTACCCTTGGAGATGGTTTCGATCCTCCTGATCTCGAGGCGCACGGAGGCATAGAACTTGAGGGCCCGTCCGCCGGTTGTGGTTTCGGGATTGCCGAACATGACGCCGATCTTCATGCGTATCTGGTTTATGAATATGAGGCTCGTGCGGGTCTTCGAAATGGTTCCGGTCAACTTCCGCAGTGCCTGGCTCATGAGCCTCGCCTGCAGCCCCATGTGGGAGTCTCCCATTTCTCCCTCGATCTCCGCCTGTGGAGTAAGGGCAGCTACGGAGTCTACCACGATGATGTCTACCGCGCCGGATCTGACGAGCGACTCGGCTATCTCGAGGGCTTGCTCACCCGTGTCGGGCTGGCTGACCCAGAGTTCGTCGATATTGACCCCTAGGTTTCTCGCATAAGTGGGGTCGAGAGCATGCTCGGCGTCGACGAAAGCGGCGATGCCGCCGTTCTTCTGGCACTCTGCGATTGCATGCAGTGCGAGCGTCGTCTTGCCCGAGGATTCGGGTCCGTAGATCTCAGACACCCTTCCCCGCGGATAGCCCCCGACACCGAGAGCGGAGTCGAGCAGTACCGAACCGGAGGGGATGATCCCCATGCTGGTATCCCGCCTGTTCGAGCCGAGCTTCATGAGAGAGCCCTTGCCGAATTGCTTCTCTATCTGAAGACGTGCGGCCTCGAGCGCCTGCGTCTTCTCCTCGATGCTAGGATTCTGTGTCTGGGCGTCGTCGGAAGATTTCTTTGCCATATGGTCCTCCATGGAAATAACGGTAGTTTACCTCTACTACCGCAGGGGGCGCACTCCTGCTTCAGGGAAAAGAAGCGGAAAAGCGGGATTGTTCAAATTATAGTATCCGCTACCGGATTGGGAGGTCAAGGGCGAATTATATTCGTTTTCTGGAATCGAGTATTATCGTAACCGGACCGTCGTTGGTGTAGCGCACGTGCATGTGGGCCGCAAAGAGGCCCTCGGCGACGGAAAGTCCTTTCTCCTTTACCGAATCGACAAAAGCACGGTAGTAACGCTCTCCCTCCTCCGGAAGGGCCGCGTTGTTGTAGCTGGGTCTTCTGCCCTTTCGGGTGTCTGCGCAGATGGTAAACTGAGAGACCGCCATGACGGATCCGCCCACATCGGCAACCGAAAGGTTCATCTTTCCTTCCTCATCTTCAAATATACGCAGGTTGATGCACTTGTCGACGATAAAATCGAGATCGGCCTGTACGTCCTCCTTCTCTACGCCGAGATAGACGAGAATTCCGTGATCTATGCTGCCTGTTTCTCTGCCCTCGACGGTAACCGAACACTCCTCTACCCGTTGTACGACTGCTCTCATGCGGTCAACTCTCCTCTTCTGATGCCTCTTTTGATGAAAATTGGTGAACCGACTCGGTTTTCAACCGGATGCCGTTCTCCCGCAGCTCGATACGACCGAGGACTTCTATCGGATAGGCGGGATCTATATCGACGGCGAATGGTACGACCACAGGTATAATTCCCTCTACTACCTTTTCCGTCTCGTAGCCGACGAGGAAATCGAAACGTATGGCATCTTCGTCGACCCGGAGATTGCTCACCCGGCCCTTCCACAGCACGAAACAGCTCTCGTAGAGCTCAGGATTCTTCGAAACCTCTTTGTAGGAAAAATTGGTCGTGATGCTGCTGAAGGTGGGAGTGCGGATGTACCCCTCTAATATTCGCAGCTTTCCCTTTACCTCTTTCGATGCGTTCGACATGAGGAGCCTGTTGATCTCCCTCTGTGCGAGATTGTCCTCGTATTGGTGAAAGTGCTCTACTATGCGCCCGTAGATCTTCTCGATCTCCTTCTCCTCCATGCTTATCTCAGAGGAGACGAGGGAGTCGGAGCTGTAGGAGTCCTCTATCTTCAGGTCGAGTCTCTGGATCTCCTGTCTCTTAGACGAGAGCTGATCCTCTACGTAGTCTGCAATTAAGGGATAGAGAAAAAGACCGGCGGCGATTATCAGTATCAGTGTCGATGTCGCCGCAAGCGGGAGAAAACTTCGCTCGGTGGGAATGAGGGTGCTCAGTTTGGAAGACTCGGTGAGCTCGATCAGCCTGTCGGAATCTACATTCTTACGCAGGAGCTTGAGTCCCCTGTTTGCATATCTGTTCTTCGGATCGTCGTCGAGAACCTGAAACCAGATGCGGAGGGCCTCAGATGTTTCCTGACGGCGGAGGTGAATGGCTGCGAGACCGAGCTGTGACTTGATGTCACCGGGTTTTATACTGAGGGCCCGCTGCAAGTAAGAGTAACCGCCGCCGAAATCGCCGGTGCGTAGACAGGACATTCCGAGGAGGAAGAAGAAACGAAAGCTCTCCCGGTACCTGAAGACCTGCGGCTCGAGGAGTTGCAGGACCTTGGAGTATTTTTTTGCCCGGTAGAGCCGTTCGGCTCGCTTGAGATCGTTCCCTCCCATTCGATTCTCCGCGCGCAGTATCCTATGGTGATGTGTCCGTACCCGAGTTCTGCAGCTCCGAGAGCGCCTCCTCGATTACTTCTATCTTATCTTCGGACAATTCTTCAGGATTGGCGAGAAGCGCATCGATGTTAGAGAGTACGTCGTCGACCACGATGAGTTTCTCCTCGAGACTCTTCTCCTCTCCCCCCGAGCCGCTCGAGATGCTGCTTCGCAGTTTCTCTATGGAGTCGTCGGAACTATCGACCGCCTCTTCGTCGGTACTCTTGCGGCTGAGGCCGGGGCTGAATTGGTTTCCCGTAGCGGCACCGAGAACCGTTGTAACCTTCATGCTTTCTCCGGCGGGTAACCTCTCGGGACCGTAGAATTGACATACGGCAGAGTCGTTTATCGAATAGGGAGGAAGGTTGAAGTTGCGATTGCTACGAATCTCGAGATTCCAAAGCTCCTCGTTGAGCCTCTTCCAATTGGCAAAGACCACGCGTTCGGGACGGGTTATCCCGCTGCCGCTCAACATTCCCAAGAGTCCATCGTAGGTATCGGAATCGGCGGGAGATACCCAGTAGCTCGGCATGAAGTTGGAGAACACCGACTCGCCGCTCAATTCCTGTCCATCCGATGTCTCGAAATGTGCCTTTTCGTCTTCGCCGAGATAGGTGTCGAAGAGCATGTGTATGCCTATGGTCTTGAGGCTGCGGCCGTTGTTGCGAACCTGTACCTCGATCTCGACCCCGTCTACGAGTCCATTCGGCTGTGATTTTACGAAGCGGAAGGTTTCGGTAATACGGAGCTCGTCGGAGATCCAGATGAACCTTGCGCCGTCGACCCTACGGTCTATGGTCTGTTCGAAGCGGCTCGTCGGACCGAGAGAGATGATCTTGTTGTCGGATAGTATGCCGAGCGAACTCGTTCTCGGGTCTCGTTCGAAGAGCAGCGAATCGTAGCGCTTTTTCTTCAGGTTCTCGAGGTAGTAGAGAGAAAACTTTCCGGTCTCTTCGTGGAGGACGAGCCGTATTCTCCCCTGCTCGATGGTGAGCGCAGAGAGTGTGAGGGGAAGAAAGCCGAAAAGAATGACGGTAATGAGCAGCTTCGAAATGCTGCGACAGATCGTACGTCTCATCTACATACCCTCCCCTTGCTCACTCAAAGCCTCAATGTACTTCTCCTTGAGCGAAAGGGCCCTGCTCTTGAGCTCGAGCAGCCTTCTCGTCTTAGATCCGGTGCTCGAGATCGAGGGGACGGTGCCACCCTCGCCTTCTATCTGCTGACTCAGCGCGGCGACCTGCTCCTCGAGCCGTGCCTTTTCCTCTTCGAGCGATCGGATTCTGCTGTTCTTCTGCTCGAGATCCTCGTTGAGAGCGGCTATGAGCTCGTTGTCGTTGTCCGCCGTAGCGGCGGCGAGTTTGCGCTGATATCCGGCGATTGCCTGTTCGTAGGACTTCTCCTTACGGTCGAACTCTTCGAGAGCCTTAAGATACTCCTCGTGGCTCATCTTCAGAAGCTTGAGCAGCTCCTCTTCGCGCCGTTTGAGGTCTATGAGGGAGATACGGTATTTGCCAGCCTCAACCTTGTAGCTCTTGGGAAAATCGCGGACTACGAGGCTGAAAATTGCCTCGGCTTTATCGTAGTGGCCGAGGGCGTAGAAGGATTCGCCTACCCAGAAGTAGGCGTTGGCCTTGTAGGGATGGGAGGGAAACTCTTCGATATAGCGGTAGAGCTGCCGTATACTCTTCTGATACTCTTCCTGGAGATGGAGGAGACGACCCTTCTGATAGAGCGCCTCGGGATAGCGGGAATGACCCTCGTATTCGGAGAGAAAGAACTCGAGATTCTGCTCTGCCTTATCGAGCTTCTCCATGGCCATGTAACTCCGCGCGATCCAGAAGTAGGCCTCTCCGTGATGTCCATCCATTGAGCTGTTGAGCACTATATCGCGAAACGTCAGAAGTGCAGATTGGTAATCGGCGTTGCCGAACTGTTCTCTTCCCTTCTCTACGAGTTCCTCTCCCGTAGCCGCAAACAGGGACGGTGAGAGCAAGAGGAACACAGACACAATGAGAAGCGACGCCGTTGTTGTCCCGCTATGTTTCAACTGTTTCATATATCTACCTTTACCCCCTTCCTATTTTCGACCGGATAGGGGTATAGCTCAACCTTTTTACTCTCGGCGAAATTCAAAAATCATTGATTTTTGAATTTGCAAGTTAATCCCCACGTACGAGGGCGATCTCCTCCTGAGGATCGTCGGCCTTGAAGAAGGCGCTGCCGCTTATCAGCACATCGGCGCCGGCCTCCCTCACCATGGCTGCGGTGTTTCTGTTTACCCCGCCGTCCACCGCGATGCTATAGCCGTAGTCCGACTGTGCCCGAAGAGCGACGAGCTTGCTCACCTTATCGAGACAGGTCTGGATGAGCTCCTGTCCGCCGAATCCGGGGTTTACCGTCATGATGAGGATGTGGTCGATGACCGGAAGCAGCTCCTGCAGATGGTCCACAGGTGTAGAGGGTACGATGGATATTCCCGCGTACACATCACGGTTCCGTATGCGTTGAATGAGCCTGTGAGCGTGTACCTCGACTTCGAGGTGAAACGTGAGGAAATCCGCCCCGGCGTCGATAAACTCATCGATTAAGTCGGCGGGATTTGTTATCATGAGGTGTACGTCGAGGGGGAGTTCCGTAAGTCGGCGGATATCGCTAACCATTTTCGGCCCGAATGTGAGATTCGGAACGAAGTGACCGTCCATGACGTCGAGGTGGATCCAGTCGGAGCCGCTCGCATGGATTCTCTTCACCGCCTCTCCGATCGATGCGAAATCTGCCGCGAGAATGGAGGGGGCATACAGGTGGTGTTTTGTACGCTGCATACTATAGATGTAACAGATAATCCGCATTATGACAATCTTTAGACCGTAATTGACTAATGCATCTGCCGTGGTATAATACGAGAGTGAGAGCATCGGCGGTCTCCGTTTGCGTAAAATCATTTTTAATCACGAGTTACTCGGATCGAACGGAGCACAGATGGTGAGGAGGCTCATGGAAGAGGTCAGACAGAATTCCGAACAGATAGAGTCTCTTCTCGTAGAGGCGCAGGAGAAGATGAGGGAGGGACTCTTTAGCGGGGCCGAGGAACATCTGGAGCGGGCACTCGAGATAGACTTCGAGCATCCGGAAGTGCTCTCCTCTATGAAGTGCGCCTCCTTTTGGAAGGAGCGGGTAAAGCGTTACAACGAGATACACGACGAGTTCGACCGCGGGGAATACCTCCTCAAACAGTGGCAGGTATTTCATCGCTTCCTCGACCGAATAGAGGCGCCGATAGAGCGCGAATTATATGCCCTGCGTCAGTGGGTCTTCGGAAGCGCCCTCACCGCCTACAAGAAGGTTCTCCGTTCAGAGGAGGAGCCGGACGAGGATGTCCTAATACGGATAGGAAGGTGCTACAAGGGGGTAGGTGACTACGACAAGGCTTTGGAGTTCTTCGAGAGTGCGGGCCGCAAACGGATGGAGGAACCAGTCTATTTGGCGGAGTTGGCAGATTGTTACGCCTTTTTAGGAGAGTCGAAGGCGGCGAAGGCCTTCTTCCGAGAGGCCTTCTTCATAGATCCACGGAAGGTGCAGCTGGAGTTTTTGGAGTCGGGCCTCATCGAACGGCTTATTGAAAGATTACAGCAAATGGGGTATTCTGAAACGGAGCTCAACGAGTGGATCCCCGTGTATGGGGTTTTGCTCGGTGTGTTCAACGTAAAGAGGGAACTGCGCCCGCTCGAATACGGTAAATTGAAGCAATCGATTTATACGTTGGAGAAGAGCTTGCACGAGGAGGAGCCGAGCGATGAAGAGACGGAACGCCTCGTTCCCCGGCTACTCAATAGATACTTCTGGCTCATCGACCACTATGTAAACTCCCGGGAAAACAGGGACAGGGTGGAAGAGGTCTTAAAGAAGATAAAGAAACTCGATGAAACGGTGTATGAACACTACATCAATTGATGAGAAACTGAACGAACTCGGAGCAGAACTATGACTGAAGCGATTGTAGATAAGATTCACGAACTACTGAACGAGGAGAAGTGGACCCGTGCCACATTGAACAGCTATACGATCCAGAACTTCAAGGATCTCGACGAGCTCATCGACTCCATAGACAACGAGGAGAGATTGCAGGAGATAAAAGAGACCTGCGAGGAGCATCTGCATCACACCAAGAACAGTATCATTGCCCTCTATATCTCCGGTATTATCGCTTTGAACCAGCAGATGATCGACGACTCTCGACTCGTTCAGGTTATATCCATATTCTCCGACAACCACAAGTGGAAAATCGTCGAGTATATAGCCGAACGTATTCTCGAGTTCGGTGAAAACAGATTCGCCCTCCGTACACTCGCCGAGTGTTACGACAACGAAAACGAGGAAGAGAAGAAGTACGAAGTCTGGGAAAGGCTGATCCGCGTCGACTTTGAAGAGGCGGACATCGTGAAGCACCTCGCCGAGCGGAAAGAGGCGAGCGGGGATACCGAAAACGCCGTTGAGTACTACAAGAAGGCGATACATCGTTATATAAGCAAGCGTCTCTTTACCAATATACGGGAAATCTGGCACAAGCTCATAGAGTTCATTCCGGAAGAGACCGATCTATTCTTTCAATTAGAGAAGAAGGTTGCCAAGACACTCAATCCCGAGAGAGCATCTCAGCTTCTCGAGATCCTCTACAACGACTACAGTCAGAAAGAGGACTGGGACAAGGCCATAGAGATACTCAAGCGCATTCTCTCCTACAATCCGAAGGTCGAGTGGGCTCGAAAGGAGATCGTGGAATGCTACCGGAAGAAGTATGCCGATCACAGTCAGCTCGAAGAGTACATCAAACTCTCCAACCTCAACCAGAATTGGCGCAACGTACACGATGCCATCGAAGATTTCGAGAAACACATCTCCTTCGATGAGGGCAACTTCGTGCACCACCGCACCTGGGGCATCGGGCGCATCAAGTCGATCAAGGGCGACTCCATCGTCATAGACTTCACTAAAAAGCGCGGGCACAAAATGAGCCTCCAGATGGGGGTCAACGCGCTGGACAGCCTCAGCAAAGACCACATCTGGGTGCTTAAGGCGGTGCTTCCAAAGGAGAAATTGCGCGAGCGGGTAAAGGGCGGAAAGAAACCGGACAAGGAGAGCTACCAGGCCGCCATCACCTGGACACTCAAGACCATCATCAAGAGCTACGGCAATGCCGCGAATATGAAGCAGATAAAGGCGGAGCTGGTCGACAGCATCCTCAGCCCCAACGAATGGACTTCTTGGAGCTCCGAGGCGCGTAAGATACTCAAGACCGACCCCTCTTTCGGTAATCTGCCGGATAGGGTCGACTTCTATGTGGTGCGGGACACACCCATATCCTACGAGGAGAAGATATACAACAGGTTCCGAGCAGAGAAAAATTTCTTCGGCCGGCTGAAAATCCTACGCGAATACCTCAATCACAAAGAAGACCCCGAATCGGAGTACTTTGCCGAGATGTTCGAGTACTTCGTAGGTTTCCTCCGCTCCTATTCCACGGTAAACGAGTACGTGATAGCCAGCTTCCTCCTCGCCACGAGACTCATTCGCAAATTCCCCTTCCTCAATCCGGGGCTCGAATACGACTTCAACGACCTGCTCGAGCAACTCGAAGAACGCGAGATAGAGGAGGTCTTCCAGAATCTCGATGACTCAGAGCTTCAGCGGGAGTTTCTCGAACGGACGAAGAAGAAGGTAAAAAGGTGGCCGGAGATCTTCATCCGCCTCTTCCCCTACTCCCTCTCCGACTACATCATCGAAGAGCTGAAGAAGAAGGGCTACGACGACCGGATCAAGGAGCTCTTTCTCTTGCTGCTCGACCAGTACAAAGACAAACGGGAGGCCTTTATCTGGGCGGCCCGTAACGTCGATGAGTCGTCCTGGGTAGAGACGTATGGAGTCTCATACGAGAAGGTGCTCATTTCGATGATTCATCTCCTCGATATAACATTCAGAGAAATTGAAAACAAACGTGATGTAAGCGTAAACAGAAAGCTGAATAAGCAGATACAGAATTTCCTCTTCAAGGAGGGAAAACTCCTCGACTTCCTCATGCGCACAGATAAAGATTCCATCCACCGGCTATTCTCTCTGGTAAACGATGTGAAGGAGCTGAACGAGGTAGACCCGAACATCTTGCTCAACCTCAAGCAGAAAATTATGGAGCGTTTTCCCGATTTCCACTTCTACGGCGAAGAGGAGAGGGAGACCGTATCGAGCAGTCTCATGGTCACTCAGGAGAGCTACGAGAGAAAGCAGAAGCAGCTGCAGCATATCCTCGAAGTAGAGATCCCGGAGAATTCGAAGGAGATCGGCGCCGCTATCGAGATGGGAGACCTGTCCGAGAACGCCGAGTACAAGGCGGGGAAGGAACGGCAGGAGATGTTGAACCTCACCGTCAAGAAGCTCAAAGAGGATCTCAGCAAGGCGATGCTATTCCGGCCGAAGGATGTCGATCCGAGCAAGATCTCCTTCGGCACAAAGGTGACTCTCTACAACCACAACAACGACTCCGAAGAGAGCTATGAGATATTCGGACCCTGGGAATCGAACCCCGATGAGGGAGTGATAAGCTATCTTTCGCCATTCGGCGGGAAGTTATGGAATCATAAAGAGGGAGAAGAGGTACACTTTGATATCAATGAACGTTCCTACCACTACACGGTCAAGAGTATCGAGGCCACGGATTTTTAGGCCTGCGCTCAGGCTCATCGTCGTCTTCATCCTGGCGGCGGTGTGTATTCTTCCCGCTGCGGCGGAGAAAAAGGTCGATTACATAGTCGTACTCGACACCTCCAAGGGAATGTTCGACTCCTTCGAACGGAGCGTCGATCTTCTTGTCGAGGAGGTGCTGAAGAAGCAATTGACCGCTGAGGACAGCTTCCATCTCCTAAGCTTCGACGCGACGCCCGAGTTCGAGATCCAACGGACGCTCACCGACGAAACATCGATAAAGGAGCTGCTTTCGCGCGTGCTGCTCCTGCAGCCGCTGGGAAATCACTGCGATTTGGTGGCTGCGCTGAAGCAGACTATCGAGTACGTGGACGAGCTCTCCCTCAACACGAGAAAGCGTATCCTCCTACTCACACAGGGGAGCCATGTGCCTCCCCCCGAGAGCCCCTACAAGGAAGAGGAAGACAACCTCTCACGCATAGAGAGTCTTGCAAATTATATCCGCCGTAACGGATGGGAGATGAACATAGTGGAGTTTCCCTCCGGAGGAAAGGAAGATTCGGGGCTCGGACCGGGCAGCGATAAATTGTTGTCGAAGTTCGCAGACGTATTGAAAATACCCGTGGTTCGTCCGGGTGACGACGAACTCTCCGTCGCTCTCGCCGCTACCGGTGCGGTCGAGATAGGATTTCCGACTGAAACGCTCAAAGGATTCCGGGAGTTCTCGGTTCCACTTACCTTTACCAACCACTCTCAAGAGAATAGGACCGTAGTCATCGATTCGGTCACTATAAAGGAGAAAGAGGTACTCGAATCGCCGGTCTCAGTATCGATTCCCGAAGAGGGAACAGTAGAGAAAAACCTGGAGCTGCAACTCTCCGATATGTACAAAGAGGGAAGCCATTCGCTTGAGATCCGGCTCCACTCACGGCAAGGCGGTCCAATTTATCCTCAGACCGGGACGATCATGATCGAGGTGGAGGAGAGCGGTGTATTGGACGCAGTGGGCAGGAACGGCAGGTATATCCTCTATGCGGTTATCTTCCTGCTCCTGCTCATTCCCCTCTTCTTTCTCATCCGGCGGCTATTCTCTTCCTCCGAAGAGGAGGAACACAGACCCTCGGCCGGTGGAGGTGAGGCGGCCGACATGCTCTCCGGCCGCGCCTCCGGCGGCAGGAGCGGTTCAACGGATGCAGCTGGGGAGCTATCGGCAGGCAAGTCGCGTCAGGCGGACAGCACTGTAGTCGACACCCTCCACGGAAGAGCCTCCTCCGAAGAAGCGGCAAGAGCGGAGTCTACCCTCTCTCAAGCGAGCCGTTACGGGGAGCGCGGCACGGGCGATGAGCTCTCATCGGCTCGGAACAAGGAGGAGTCCAGCGAACGAGCGGCAGCCCTCTCGGCATTCCGCAGTCAAACCGGCGAGAGCAGAGCCGAAAGCAGGGCTCAAAGGCTCTCTGCCTACAAACGGGGCGAAAGCGGAAACCGAGGAGCTGCTCATCCCGCATTCGACAGTGCCGAGAGCCGGCGCAGACGTGAAGCGGGAGAGATGCAAATAGAGCTCCGCGTCGACTTCCAGCGTCACACTCCCGAAAAGAATCTCGGCTGGTTCAAGGACGGCGAGGAGCGGAGCATAGGTGGTCCAGGCAGCGGAGCCGACTACATCATCTCCACCATTCCGGTCGAGGGAGTAATTGCAAAGGTTCGCAGGAGCGGCAATTCATTCTACTTCGATCCTCAGAACACGGAGTACTTTCCCGAGTACCACGTGCACGAGGGAGAGAACGTTCTGCACAAGCGGATAAAGGTGCGTTCTCCGGAGACCGAACGTATCACCAACTTCTCGCTGCGTGAGTGGAGGCCCACGAAGGATCGCCTGAACCGGTATCTCCACATGGTCGACGAGCCCGGCACCCCGAGCGACGAGCTGGACCCCGGCGAGGTATAGTGCTCTGGTGAGGAGATTCACGGTATTTCTTCTATTCATCTTTCCCCTATGAGGGGTCAAGCCCCTATGAGGGGTCAGGAATTGAAGAGGTATACGAGCCCGTCGGAGAAGACCTTCGGCCAGCTCGAGAAGTGGT
>CAYFVU010000023.1:35496-37084 GCA_964346645.1 uncultured Spirochaetaceae bacterium | reverse complement strand
TATGATGAGATCGTAGTCCTGCTCCAACGCCTTTTCGTATCCCACCTCGCCGTTCTCGGCTTCGTCGACTCGTGTGCCGTTTTCTCCGAGTATCGAGGAGATGAGCTTTCTCGACGAGGAGCTGTCATCTACGGTAAGAAATTTCAAGTCCACTCACTCCTCAGAAACGGTCGAACTCGCTCGAATCGAATTGTGCCGAGCTATCCTCCTCGTCCGATTCGCCCTTCGCTGCCTCGGCCGCATTTCCTTCGCTCTTGTTGCCCCTGTTCTTTCCGGTATCTCGGGTGGTAATGCCCGTCTGCTCCTTCTTCTCCTGCTGAGCCTTTTGAGCTGTTTGCGCCTTCGATCCGGCCTTGCCGAGGGGAGCTTGGATCTGCTTGTTCTCCCTCGCAATCTCCTCCTCGTTCACCGTAAAGTAGGAGATGGTGCTCTCGAGCTCCTCCGCCTGCCCCGCGAGCTCCTCTGCGATGGAGGCCATCTCTTCCGAGGCCGAGGCGTTCTGCTGTATTACCTGATCGAGCTGCGATATGGCAGAATTGATCTGCTCCGAGCCGCTGCTCTGCTCGCGGCTCGCCGCGCTTATCTCCTGCACGAGATCTGCGGTCTTTCGGATATTCGGCACCAGCTGCTCGAGCATCTCCCGCGCCTTTTCGGCGACGGAGACCGTTGAGGAGGAGAGCTCGCTGATCTCTCCGGCGGCCTCCTTGCTGCGGGCGGCGAGTTTTCCGACCTCCGAGGCGACGACCGCGAAGCCCTTGCCGTGTTCACCGGCTCGGGCTGCCTCTATCGAGGCGTTGAGGGAGAGCATGTTGGTTTGACGGGCGATCTCCTCGATTATCGTGATTTTTTCGGCAATCTGTTTCATCGCATCGACCGCTTCCATGACTGCGTTTCCGCTGTTCTCGGCGTCCTGACTCGCCTGAGTGGCTATCTTTTCCGTCTCGGCGGCGTTGTCGGCGTTCTGGGCGATGTTCGAGCTCATCTGCTCCATGGAAGAGGAGACCTCCTCCACCGAAGAGGCCTGCTCGGTCGCGCCCTGGCTTATCTGCTCGGCGGTGGCACTCATCTGCTGACTGCCGGAGGTCACCTGTCCGGAGGCGCTCTTCACGTCGGTCACGATTCCCTTCAGATTGTGGATCATCGTGCGCAGAGCTCCAGCAAGCTGTCCGATCTCGTCCTGCCGCTTCACCTCTATGGAGGTCTCCAGATTCCCCTGTGCGACCTCGTCGGCAAAGCTCACTCCTTGAGCGATGGGTTTGGATATGCTCCGCGCGAAGAGGATAAAGAGGACCAGGGCAATGAGGAAGGAGATCGCACTGACGAAGAGTATGCTGTTGCGCACCTCGACGGCCGGGGCGAGGAACTCCTTATCCGGGAGCGTGAGCGCCACGCTCCACCCGGTACTCTCGACCGGGGCGAATCCGGCGGTCTTCGGTATTCCCGTGTAGACGTACTTCTCCACACCTGCCTCGCCGTCCTGCATCTGCTGCGCGATCTCCTGCATGCCGCCGAGATCCGCCACATTGAGTTCGAAAACGACGGACTCATCCGGATGGGCGATGAGGAGTCCCGATGAGTCGACGACATA
>CAYFVU010000023.1:23173-35396 GCA_964346645.1 uncultured Spirochaetaceae bacterium | reverse complement strand
CCTTTACGTGTCCGAATGAGAGATGCAGGACCTTGCCGTTTGAGCTGGTCCGCACCACTGCGGCGGGAATGTCGCGGTACTTCTTGTTCTTGTAGCCGAAGGTGATCTTTACATCGTCGCCCACCGAAAACCTGCCGCCGGGATTCTCCGTTCTGCAGCCCCCCCTGCTGAGGTCGTGCATGCGAGTCTCGGTGTGCGCCTCCTCCTCCTCGATAGGCACGATCCACGCGGGAGTATCGACCTTGATACGCTTGCTGCTGCGCCGCTGCAGGGGCACTTCGGTCATGAAGGACTCGACCTTCTTCATGTTGGTCTTGTCGACAAAGCTCCGCAGGAGTTCCGCATCCGGTCTCTTATCTTTTGAATATTCCTTCAACGCATGGTGAAATGTGTTGCGATCGGCGATCAGGAGGTACCTCTTCTCCGGTATCTCGAGGGTTTCTGCAAGCTCCTCGAGAAAAGCGATCTCCTGCTGAGACAGGTCGTACTTACGGCAGAGCTGATCCCACTTCTCTTCCCGCACTCGGGCGAGCCTTTTATGCTCCTTCTTCTGTCTTATCTGATGCACGATGACGAGAAATCCGAAGAAACCGAAAATGATCATGATAAATAGAGCGATTTCGATACCCGAGGCACTCAAGTCATAGCTGAAGAGTTCCTGAACCGTTTCCCAAAAAGCATTCATATCATTTTAAATATACTAATTGCAGTGCTTTAGGGCAATGTTCACAGATGTATTGCTATTTTCGACGGCTCCTTTAGTGGTCGCCGCAGCCGCTCTCGATGTCCGAGAGCTGCAGGTTGAGGGCCTTCACCGATATAGAGAGCTCGGCGATTGAAAGTCCGAGACTCGTGATCATGGCGAGGAGACTCAGGGCGAAGACCACCTCCGCAGCAATTGTCAGCTCGAAGAAGATGAGTCCCATACAGACCACGCAGAGGAGGAGAGAGGAGACCCCGAAGATCTGCATCTCCTTTATGAGAGAGATGCGCCGCTGCAGGTTTCGAATCTGTCCGATCAGCACGCTCGATTTGTCGCGGCTGTACTCCTTGTGCAGATTGCGGATGAGGCCGGCGAGAGTCAGAAATCGATTGGTGTATGCGAGCAGGAGGAGGGAGAGGGCGGGAAAGAGCAAGGCGGGGGTGGTCAGGCTGAGCATGCGGTCCCCCTCATGTGGAATTCGCCCGGCGTACACGCCGGCACGATCTCAGACCTGCGCAAGGCCGTCCTCCAAGTCTTCGAGAAGATCCTCTATGTCTTCTATCCCTACCGATAGGCGAATGAGGCTGTCCGATATTCCCGCCGCCCTTCTCGCCTCCGGCGACATCGAGGCGTGGCTCGTGATGGCCGGGCGGGTGATAAGACTCTCGACTCCGCCGAGGCTCGGTGCGCTTATCGGCAAACTTAGCGCGCGTATGCAGCGCTCGGCCGCCTCGGTCCCGCCGTCGACCTCGAAGCTGAGCATTCCTCCCACCCCGTCGAAGAGCTCTGCGGCCCGTTCGTGGTAGGGGGAGCTCTGCAACCCGGGAAAGTTCACACCGCTTACCTTCGGGTGCTTCTCGAGAAACTCGGCAACCCTCTGCGTATTGCTGTTGTGCCGCTCGATCCGAAGAGCGAGGGTCTTCATTCCCCGGTGCAGCAGTGAGCATGCATGCGGGTCGAGTGTGCCTCCGAGGTGCACGAGTTTGCGATTGCAGCTCTCCACCAGATCCCTGCGGCCGATTATTGCCCCGGCGAGCACATCGGAGTGTCCGCCGAGATACTTGGTGCAGCTGTGCAGGGAGAGGTCGAAGCCCTCCTGCGGCGGACGATAGTTTACCGGACTCGTAAATGTGTTGTCTATCATGCTCACGAGTCCGTGCTTCTGTGCGAACGCGACAACCGCGGGAAGATCACCGACCTTCATCAGCGGATTGGTGATGGACTCCACGTAGACGGCTTTCGTCTCTTCGGAGAGCAGCTCGCCCCATGTCTCCGGTTTTTCCGCATCGAAGAAGTCGACGCCGATGCCGAGCTCTGCGAGGTCCTCGCTGATGAAGCTGTGGGTTCCGCCGTAGAGATCCGACTGCACCATGAGTCGGTCGCCGGGTCTGAGGATTGCCAACAGGGCGGTTGAGATCGCCGCCATACCGCTGGCGGTTACCAGGGCAGCCTCCGCAGACTCCACCGCGGCGAGCTTCTCGTGGAGCGCGATGTGGTTCGGCGAGTTGCTCAGCCGGAGGTACTTCGTTCCGCTCGGCCCCGACTCGCTGGTCCGGGGCTCGGCCGTCTGAAAGGTAGAAGACTGAAAGATCGGCAGGCTCACCGCCCCCTCGATCAGCGGCCTCGGCTCGCCCGCATGTATGAGTTTAGTATTGATACCCTTGAGATATTCTCCCATCGCTCTCTCCTCCGTCCTCGATCTCCGTTTCTGAGGGTAGACGATTCTTTTGAGAAAGTAAATGAGGATTTATCAGCATCTGTTTCCTAAAGGCTGATTATTTATTATATTTTTACTAGTGTTAAATTCTTCGCTGAGATTTAACGGAGGTACGGAAATATGAGAATATTGAATTTATTTCTGCTTCTTACATTATTACAGGGGACCCTTGCGGCAGAGAGCGGTGAGCTCCTCGATGAGCCGGGGCGCATCCCCAGGGCTGCCGAGAGGGAGTTCTCCACCGATTTTTCACGTTCCACCGTACCTTTCGATTCGATTATCTCAGGCGGTCCGCCGAAAGACGGTATTCCCGCAATCGACTCTCCCTCCTTTCTCTCTCCGCAGGAGGCCGACAAATGGATCGAGGATAGCGAGCCGGTACTCTTGCTTCGTTACCGGGGCGCCGTGCGCGTCTATCCGCTGCAGATACTCATGTTCCACGAGATTGTAAATGACCGCATAGACGGCAGATCCGTGGCGGTCACCTACTGTCCTCTCTGCAACACGGGCATCGCCTTTCACGGAGAGATCGACGGCAGGGAGCTCGACTTCGGCACGACCGGAAGACTCCGCTACAGCAACCTCATTATGTACGACCGCCAGAGCGAAACTTGGTGGCAGCAGGCCTCCGGAGAGGGAATAGTCGGACAATATGCCGGCCGCAGTTTAGAGCTCCTGCCCGTGACCCTGCTCTCGTGGGGCGAGATTCTCGAACAGAGGGGGCGAGGCTTCTACGAGCAGGCACGTGTACTCTCCAGAGATACCGGCTATTCGAAGCCCTACGGAACGAATCCCTACAGGGGCTACGATTCGCGAAAGAGCCCGTTCCTCTACCGGGGACCGGAGATCGACGAGAGTCAACAACCGATGGAGCGGGTACTTTCCGTGCAGATCGACAGCGAGGAGAAATCCTACACCTATTCACGCCTGCAGGATGAGAAGGTGGTCCACGACACGCTCGCCGGCAGAGAGATCGTCCTCTTCTGGCAGCCCGGCACCTCTTCGGCCCTCGACGAATCGAAAATTTCCGAGGGCAATGACGTGGGGAGCGTCGGCGCATACTTTCCCCGTGCGGCCGGTGAAACGCTCGATTTCTACTACGACGGCTCGAACATCAGAGACCGGAGCACCGGCAGCGTATGGAGCATCTCCGGTATTGCCACCGACGGCGAGCTCGAGGGCACACAGCTCGACTCTCCGGTGGCCGTGAACCACTTCTGGTTCTCGTGGAACGCGTTCAGGAAGTAAAGACGCTCATCCCGCGCAAAACCCTCCTTTTCCTGCAAGAATATGCAGAAAAAGGTTTGATATGCATAGAATATACCTGTATAGTCGAACAGAAACAGATTAACCTACACACGGGAGCATAACTATGAAGGAAGAATCCTCTAACCTCGGCCGCGCGGATGGAGCCGGAAACGAAACCCACGGGCACGTCATGACTGCGGAGCCGGCGGGTGCCGACCGCAGCACCGTCAAATTCCACGGCGGTACCGATATCCCCCTCGAGCTGCACAAGGTGCGGGTGGTGCAGAAACTCTACCTGCATCCGATAGAGGAGCGGCTGCGTGCCATACGTGAGGCCGATTTCGGAGACAGTCTATAGGAGACGGCTATGAACCACGAAATAGAGGCCTACGAATTCGGCCGGATGGTGGTGGACGGAAAGAGCTACACGCAGGATCTCATCCTCTATCCAGACTCCCTGCAGGACTCCTGGTGGAGGCAGGAGGGGCACAGCCTGGTACCGGAGGACATCCCGCAGGTGCTCGAGCGCAAGCCCGAGGTCCTCGTGGTCGGCACCGGCGCATCGGGGATGATGACCATCCCCAAGAGCACGAAGGAGCACCTCCTCTCGATAGGTACTGAGGTCGTCGAGGCCCCGACGGACCGCGCGGTGAACTACTACAACCGGCTGAAGTCGAAGAAGCACACCGTCGGCGCCTTTCACCTGACCTGCTGAGAGCTCAGGACGGAGGGCGGTGATTATGACTCCCTTTTCGGCACTCTCGGGTAGCATGCTCAGCTCGAGAGCCACCCTTGCCTCCTCCTCCATAAAGAAACGCCTCAGGATCTCTATTTCCACACCGGATTCCGAGGCAGGAAAGGCCACGGGCATTACATCGAGATGCGCCCGTAATTTTCCGTAGATGTCTACCGACATATTCCCATTATTGCAGACCCACAGGGGGATGGACAGAGAAAGCGCCGGCGTTGCACTATGTGGTACGCCGTAGAATCGATCTCCACCACAGAGGATTCCTGCATATGATATTCGACATGGGTATCGTCGAGATACTTCTCATTCTTCCGCTCCTGCTTTTGAGCCTGACCGTCCACGAATATGCCCACGGCAAGGTGGCCTACCTCATGGGCGATCCCACTGCGACCGATGCGGGACGGCTCTCGCTCAATCCGCTGAAACACCTCGATCCTATGGGTCTAGTGATGCTGCTGACCGTCGGCGTCGGCTGGGCAAAACCCGTTCCCATAGACATGCGACGCCTCCGCATGCCCCGCCGTGATCTCATCGTAGTCAGCCTCGCAGGCCCGACGGCAAACCTCGCCATGGCGGTGCTCTTCGGCATCATCGCACGATCTTACCGTCTCCTCGCCGCCGGCGGCAGCCTCCCCGCTTGGCAGCCGCTCTTTCACGTGCTCATACTCCTGACCGTGGTCAACGGGCTGCTCTTCTTCTTCAACATGCTCCCCTTCTCCCCGCTCGACGGCTCGAAGGTCGTCGGCATGCTTCTCTCCCGCCGCTATCCGCAGGCGGCCGACTACTACTTCCGCTATAGCACCCTGCTGCTCTTGGCTGTCCTCGTCGCCCAGATCGGCTTCGACATCCGTGTCATCCCCTTCGGCGCCGTGACCGGGCTGATCTTTCGTTTCGTGATGGGAGCCTGAGACTGCTCAGTAAAGAGTTTTTCTCTATATAGAGCTTTTACTAACTTGCGTCGACGCAAGTTTTCGGCAGATCATCTATTACCTCGATCTATTACCTCAGGAGCCGCCGGGGATCTCTTTCTCGTAGGGCCAATCGAGGATGCCCCCGAAATTGATCACCTCAGTGAAGCCGAGTTCCTCGAGGATGAGCTTCGCGCGAGAAGAGCGGCTTCCGCTCCTGCAGTAGACGATGACGAGGGAGTCCTTCGGCACATCGGGAGGATTCTGCTCTATGCCCTGCACGGGGATGTTGACGGCAGTGGGGATATACCCGCTCTCGTATTCCGCCTCCGTCCGCACGTCGACGATGATGTGTTCGACTCCGCCCTCCTCTATCAGATGCTTCAGCTCTGCGGGCTCGCGGTACTCTTCGATGTTTCTTGCGCCCGCCGACTCCTCAGCATCGGAGCTACAGGCCCCGATACCCAACAGGAGAAGGGGTATGAGCAGAAGAGTGCGAACTCCCCTTCTCTTCTGCAATGCAATGTACTCTTTCATGGACTAGCCTCCGTTCTGTAGCTCGAGATAGCGGTGCCAGCAATTGGCGTCATACCTCGAGCATAGTGCCGCATCGCGGGTGTCCGCAAGCTCTCCCGCTCGATAATCCGGAATTCGCTCGGATCCGATCCCGAAGACCTCGAGCACCGCTCCGGCCGTTATCCGCGCCATTCGGCTCCGGCTTACTCCCGTCTCCGCGATTTTTTTGAGAAGAAGAGGCCAGGCGCAGAGGGAGGGGATGCCCGAGGCAAAGTTCTCATACTTGTCCGCGGGCGTGTGCGGTGCATGGTCGCTCTCGATCCAGTCGACGGTCCCCTCGATGAGGGCCTGAAAGAGGACGGACCGGCTCTCGGGGGATCGTAGAGGAGGATTCACCTTGAAGAGCAGCCCCTCGGGGCCCTCCGGTATTCTGGTTACATTCAACAGAAGGTGGTGAGGAGTCGCACCGCAGGTCAGCGAAAAAGAATTGATGCGATCTTTCGCCCGGCGTATCTTCTCCAGCGCACCCGGAGTCGAGACGTGGCAGACGTGCAGGTTTCCTTCGAAACCCGCCTCTTCGGCAAAGCGCAGCTGATCCCCGACCGATGCCTCCTCCGCCTCCTCGGGGCGGGCGCAAGAGTGGCTCGCGGGCTTCTCGGGATTGAACCGCTCGGGGTAAAAGAGCTCTTCCTTCTCGCAGTGCACCGCCACCACCCCGCCATAACCGAGCTGTGCGAGTGTGCGCCAGACCACCCGCTGCCGTTCGGTCTCCACTATGGCCAGATCTCCGGTGGAACGGCCGGCGAAGAGCTTGAGCCCCGCAATCTTCGGCGCAAACCGCTCGTGGAGTCCTACGACTTCTTCGATCTGCTTCGGATCTGAGGTAAGGCCTGCGTAGAGGGCGTAGAAGGGAGCGGGACCGGCCATTCTCCGCTGTAGCTCCTCTGCGGCGGCCTGCGCATCATCCAATCTACGCATTACGGCTTCTCCATCGGTGAGAGTCGGCATGGTGTTCGGCATGTCGAAGACCGCCCCCACCCCGCAGAGTCTCGCCGTCTCGAGTCCGTGCAGGATCGTCTCCTTGTCGGACTGCTCCCAATCCCGCAGGTGCACATGTGGATCAATGATCATCTCCGCACTCCGTAATCCTAACGCCCCTACGGTCGAACTCGTCGAGGCGGAAAAAGGTTCCCTCCCGGCAGGTCAGCCTTCCTGCACAGGCGCACTCCCCGCACAGGCCTACCCCGCAGCGGGTCTTCGTCTCTATACTCATCTGTATCTGCGACGGATCGATTCCGGCCCTCCTTCCGGCCTCCGCCGCGGCATGCATAAAGGGAAAGGGGCCTATGACGTAGAGCGACTGCTCCTCCGGCGGTCCCGCAGCAGCTACCTCTTCGGAGAATACGCGCACCGCCCGTCCGATCTCACCGTCGTCAGGAATGACGCGGTACTCACCGTAGGCGGAGAGCTCCCGTCCAAAGAGGGCCGCCTGCCGTGCATCTTCATTCGCCTCGGTCTCTTCCGACCCGTTCTCTTTCAGT
This sequence comes from uncultured Spirochaetaceae bacterium, assembly GCA_964346645.1. Lineage (GTDB taxonomy): Bacteria > Spirochaetota > Spirochaetia > DSM-16054 > Sediminispirochaetaceae > CAYFVU01. The sequence continues at coordinate 28,012 of CAYFVU010000023.1, read as the reverse complement.
CCGTTTCCAAGCGATCCGGCCCCTGCGCCGGTGGGGTACCGGTCGCCATTTCCATCGGAGAGAGCCGCGAAAGTGGTGATTCTCTTGCCCGCTTTCTCGAGTGCCGACGCCAAGGGCGGAGCAACCGCCAAGCCGGTGCCGCCTGCGAGGATCCATGCGCGGGTGCCTTCGGTAATTTCGGCGCCCCTGCCGTATACACCGCGCACGTAGAGACTGTCCCCGGGTCTCAACGCACAGAGGACCTCGGTCATAGGCCCCCGCGGCCTCACCAGGAAGCTGAGGGGATCGGAGAGCGCAACCGAAAAGGGTTTCTCGCCCACCTCCGGTAGCCAGAGGAAGACGAATTGGCCCGGCTCGAAGTCGATGCTCCCGTCTAAGGTGATCCTCTTCAGCCCCTCGGGTCCATCGTCGACCTCTGTGACCGTGTAGGGGCGGTACTCCATCTGCCGCTCTTCGATGAGGAGGCTGCGGCCGCCATTTTGCCCGGCCGAGAGCTCGGTTTCTGGCCCGACTCGGTGCTCGTGTGTGTGTGCGTGTGTGTACGGCGTCTTCGCGCGTGCGTCCGTCTCACGTCCGTTATCGCCTATTGGCTCATCCAGGGCAGTCTCCAGCTTATCGAACCAGCTGTTCCAGTCCTCCGGCATCACCATGGCGAAGGCGCTTCCTATACCGACGATGTCGGCGCCGGCCCGCCTCATGTCGCGGACGTGCTCCGTTGTCTCGACTCCTCCCATGCCGATGATCGGCAGCTCATCGCCCACCCTGTCGCGGATCTGGGCGACTTTCTCCAGTGCCGTTTCTCTGACCCAGCGACCGGACTTCCCTCCCCGGCCGCCGTGGGGATTCATCAGTATCGGCTTGCCGGAGTGAGCCTCTATGTAGAGCTCAGGCCCCACGGTGTTGATCGCCACCACCCCGTCGGCACCGCCTTCCACCGCGGCCGCCGCCGCCTCGCCTATTGCATCCACGTTCGGCGTCAGCTTCGGCAGGAGCGGCAGATCCGTGATATCCCTCACCGCGCTCAGATATCGGTAAACGAGCTCGGGGTCGACACCGATGCTCATGCCGTAGCCCGGCTCTGCGTGGGGGCAGGAGAAGTTCAGTTCGAGCGTGTCGGCGACCACCGAGAAGCCCTCGGCGAGACGGACGAACTCCTCGGGAGTGCTCCCCGAGAGGCTCACGTTGAGAAGGGCGCGCATCGTATGCCCCTCCCGCATCCGCTGCAGCTCCTCGAGCCCGACTTTCATGCCGGGATTCTTCAGCCCAACGGCGTTTCCGAAGCAGCCGGGAGCGGTCTCCGCGATAATAGGCTCCCTGTTTCCCGGGTTCGGCTCGACCTGATAGCTCTTGGTGGTGATCATCAGCAGCTGCGGTATCCGCGAGTCGAGCTCGCGTATCATCTCCGGCCGGGTGGTGAGGATGCCGCTTACGGTGGCGAAGCCGCCGCGGACTTCGCCGCCGCGCCCCTCGGTATCGAGCCGCAAGCCTCGTCTGAGCTCGGCGAGCCTCATCTCACGGTTCATAGGCAATCTCCTCGTTCAGTCTATCCAGAGCCTGCACGCAGACCTCGGCAAAGTCCGCCGGCGGTCGCTCCTTCTTCTTCGCCCACGGGTGGGTCAGTCCGCTCGACGAGTTTATCCGCGCCAGGGCGGCGGGGTATCCCCTCTCCCGGAGGACCCGCATCGTCTCCGAGGCGCTTCCCCCCTGCCCGCCGACACCGGGGATGAGGAAGGGGACCTCTTTATCGGAAAAGTAGGCGGCAAGGTCTCCGAGCTCCCCTAAATTGGTCGCCCCTACCACCGCTCCCGTGCCGGCGGATTCGCGGGCGGTCTCCGCAATCGTCTCTGCGAGCCTCATGTAGAGCGGGACTGTTCTCGAAGGCCCCCTCGCCTTCACTTCTGAGCCGAGCGCATCTGCGGCCGCAGCGCCTACTGCGCCGTCGGCTGCAGATTGGTCTTCCGCAACCGGCAGATTCTGCACGTCGGCGCCGCCGGGGTTGCTTGTCCGGTTGAGGATGTAGACTCCCCTCCCATTCCCGCACCATGAGGTAAAGGGGGATATCGAGTCGTGCCCCATGTAGGGGGCTACGGTCACCGCATCGGCCCGCCAACTCTCGAAGGCCTCGGCGGCGTAGTTGGCGCTGCTCGTTGCGATGTCACCGCGTTTCGCATCGAGGATTATAGGCAGCCCCGGCAGGGCCTCTCGGATCGACTCCAGCACCCTTGCCAGGGCCAGGCTTCCCGAGAAATCTCCCTCTATCGGCCTGTCGAGCCGGTGGTAGTAGCCTATGTTCGGTTTCACCGCCGCCGGAACCACTTTTTTCGAGATCATTTTGTCTAATAGGGTCTCGAAGACCTTTACCAGACGTTCGCCCGGCTCGAGCTCTTCGAAGGGGTAGACCTCCGGCTTCGGATCGAGCCCGAGGCATACGATGCTGCGGCACTCCGAGGCGCTTCTCCTTAAAAGTTCTGTGTAACTCTCTCTTCCACTCCTCATGGCTTTCCTACTCCTTCTCCGGTGGGAATCCGTGCACCTCGCCCCAACCGAAGGGGTCGCGCCGCCACTCGAGGAGATGGCTCCTTTTCTCCTCGTCGATGTATCCCTCGGCCAGTGCTACCGACACCATCCTCTCGTATTCGAGGATCGGAATGCAGCTGCAGGGCGGGTCGAGCTCGTCGAATGCACTCTCGGCCTTTTCGAGTCCGTAGCTGAAGATCGCGAGGCAGTACGGAACCTCGGCACCTGCATCCCGTAGGGCCTTGACCGCTTTAATGGAGCTTCCGCCGGTGGAGATGAGGTCCTCGATCAACACGACACGCTTTCCCTTCAGGTCTGCCGCCTCGGCGACCCCTTCGATTCGGTTTTCCAAACCGTGTCCCTTCGACGAGCTCCGCACGTAGACCATAGGCTTTCCCAGCCGGTCGGCGAGGCTCGTCGCGTGAGGAATGCCGGCGGTGGCGGTGCCTGCGATCACATCGCAGTCGATTGACTCCCTCCTCATGATCTCCTCAAAGGCCGAGGCCACGAATGCCCGGTGGTCTGCGTGTGCAAGGAGCATGCGGTTGTCGTTGTAGATCGGCATGTAGTAGCCGGAGGCCCACCGGAAGGGCATCTCCGGCTGCAGTCGAATGGAGCCTATCGAGAGGCTCGTCTCGGCGAGTTTGTCTGCATAATCGGTGTTCATTTCCAGATCTCCTTGAAGGTGTGGGGTTTCTCACAGTACTTGCAGATGAAGATGTCTCCGGTTATCCGGTAGAACTCCGCCGGCACCGACTCCTCGTTGTCGGGATGGCTGATACAGGCATCGTTGATGCAGCTGATGGTGTCGAAGTTGTAGATCTTCGGCGGCATGTGGAGCCGCAACTTCTTGACGACCTGCCTATTACGGACGATGTTGAGGGTGCATCCGGGGGCAATGGCTGCGAGCTGCTTCATCTGCTTCTCGTCGAAGCCGCTGAAGCCGGGACGGAATATGATCCCCTTCAGCTTGCCCTCGCTCGCGTGGCTGCCTGAGACCCACTCTCCGCCCTTTCCATAGAGCCGGAGCACGGAGATGATGCGGGCCATGTGCTCGCGAATCTCTCGCTCGCTGTCGCCCCGGCATATGTGGTCTATGACGATACCGTCGGAGATGGGATTGACTCCCTCGGCGTACTGCTTCGGCTTCTCGCCCTCGCCGATATCCACCTCTTCGAGGAAATCCTCGTCCTCGCTCATCTCCTCCTTCACCGAGCTCGCAGGCTCGAAGTCGTCGCCTATCTTTCCCGCGATGAGCGAGAGCAGCACTATCCTAATGAGCTTGCCGTTTATCGACTGATTCTCCCAGCCGTTCAGCTCGCTGTGATCGAGAAAGGTGGGTATAGTCGGATGCTCCTTGTGGCGCGGCAGGGGATGGTAGAAACGGGTTCCCGTAGATATCTTATCGAGAAACTCACGCCGGAAGACTATCTTGCTGCGCAGCTCGTCCTGCCGTTTGAGGATGTCGTCGCCCATCCTCTCGAGCTGCGGGCGGGTGAAATACCAGGCAGATGCGGTGTCACCCGTTTCGAGATACTCCTCTATCGAGCCGAATAGCCGCACGGTGAAGCCGTTGTGTTCCATCCGCTTGATGTAGTAGTCGGGCATGGCGAGCTCGGGAGGCGCAACGAGATCTACCGAGACTTTGTCGAAGATCTGCAGGCCGTCCACCTTCGAGTGCACCGTCCGCCCGTGGAAGAGGTCCCCCACCAGCGCTATGTGCAGCTCTGATGTGTCCCAATCGAGCTGCTCGAGAAAGCTGAACTCGTCGAGGAGCTCTTGAGTCGGGTGCTCGTGCTTTCCGTCCCCGGCATTGATGAAGGCAGGAGGGACGCGCATCCCGTTTCTCTCGGCATACTCTTTTCCGTTGGTCTCGAGCCAGCGGCAGACCCCTTCGAGCTTGCTGCGCACGATGAAGATACGGTTGTCGTAGCCGGAGAGGGTGTTGAAGGTGTCCGCATAGCTCTCCTTCTTGTTGATCGAGCTGTGACTGACATCGAGGCTGTTGAGCTTTGCCCGGTGGAACTGAGCCGCATTCTTGAACGACTCTTTGGTCCTGGTGCTGTCCTCCAGGAAGACCTCGTACATGCCGAAGTCGCCGTCGTCGATGCGGTAGGAGTCAACCGTCTTTTCGTCGCTCTTCTCGATCGCCTCCTTCAGTCTGCGTGTGTGACCGAAGAGGTACTTCCGTTCGGCCTGGTCGAAATCCCTGATTACCGCGAGAGTTTTTCCTTCGAAAACCGACCCCATCTTCTTTCCTCCTTCTTGGAAAATGTAGTATATAGTGTGCGCCCCTCAGCCAAGATCTCAGATCCGGGCACA
>CAYFVU010000023.1:0-23073 GCA_964346645.1 uncultured Spirochaetaceae bacterium | reverse complement strand
GGAAAATGTAGTATATAGTGTGCGCCCCTCAGCCAAGATCTCAGATCCGGGCACAGCCTCCTCGAGCTCTTCCGCCGCCTTCGGGCAAAAAAAAAGCCGGCACAAATGCCGACTGGAATTCCATTGAAAAACAAAACGGGTATCCCACGGAAGGATTACACCGTTTCGCCACCGCTCTCGCGGATCTCTCACGCTCATCATATTGTGATTCATTATACCTCACTTGCCGCTCTTCGGCAAGTTCATCCCGCTCTTTCTTTGAAGAATTTTCACTTGTCTGACTTCCCTCACATACTTATATTAGTTATATTCTAAGGATTATATCGGCAAACGGATATAGTGCGATGAATACAAAACGGAGGTTCCACATGGCACAGTTGAACAAGGGCGAATCGGCCCCTGATTTTACCCTGCAAGATCAGAACGGCAAAGAAGTATCCCTCAGCGATTACCGCGGATCGAAGGTGCTCCTCTACTTCTACCCGAAGGCCGACACTCCCGGCTGCACCACTCAGGCATGCAGCGTGCGTGATGCGGTTCCTAGACTCAACGGTAAGCACATGAACGCCCTCGGCATCAGTCCCGACAGGCCAGGAACGCAGAAGAAGTTCGACGAGAAGTATTCGCTCGGTTTCCCGCTTCTCTCCGACGTCGACCACGCTGTAGCAGAGAAATACGGTGTGTGGGGTGAGAAGAAGCGTGCCGGCGAGATGAGCATGGGGATAATAAGGTCCTCATTTCTCATCGACGAGGAGGGCAATATCGAGGAAGTCTGGTACAAGATAAAGCCGGAAGAGACGGTGCCGAAGGCGCTGCAGGTCATCGAGAGATAACGCGGACCGTGCCGTCTACTCCGATGATCGATCTCTCAGCGTCGGTCCTGCTCGCCATGTTTTTCCTTCTACGGCCTGAGGATGTCCGGAAGGCTCTTCCGCTTTACCCCGTCCACCGTGTAGGCGGTCTCCTCTATTATCGCGCGGGCGGCGAGCCTGCCGCTGTGCACCGCCGGTTCGATGCCCTCACCGAAATCCACCGTGGCGAGATGCGCCGCGTCCCCGACGAGGTACACGCCGTCCGCGTTGAGCAGCGGCTGATCACTCCGCAGGTAATAGCTGTGTCCGGAAGGAGCGAAGCTTCGCCCCACCACCAGCCCCCGCTTCTCGAGATGGATGATGAATGAATTCCAGTGCTCCCGGATGCTCTCTCCGTTTTTCCTGAGTTCGCGTTGCTTCCCGCCTATCCCGACGGTGAGAAAACCGTCGGCCTTCGGAAAGTACCAGGAGTAGCCGTTTAGCCCCCGGTCGAAGAACCTGAGGTAGCAGGACTCATCCTGCACCGGATATGTGAACTCCTCCTCCATCGTGACGATGAGCTCGCCCTCCGCCGAACGGCCCCGCTCACTCGCGGCTTCAGGCCTATTGCCTTGTTGCCCGCCGCCGCGCAGCCACCGTGCGACGGGACAGCCGGTTCCGCCCGCGCCTATCAGGAATCGGCAGGAGAACTTTCCATCTATTACGAATTTCCCCTCCTTCCTCTTGATATTTCGCACACGGTGGTGATGGAGATCGGCACCCGAACGTTCGAGCAGCCATGCATCGAACTCGTAGCGTCTTATTGCGTACTGGCGTGTGGGAATCGGCACAGGAAGCCCCTTCACCCGAAGGTGCAGGCTCCGGTACTCTCGAATACCGTGGGGATATGCATCGGGCTCCACCCCGATGAGGCGAAAAAGGCTCGGCGGGATCCACCCCGCACAGAGCTTGTCCCGCGGGAACACCGCCTTGTCCAGCACGACCACAGAGAATCCCGCCCGCACAAACTCGGCTGCACAGCTCGAGCCCGCCGGGCCGCCGCCTACGACTATCGCATCCGCCTCGACCATCGGCTCAGCTCACCCTGCATTCGGGCTGGGGCCGCCCCTTCTTGGTCATGACCATCTGCCACAGCTGTATGTTCCTTCCGCGAAAACCGCCTGCGGAGCTGAGGAGATAGAATCGCCACATGCGGTAGAAACGGTCGCTGTAGCTGTCCTTCAAATCGGGCCAGGCGCTCTCGAAGTTCTCGTGCCAAGCCATGAGGGTCGGGTCGTAGTGCTCGCCGATGTTGTGGAGGTCCTCCAGAACGAAGGTACCCTCCATCGCCCGTGTGAGCTGTGCCAGCGAGGGGAGCATGCTGTTGGGAAAGATGTATTTGTTCGTCCATGCGCTTCCGGAGCTCACCGACTTGTTGTTGCCGATGCAGTGGATGAAGGCGATGCCGTCGTCCTTCAGCGTCCGATCGACCACATTCATGTACTCGCCGTAGTTCTTGTATCCCACGTGTTCGAGCAGGCCGATGGAGACGACCCGGTCGTAGGTTCCGTCTATCGTACGGTAATCCTGGAGGCGGAGCTCCACAGGAAGATTGCTGCACACCTCGTTGCCGAGCCGGACCTGGTCCCTCGAGACGGTGAGTCCGGTAACCTCGGCCCCGTACTTCTCCGCCGCGTACTGCGCAAAGGAACCCCATCCGCAGCCGAGATCGAGCACCTTCATCCCCGGCTTCAAGCCGATCTTCCTGCAAACGAGGTCCAGCTTCGCCTCCTGCGCCTCGTCGAGCGTCTTCGCCTCTTTCCAGTAGCCGCAGGTGTAGACCATACGCGAGTCCAACATGCGGGTATAGAGGTCGTTTCCGACGTCGTAATGCTGCTCGCCGACCTTGAAGGCCCTTCCGCCTTCCTGCATGTTCACGAATTTCGAAAACAGAGTAGTCACCATATCCCTCATGCTTATCCCGACCTTGGACTCGATGTCTCCCCGCACCACACGGGCGATCATCTCGTCTATCTGGTCACAGTCCCACCATCTTTCCATGTAGGATTCGCCGAGGCCGAGAAAACCTTGGGCCAATACCTTTCGGTAGAACCTCTCGTCGTGTACCCGGATGTCGAAGGGCCGATCGCCGTTTATTCGCACTTCGACCGGCTCGAGCAGTTTTTCGATAGTCTCTCTTGCTGATGCCATAATTTCGCCTCCTCCTGGAGATACATTATAGTAGCAGAGGGCAAAGACAGCTACAAGGTAGCACATCTCGAAGACAATCTCGGAGAGTCTACGACACATTTCTTTGTAACCGCCCCATTACCGTGTTACAATAAATTACATGAAAAGGCAGCTATTCCTCCTCTTCACAAGCCTTCTCATTTTTTCCGGAACCCCCGCGGGGGCATTCGGACAGGGAGATGAGGGCACATCCGTTTGGATCGACCTTCCCTCGCCTCGATTCGAAGGAAGCCTTTCACTGGAAAGGGCGCTCTTCGAACGGGAGTCGGTTCGCTCCTTTGCTGAGACGGCCATTTCCCGCGAGGAACTCGGGCAGCTGCTGTGGGCGGGTAATGGCATGCAAGTCGATGCGATTTCCGGCCCGACGAGGACGGCACCTTCGGCCGGCGGACTCTACCCGCAGGAGCTCTTCGTATTCGCGGGAAATGTAGAGGGGTTGGCGCCGGGAGTCTACCGCTACGAAGCTGACGCCCATGCACTGATCGGGATCATCGACGGCGACCGCCGCGGCGAGCTTGCCCGCGCATCGCTGAACCAACGCTTCATCGCCGACGCTCCCGCCACCATTATAGTTGGAGGGGTAGTCGAGCGAACCCGTGCGAAATACGGAAAACGGGGAGCGGAGCGATATGTCTACATGGATGCCGCCGCCTCCGCAGAAAACATCTTTCTCCAGGCTACGAGCCTCGGACTCGCCACCCTCACCGTCGGCGCCTTCGACGATACACAGGTCTCCGAGCTAATAGACTCGGAAACTGAGGCTCAGCCCCTCTTCATCATGCCGATTGGTTATCCGAGATAAAGCCCCGCGCCTCTTCGTTCGCCGTTTTCCCAGATTTGACCGCTGCCTTATGCGGGTTTACAATACAGGTATATATCAAAGATTCCTCACAAGGAGGTCTGTATGAAGAAAGTCTATGTAGTCGGCACCTGCGACACCAAACACGAAGAGCTCTCCTACGTAAAATCGATCATAGAGGAGAACGGTCTCGAGGCCGTGCTCGTAAATGTCGGCAGCAGAGAGGCCGGAGGCGAGGTGGACGTGCAGAACCGCGAAGTCGCCGCAGCCCATCCGGACGGGCCCGGCTTTCTCGAGGGTATCGACGACCGCGGAAAGGCCGTAGACATGATGGGCGAGGCACTGGAGAACTACGTCCGTGAGCACATCGACGAGATCGGCGGCATGATCAGCCTCGGAGGCTCAGGCGGCACGAGCCTCGCCACCCGCGGCATGCGGGCCCTGCCGATAGGCGTACCGAAGCTGATGGTCTCGACCGTTGCATCGGGCAACGTGGCCCCCTACGTGGGGCCGAACGACATCTCGATGATGTACTCGGTCACCGACGTCGCCGGCATAAACAAGATCTCGGCACGGGTGCTCGGCAACGCCGCCAACTCGATCGCCGGCATGGTAAAGTTCGAGATTCCCGAGCGGACAGAGGCGAAGCCGGCAGTCGGCATGACGATGTTCGGCGTGACCACTCCCTGCGTCGATGCGGTGCGGTCGCAGTTGGAGGATCAGTACGACTGCCTCGTCTTCCACGCCACAGGCACCGGCGGACAGTCGATGGAGAAGCTGCTCGAGTCCGGCATGCTCAAGGGAGTAATCGACATCTCGACCACCGAGGTTTGCGACCTCCACATGGGCGGCGTGATGAGCGCCGGAGAGGACCGCTTCGGGGCGGTAATCCGAAGCAGGCTCCCCTACGTCGGCTCGACCGGTGCCCTCGACATGGTCAACTTCGGCGCCAAGGATACGGTTCCCGAACACTACAAACACCGCAACCTCTACGTACACAACCCTCAGGTGACGCTCATGCGCACCACTGCCGAAGAGAACGCGAAAATGGGCGAGTGGATCGCGAAGAAGCTAAACCAGTGCGAGGGAGAGGTGAGGTTTCTCCTCCCGATGAGGGGAGTATCGATGATCGACGCGGAGGGCCAGCCCTTCCACGACCCGGAGGCCGACGCCGCCCTCTTCGAGGCGATCGAAAAGAACCTGAAGCAGACGGACAAGCGGAAACTGATAAAACACGATCTCCACATCAACGATCCCGAGTTTTCCGTGGAGCTCGTACGCAACTTTCACGAGATTACCGGCTGAAAAATAGCCAAAAACGCATGAGGAGCGCCATATGAAAAAATTCGAAAGGAAAGAACTCTTGAACAGGTTCAAGAAGATGGTAAAGGAGAGAACGCCGATCATAGGCGGCGGAGCGGGCACCGGCATCTCCGCGAAGTGGGAGGAGGCCGGCGGCATCGACCTCATCGTCATCTACAACTCCGGCCGCTACCGTATGGCCGGCCGCGGATCGCTCGCAGGACTGCTCGCCTACGGCAATGCCAACGAAATCGTCGCCGAGATGGCCAGGGAGGTCATTCCCGTCGTCAAGAATACTCCCGTGCTCGCCGGCATAAACGGCACCGACCCCTTCGTCATATGGGACGAGTTCTTCGACCGGCTCGAGAAACTCGGCTTCTCCGGCGTACAGAACTTTCCCACCGTCGGTCTGATCGACGGCGTATTCCGGACGAACCTCGAGGAGACCAACATGGGCTACGACCTCGAGGTGGAGGCGATCCGCAAAGCTCACGAGCGCGGATTCCTCACCACCCCCTACGTCTTCAGTTCCGAGGACGCGAAGAAGATGACCGAGGCCGGCGCCGACATCATCGTGGCGCACATGGGCCTTACGACCAAGGGTTCCATAGGCGCTCATACCTCCAAGACCTTGGACGACTCGGTGAAGCTGATACAGGAGTGGGCCGCCGCCGCTCGCGAGGTGCGCAAAGACGTAATCGTCCTCTGTCACGGTGGCCCCATCGCCATGCCCGAAGATGCCCAGTACGTCCTCGAGCGGACCGAGGGGATAAACGGCTTCTATGGGGCGAGCAGTATGGAGCGGCTGCCGACCGAAACGGCGATAAAGGCGCAGATCGAAGAGTTCAAGAAACTGAGTTTCTGAGGAGGTTCATATGCCGAACGTATACGAGAGCGGAGTCATCCCCGCCTCCCCTGAGGAGGTGTGGAAACGGATACGGGATTTCAATGCGCTGCCCGAGTGGCACCCCGCCATCAAGTCGAGCGAGCTCGAGGGTGAGCCCGGAGTCGGCGTGGTGCGCCACTTTTTCCTGCACGAGGGAGGGGAGCTCCGCGAGAGGCTGCTCGCCCTCAACGACTTGGAGCACAGCTGTACCTACACCATTCTCGAATCGCCGATGCCGCTGAAGAACTACACGGCGGTATTTCGGCTCCGCCCCGTTACCGCCACCGGCGAGACCTTTATGGAGTGGTATGCCGACTTCGACGCCACCGACCCGGCCGCCGAGAGCGACACGGTCAACACGGTCAGCGGGGTCTTCTCGAGCGGGATAGAGAGCCTGCGCAGCGAGTTTTTGAAGTAACGGACACACTGGCCTCGATGTTACGTGAGGACTACAGGCGTACACTCGAAATTGCCGGGAGTAGGGTCGGTACCTACCGTGAGCTCGTAAAGAGGTTGCAGAGGAAGGCGCCGAAGGAACTCGAGGAGGTAGTCAGAGCACTGCACGAAGAGGCCTTCTCACAGACAGACTGCCTCGAGTGCGGGAACTGCTGCAGACGCGTCGGACCGCGGCTCAGCGACCTCGACATTTCACGCCTCGCAAAGGCGCTCTCGATGAAGAGCGGAGAGTTCGAGGAGACTTACCTTACCGTCGACGAAGACGGCGACCGCATTTTCCGGGAGCAGCCCTGCCCTCTCCTGCTCGAGGACAACCGCTGCCTCGTCTACGAGTCGCGTCCGAAGGCCTGCCGAGAATATCCGCACACCGACGCGAAAAACGTGAGAGGCCTGCTCAAGCTTAGCCTCACCAACTCACGCTACTGCCCCGTGGTGGCACGGGTATTCGAAGGGCTGTGGGAACGCTACGGATAGGATCTATCGATGATGGAGGTAGAGTTGTACAGCTTCGGGAACGGCAGCCCACAGACTGCCGTTGTGCCGAGCTATCTCCTCAATTTTTCGACGATCTCGCCCGTAGTCTCCTCCCACATGCCGTTCTTGTACCACTCGGCCATGGTGAGGAGGAACTCCCGGTAGAGGGAGGCGAAGCGTTTAGCCGCCTCCTTGTCCTCGTTCTGTTTGTCGTACAGCTCCATCAACTCGGGATTCTTCTTCTTCCACTCATCCTTCATCTCGGCCACCTTTGCAGGGGCCTCTATCCAGCGGGCGATCTCATTGCCCTCTCCGTCCCAGAGGGAGATTACCGGTATGTGAGTGTCCCCGTCGCGGCGGTAGCGTTCCTTCAGCCGCTGGTGCTCGGAGCCCCGAAAGACGCGGAACTCGATCCCGCCGCGATCGAATAGATCGGAGAGAATGGGGAGGTTGCAGGCCCAGTCCCCGCACCAGTCCTCGGTACCGGCAGTGGCACGGACCGGCTGCTCGTAACCGGCGGCTGCCCCGCTGAGCTCCTCTACGTGCTCATCCTTCGCCTCGGCCTCCTTCATCAGCTTCTTTACGATCGATGGATAGTTGCGCAGCTTCCCTAAATAGGTGGGCACATCCATTCCCTTTGCAAAATATGTATCGGTCATCTGTTCCAAGGCTTCCATACTGGAAAAATACGAACATTTTCGCCCGAGAGCAAGAACATAAATACCCGGTCCCGCTGCGAAAAAATGGGCGGAGCTCTGCCCACTTCTGCATATTTATGCTATTATCGCCGAGTATATATGTAACGCAAGGAGGAATGCATGCGAATTGGCAGCACGATCAGAGTTATACCGGCACTGCTGGTAGTACTCACCCTATCTGTGGCCACTCTTTTTCTTGGTTGTCAAAAAGAGGAAGCCCCAAAAGAACAAGAAGAAAAACCGGTCTACATCAATGGAATCGACCCGGACTTCCCCCCATTCGGCTACGTGAACGAGGAGGGCGATCCGGCGGGTTTCGACGTCGAATCGGTAAACTGGATCGCAGACGAGATGGGCTTCGAGGTAAAGCATCAGCCGACCGCCTGGGACGGCATCGTCGAGTCCCTCAGATCGGGCAAGATCGACTTCATCGCCTCGGGTATGTCCATAACCGAGGAACGAAAAAAAGTCATCTCCTTTACCATCCCCTACTGGGAGACGAGTCTCGCCATTGCGGTAAAAGAGGGTTCGGATGTGAGCTACGAGGACGTAATGGACGGAAAGCACACTATCGGCGTACAGCGGAGCACCACCTCAGCGAGCTGGATCGAAGAGAACCTCATCGCAACCGGAAAGATGGACGAGGAGCAGCTCGTGAACTACGACAGCTTCTCCCTCGCCCTGCAGGACCTGATCAACGGAAGAGTCGATGCGGCAATGCAGGATGCGACTATGGTCGAGGATGCGGCGAGCAAGCGCCCGATCGAGGTAGCCGGCACCCATGCCTCCGGAGAGGCCTACGGCTACGGCGTCCGCCAGGAGGACGACGAGCTGCGCGAGATGCTGAGCGAGGGCATCCAACGGCTGCAGGAGTCTCCCCGCTGGGAAGAGCTCAAAGAGAAGTACGGGATGTAGCGAGTATATATTTTTATAGGTTAAAAGAACTAAGCTAAAAGAAATAGCCGCCGGAGGAAACTTCTGCGGCTATTTCATGTATTACCCTCTATGTAATTATGTAAAATTTATGTGAACTTATCTCTTTCCCATCTCTATACCGGGGACCCGGAACCTCCGTTCCAAGTATTTCTGCAGCTGCGTCACCCCGCTTACCATGAGGAGATAGAAGATCGCTATGACCGTGAAGACGTAGGTGTAGTTGAAGTATTTCCCCGCGATCAGCTTTCCCGCGCCGGTCAGCTCGATGACCGTGACCATGAAGGCGAGGCTCGAGTACTTCACCAGATAGGTAAACTCATTCGCCACCCCCGGCATGGCCCTGCGCATCGCCTGCGGTAGAATCACGAAGATGACCGCCTTCAGCTTGGTCATGCCGAGGGAGAGAGCCGCCTTCATCTGTCCTATCTTGATCGATTGGATCGCTCCCCGTATATACTCTGAATGGTAGGCCCCGCCCGTCAGTGAAAATCCCATGACCGCCGCCACCATAGGCGGCAGGTAGATCCCCACCGAAGGCAGGCCGTAGTAGAGGATAAAGAGAAGCACCAGCAGCGGCGTTCCACGGAAGAAGACCACGTAGGCGAGGGAGAGGGAGGAGACGAGCCTGCTGCCGTAGACCCGTCCTAAGGCTATGAGTATCCCGATCAGCAGTTGAGGTATGCAGGAGAGGAGAATCAACTCGATGGTCACCACCGAACCTTCTAAGAGCTTCGGCAGTATCGTTTCCCAGAGAAAGTCGAAGCCGTCCATCAGCTCCTTGCCTCCTCTCCGTAGAGCTCGGTGATCTTGTGCATGAATCTGCGCGTACGCTCCAGCTCAGAGTTGTAGAAGATCTTATTCGGCGGTCCCTGCTCGAGAACCTTTCCGTTCTCCATGAAGATGATCTCGTTCGCCACCGATCGGGCAAAACCCATCTCGTGGGTCACCACCAGCATGGTCATACCGCTGAGGGCGAGGTCTTTCATGACCTCCAACACCTCGCCGATAAGTTCCGGATCGAGGGCAGAGGTCGGCTCGTCGAAGAGGATGAGCTTCGGATTCATGGCGAGGGTCCGTGCAATGGATACCCGCTGCTGCTGGCCGCCGGAGAGCTGTGCCGGGTAGAGGTCGGCCTTGTCTTCCAAGCCGACTCGCTTTAGTTCGAGCATGGCGAGTTCTCTCGCCTCCGACTTGTCCATGCCCTTCACCCGCACGGGGGCGATCATGACGTTGCCCGCCGCGGTGAGGTGGTCGAAGAGGTTGAAGTCCTGAAACACGAAGCCGATCTGCTGTCGGTAGCCGCTTATGTTCTTCTTCGAACCGTGAACCTCCTCCCCGCTGAGGAAGACCCGGCCGTCGTCGGGATCGTCGAGGTGATTGATGCAGCGCAGGAGGGTGCTCTTTCCCGTCCCCGAGGGGCCGATTATGACCTTCGTCTCCCCCTGCTTTATGTCGAAGCTCACCCCGTCGAGCACAATGTTGTCTCCGAAGCTCTTCTTTATGTTGCGAACCTGCAGTACCGTCTCTCTTTCGGTTTCCATTAGTATTTGACCTCTTCCACTTTCTCGTCGTATCCGGGAATTCGAACCTTCTTCTCCAAGACATTGAGGAGGAGTATTCCTCCGTAGGTGAGCACGATGAATATAACCGCCGCTATGAGATATATCGGCATCGGCCGATAGGAGGTCGTCGCGATGAAGTTCCCCCTCGTCATTATCTCCATTACCCCGATGGCGTAGGTGATGGCCGAGTCCTTCAGCAGAATGCAGTACTCGTTCGACCAGCCGGGGATAGAGAGTCGCAGCGCCTGGGGAAGAACGACGAACCAGATTGCCTTCGTGTCGCTCATGCCGAGCGAGCGCGCGGCGAGCATCTGCCCGCGGCCGAGGGACTGTATGCTTCCGCGGAAAATCTGAGACTGGTAGGCGGCGCTCCTCAAGCCCAGCACGATAATCCCCGCCGCGAAGGCAGGCAGATCCAGGCCGATGATATTGAACAGGCCGAAGTAGAAGAGGAAGAGCAGTACGAGCACCGGAACTCCCCGAAAGAACCAGACGTAGAGCTCGATCACTCTGCGCACCAGGGTGCGTCCGTAAACCTCGCCGATCGCCATGGGTATACCCACTGCGAATCCGACGAGCAGCGAGCCGAAGACGAGGCCTATGGTCACGAATGTACCTTGCAGAAGAAACGGTACCGCCTTCGCAATTAACGCTCCCAACTCACCCATGTATCACATACCACCTCAGAAGAATAGTCGAATAATTCCATTGTAGGATTTCGCTCTATTTTCCCATAAAAGCCGGGGTATGGGAAGAATCGGCGGAGGTCTTCCCTCCGCCGAGCCCCCGATTTCGTCGATTTTTTTCTCCGCTTGACGCGCGCTAAATTCGCTTGATATAACAAGTAAAGAGGGGTTTTGCAGTGATTCGAGACTTCGATGTTCGAGCGGACGCGGGTGCTGACAGGCTGCCGACGCAATGAGTGAGATAAAACAGAAGGACAACGCCTACGAGAGAGTGGCTGCGGCGCTGCGCGAGAAGATACTCGAAGGAGAGTTGACGCCGGGAGGCAAGCTGCCGACCGAGTACGAGCTGGGAAAAGAGTTCGGCGTCTCGCGCATCACCATACGGAGGGCGCTCGACATTCTCGGCGAGGAGTACCTGATCAGCAAGCACCAGGGCAAGGGCTCCTTCGTCGGCCCGAATCCCACCCGGCGTATTCCGCTGCTCATAGACTATGCGCGGAGCGTGCGCACCCACGCCCCCAATCTGCGGCGCAAACTCAGGCTCTGGAAATGGATGGTTCCACCGGAGGATATTGCCCGCGAGCTACAGCTCTTCCGGAGGGAGCGGGTCTTTTATTGCGAGCGGGAGGACATGTTGAACGGAGAGACGGTCGCCTTCGACCGAGCCTACATCGTCACCGCCTACGCAAAACGGCTCTCGGAAGATGACCTCGTCCGCGTCGATTTCAACGAGGTCTGGCCCGAGCGCAACAACTTCCGCATCGGCTACTGCAAGCAGGTGGCTGAAGCAGTCGCAGCGGACGCAGACACTGCAGAGATGCTCTCCCTGGCGGAGGGGGCTCCCGTCCTCGAGGGTACTGAGATCTACACCGATTCGGAAGGAAAACCGATAGGCCTCTTCGACAATTTCTACCATCCGAAACACATCAGCCTGGTCTCCCACTTCTCATGGAATCCTGTGGATGAATAGAGGGGCGAAATAACGCATTGCCCGTAAATACTACCTTATCCTAACGGTCGCCCCGTCTTGTCCTTTTCGGAA
Source organism: uncultured Spirochaetaceae bacterium (assembly GCA_964346645.1). Lineage (GTDB taxonomy): Bacteria > Spirochaetota > Spirochaetia > DSM-16054 > Sediminispirochaetaceae > CAYFVU01. The sequence continues at coordinate 11,191 of CAYFVU010000023.1, read as the reverse complement.
GGCAATAGTACTATTCCCCCATGGTACGGACGATATATACACTGACGCTGTTCTGGATCTTCATGGTCTTTTCGCTTCTTCTCTACATCCCCTTCATCCCACTCTCCATACCGGGATTACACGGAACAAGAGAGCGCTACGTTTTGGCGATTTCCCGAATGTGGGCCCGCTACGTGCTCTTTCTCGGCGGAATACAACTCGAAATCAGAGGGCTCGAGCACATACCGCCGGATAAGAACATCTGTTTCGTATCGAACCACCAGAGCTCCTTCGACATCCCCGTCGTCATGGCCTCGCTGCCGAGAGTCATCGGCTTCATGGCGAAGAAGGAGCTGAAGTACATCCCCTTCTTGAGCAGCTGGATGAAGACGATCGGCTGCCTCTTTCTCGATCGTAAGAACCCTCGGCAGGCGATCAAGGTATTCGAGGAGGGAGCGCGCCAAATACGGGAGGGACGAGCAAAGCTGATCTTCCCCGAAGGTACGCGCAGCCGGGACGGAAGGATGAAGCCGATACGAAGCGGCGCGCTCAAGCTCGCCTTCCGCAGCGATGCGACCGTGGTGCCCCTGACTATAGACGGCACTTTCCATCGCTTCGAGGAGACAGGAAAAATGCGCGCAGGAAACGTGAGGCTCACCATCCATCCACCTATCTCCGTTGCCGGTCTCAACAGAGAGCAGCAGAAGGAGGCAGCCGCCGAGATAGAGCGGCAGATTGCTGCGCCCCTACTCGCAGAGAATAGACCGCAGTAGGAGCCTCGCACCGGCTCAGCCGCGGCACGCCTGCGGCTCGATTGCAGCTCATTCGGGCAGGCTCTCGAGGAACTCCCACCTCTCGTAGGCCTCCGCGAGCTCGCCTTCCAACTCACCGAGTCTCGCCACCAGGCTCGAGGGCTCCCTTTCGGCTCCCACAGCTTTACCGGCACTGTCGCCTGCTCGGTAGAGCGCCGGATCGGCGAGGTCTGCGTGAATTCTCTCCTTCTCCGCCTCCAGCTCCGTTATCCGATCCGGAAGCCCTTCCAGCTCACGTTTTTCCTTGTAAGAGAGCTTGCGCGGTCGCTCAGTCTTCGGTTTGCCCCTCTTAGAGCTGCCGCGCTTCCCCCCGCTCCGGGCCTTCTCAGAGCTCGTCTTCTTTCCGGGCTCACCAGTACCGCCCTCTCCTTCAACCCGACGCCGGGCTGCCTCCTGCTCTCTCCAGTCGCCGTATCCGCCGGCATACTCGATCACCGTTCCCCTTCCGTCGAGGACGAAGCACTCGGTCACCACGTTGTCGAGAAACTCGCGGTCGTGACTCACCAAGAGGAGGGTTCCCGTGTACTCGATCAGAATGTCCTCGAGGAGCTCGAGGGTCTCGATATCGAGATCGTTCGTCGGCTCGTCGAGGACGAGGAGATTCGCCGGGCGCGAGAAAAGCTTCGCGAGGAGCAGGCGGTTGTGCTCTCCCCCGGACAGGTGGGAGACCGGGCTCCTCGCCCGATCGGGTGAGAAGAGGAAGTCCTGCAGATAGCCGAGGACGTGCCGCTTGCGCCCGTTCAGCTCGATCGTCTCGGCCCCTGCACCGAGATTGTCGATAACCGTTCTGTTCGGATCGAGTTCTCCCCTCATCTGGTCGAAGTAGACCGGGTGGACCTGAGCACCGAGTCTGAGCGTTCCCGAATCCGGGGAGAGCTCGCCGAGCAGGAGCTTTATCAGTGTGGTCTTGCCCGAACCGTTGGGCCCTGCGATGCCCACACGGTCACCCCGCAACACGGTAGTAGAAAAGTCTTCGATGAGGGGCAGTTCCCCGTAGGAGAAGCTTAGGTGCTTCGCCTCGATGACCTTCTTGCCCGACCTGCCTGCATCGTGAATCTCCATCTCCGCCGTACCGCTGCGCTCCCGCCTCCGCCGGTACTCATCACGCATCTGCTGGAGAGCGCGCACCCTCCCCTCGTTCCTCGTACGCCGCGCCTTGAGACCTCGCCGCAGCCACGCCTCCTCCTCGGCGAGCTTCTTGTCGAACTCCGCCCTCGCCTTCTCCTCGGATTGGAGGAGCTCTTCGCGTCGGGCGATGAAATCGTCGTATCCCGTCCGGAAGACGTAGAGCGTGCCCCTGTCGAGCTCGGCAACACGGTTGGCGAGGTGGCGCGCAAATGCGCGATCGTGGGTGACGAAGAGAAGGGTCCTTACCCGATTCTTCAGGTAGTCCTCGAGCCACGCAATGGTATCTATGTCCATGTGGTTGGTCGGCTCGTCGAGGAGGAGGAGGTCCGGCTCCGGAGAGAGGGCCCGTGCGAGAAAGACCCGCCGCAGTTCTCCCCCCGATAGGCTGCTCATATTACGGTCGGAGGCGATGCCGAAGCGGGTCAGCAGCCGCTCGGCCTCCAACTCGCGCGCCTGGTCACCTTCTGAGGCGACCGCCATCGCGGTGCCCCGCGGCTCATCGGGGAGCACCTGTCCGAGGTAGGAGACCACCGTTCCGCTCTTCCGCGTGACCGTACCCTCGTCGGGCTCCACTATGCCGGCGATTATCTTGAGGAGCGTAGACTTGCCGCCTCCGTTGCGTCCGACGAGGCAGAGCCTGTCTCCCTCCTCGATGTGGAGGTCCACTCCGTCGAGCAACGGAGGTCCGCCGTAACTGTGCTGTATCGATTGTACTCCGAGTAGTGCCACGCCGTCCCACTATACACTTCCTTCCGCGAAAGGACAACGGAGGGTGGAACCCCTAAGGCTGTGACTTCAACCGCCGTCGGCGCGCAGCAGCTTCTCCGCGTACTGCAGCACACGCACCGCACCCATCAGATTGAGCTCGATGTCCTCCCGGAAATCGTCGAGGCTCAGGCGCTTGAACTGATTCAGCTTTATACTACCTGGGCAGTAGGCCAACCCGTCGAGCCGCTCCGGCAAAACCGGTTGATCTTCCTCCGCGTGCTCTCTCGTCGCATCGAAATCGCTGTACAGCACATCGAGCTCTCTCAGCTCATCCGGATAGCTCCTGCTCCACACGTGCAGCTCCGCCCCGCGCTCCTTCAGCCTCTTCACGATCTCGAGACCAATGCCCGAGCTGCCTCCCACCACGAGATAGGTCTTGTCTGCCATACTGTCCAATTCTTGCTCCTCCTTCTTCTCTCACCTGCCTCGGTGCTCTGCTGCTTCGATCCGAAGTAGACCTTTACCGCAGTTACTCCGCCGCCTCGTACTCTATACTCGTAATCCGCCCCTTCCAGTAGCTCTGCGCACCTTCGGGCAGGACCCACGCGACCTCTCCCTCCATAGGGATCAGCATGCCCTCCTCTCGTCGGTAGTCGGACCAGTACCCCTCCCAAGGGGTCGGTACGATCTCATCGTCCACTGCTCGGCCACGCGCCTCTGCATGCACTGACTCTATCAGATGCTCTTCGTTGAAGCGGAAGAGCAGGCGTGCCGTTGTGTTTCCGTCCTCCAAAACCGCCTCGGCCGAGTTCTCGTCTACCGCCTTCCACTCGACTCCCTGACTCGGCAGGAGGGCGGTGGGATACCAGGGAGCTTCCGCGAAATAGCGCAGCAGCTCGCCTCTGTCTGCCGCCTCGCCTTTCTGCTCGGCCACGGTCAGGAGTCCGAAGAGGCTGCCGTGCAGCAGACCCTCCCCCTTCACATAGGCGTCGTGCACGCGAGCCCTCAGGACCAGCATCATCCGTATTCGTGCATTCCAGAGGAATCCCGGACGACGGGTAACCACCCGCTGCTCTGCGGTAAATGAACACCACTTCGCCTCCTCCTGTCCCATGTCTATCATGCCCTCCTGGGTCAATCGCACCGCGGTGATGACCGATTGCCCGTCTTCGAGCACGGTCTCGAAGTATCTCCGCACCGGCTCGGGCAAGCCCTCGAGCTCTTCGAAAGAGACACGCCGCACGTCTGGACTCCTGTGCCCCGATTCGAGCACCGAAAGACGAGCATCGGTTGTGCGGCTCCACCTCATCTCTCCGTACCATATAACCGCGCCCGCAATAAATATCAGCGCAACAGCTGCGATCAAGAACATCATGCTATACCTCATTTTCATTACATCCTATACTAAACATCCTATACTAATTGTTCGAGAAGAAAAACGAAAGCTGGAAAAGAAGCCGGAAATCGCCTGAAAATGCTTTGAGTTTACTCTCCGATGCGTTTACAATGTTTGTATGAGCGACACGAACGTATTCGGTGAGCTGGTGAGGGCAAGCTCCCGGCTCTCCGCAGAGACGAGATACACTTCTCAGATATCGATCCTCGTAGAACAGTCGGTTGACATTTCCCGCTCTGATTTAGCGGTCCTCTATGCATACTCAGATGCGGAGGAACCGGCAGACACCATCAAGAAGGTCTATCAGCGGGGCAGGTTCGCCTCACCCGACTCACTCTCCCGTTCATCGGAGACCGTCGATTTCATCGAAGATTGCCGACAGACCCTCATCCTGCACGATACCGACAGACCCTATTTTGCCGATGCATTTCTCGACGAGAGAATGCGCAGCGCCATAGCACTCCCCCTCTTTACTCCCACGGGCAAAATCGGAATTCTTTTTCTCAATGCACTGAGGCCGAACTTCTACCTGCGCAGTAGATTTCTCTTCCTCGATTCGCTTACGAGTCTCGCCGGCGGTATGCTGCACAACTCCCGGCTCTACCGGGAGCTGCAGAGACAGCTCAAGTACGTCGAAGAGCTCGAACGGTATCAGGAGAACATCTTCTCCTCTATGACCAACTTCCTCATCACCACCGACGAAAAGGGAAGCATCCACTATTTCAACCGGGCGGTACTCGATCGTCTCGGACTCTCTCAGGACTACATAGGCAAAGACCTCCAAGATGTCTTCAGCTCCCACATCGGTAACGAAGTCCTTCAGGCCATACGTGCGGCGGACGAGGACGGAAAGGAGAGGCTGGGACTGCAGGGAATCATCCGCGGAATGGAAACAGAGGAGAAGGAAGATATCGATTTCTCCCTAAACATATCTCCTCTGCGGGGAAAGCGAGGCAAGAAGGAGGGGCTGACTCTCCTCTTCACCGACCAGAGCAGGGAACGGCGGCTGCAGAAGGAGATGAAGACGGTAGTAGAGGAGCGCAGGGCGATAAAGAACATGTTCAGCCGCTACCTCTCCGAAGACCTCGTGCGTCAATTGACGGAGAGACCGGACCTGGTCAAGCCCGGCGGCGACAAGAAAGTGGCTACCATCTTCTTCGCCGATATTCGCGGCTACACCACCTTCTCCGAGACGAAAGAACCCGAGTACATCGTCGAGGTGCTCAACGAGTATTTCAGTCAGGCGGTCGAGGTGATCATCAAACACAAGGGCTACATCGACAAGTTCATCGGAGACGCCATCATGGCCGCCTGGGGTGTGCCGATAAACTCCGAGGAGGAAGATGCAATATCCGGAGTCGAGTGTGCGGTGGAGCTGCAGGAACTCATTAACTCGAAGAGCAGGACCTTCTTCACCGGGGAGGCTTCCCACCTCTCGGTCGGCATAGGGATGCACACAGGTGCCCTCGTTGCCGGGAACCTCGGCAGCGAACGCCGTATGGACTACTCGGTCATCGGCGACACGGTAAACGTTGCCGCGCGTCTTGAAGGAGTAGCGCAGAAGGGCGAGGTGATCATCACCGAGCACACTCGCGAGTATATCGGAAACCGCTTCAAACTCGAGGAGCTCGAACCGGTCAAGGTAAAGGGCAAGGAGAAGCCGATACACATCTTCAGGGTGCTCAAACAGGTGAGTTGAAGGATAAACGGAGGATTTCATGACGACTGAAGAGATACTGCAGTACTTCGGAGGACTCTCCGAGCAGGCGATAGTCGGGATAGTCACGGCAGCGGTGATAGTTCTGGCGATTATCGTGCAGGCCCTCGCGGCTCATCACAAGTTCAAGGTCAAGCTGCGACACTCGTCCGAAGACGAAGAGGCCGCCGAGGCTGTGCTCAAAAGACTCAAGCAGCACCCACGGGTACAGCTGGTCCGCAACGCACTCCTCTACATACCGGACAAGGCCCTCTTTACCATTTTTCTCGCCGCCCTCGATCACCGAAAGATCGCCGATGAGCTCCTGCAATGGATAGAGGAGAACGAAGACATGTTCGTCTATCGCCGCCTCGCCCTCTCCGGCAAGGGCGAAGGCTTCGACGGAAGGAAGGCACGCGATCTCTTCTCCTCCCAGCTCGATCGGATACGCGAGATGACCGGCGATCCCGAGTGGCCCGCCCGTTACATGGCGGTAAAAGTGCTCCTCTACGATGACGAAGATCGTTCGAGGCGGGCGGTGGAGGAGATGTGGGACGACCCCCACAGCCTCATACGCCGTACCCTCATAGAGGAGTTCGTCCCCTCCGATTCCGAGGCGCTCTATGCGCAGCTCGTCGACACAATAACCGACGATCCTGCATTCGAGGTGCGCAGCACGGCGAAGGAGCGTATCCTACGGGACTTCGCCGAAAGGTACGAGGTCGACTACTCATCGCTCGCCCCCGAACAGATCCTCCACCACATAGAGCAGTTCGTCACCGATTCCTTAGAGGATGTGAACACGGCTCTCGGTTTCCTGCGCGAGGACGACCTCGAGCTGCGTTTCGCCGCGAGCAGGTATCTCGAACAGGCGAAAGCTCTCGAGGTCCTCTTCAAAGAGGTAGACCTCGCCGACCGCGAGCAGCTCGAGCGCAACGAGCTCCTACTGAAGAATGCGGCGGAGGTGCACTGCGACAGCTTCCTCAAGGAAATCTCAAATACCGACAACCCGGCATCACTCACCATCGCTGCGGACATTCTCGCAGAGCACGGCGACACCGCGCTCATTTCTCTACTTGCGGAGCGGGTTTTCGTACGCTACGCCGACACTCCCGAAGAGCGTCGGCTCCTCGGGCAGACTCTCGTCTGCATCCGGGAGCGGGGGACCGAACAGGCTGTCCGCAGAATGACCGAGGAGCTCCACACCCGGAGGTACGATGCGGAGGATGCGGCGCTGCTTCTCGACCATCTGCCCGAATCCTTTCCCTTCGTCAGCGTTTCCGAGCTGCTGTTGCTGCTCAAGGATCCTGATTTCGACCTGCGCGAGAGACTCCACGACGCATTCCTGCGCATCGATCCCTCCTACTACCTCTCCGAGCTCTTCGAAATCCTTAAATCCGAGCGTGATGAGCACGCCCATTCCGTTCGTATCTCCGCGCTCCTGCTCCTCGGCAAGCTCAAGCTCTCCTACTGCATGCAGTTTCTTCTCGAACAGATGCCGATTCTCCCCTTCGAGGAGGCGAGAGACTTCTCCGTGCACCTAAAAGAGTACGAGGGCAAGCTTTTCCGGAAACGAGTCCTCGACCTCCTGCAGAAAAACGACGGTAAGATCAAAGCTGCCCTCATCTCGGCGATTCCGGCTACAGAGGACAAAGAGTTCCTCAAGCCTATCCGCAATGCGGTCGGCGATGCCGACCCCGAGGTACGGAGGGCCGCCGTGTGGGCCCTCACCGAATACGGCGACCAGCGCTCGATGAAGAGCTCCCTCGACTTGCTGCGCGATCCGGTGGAGCGAGTGCGCCGCGAGGCCGCGCGGGCTCTCGGCTCTGCAGGCAACGACGCGATACTCGACAGCTTCTCGGACATTCTCGCAGACGAGAACGAAGTAGATACGGTCAAACATGCGGCCCTCGAGGGACTCGGCGTATCGGAGGAGAAGAAATCGGTCGATATTCTCGTCGAGCAGCTTCGCGACCGGGGCGACCAACACTACGAGGAGACCCTCGATGCGTTGGCGGAAAAGCGTCAACAAAACCTGATAAAGGAGATCATCGGCCATCTGAAAGATGCCGAACCGGAGCTACGCGAGAGGATCAGCGAGGCTTTCAGACGGATGGGGGTCAGGGCCGAAGCGCCGCTCATCGAGCTCCTGCGCGAGGACATTGCATCGCTGAGCCCCCACATCGCCTACGTCCTCGAGGAGACGGGATGCGTGGAGCACACGGTGAGAAAACTCAACCACCGCGACGCATCGGTACGCCGCGATGCGGCGGACATCCTCTCACGCATCGGCACGACCTCCGCATTCAGAGGCATCGTCCTCGCATCGCGGGATCCCGACGAGGAGGTAAGGGTAATGGTCACCCGTGCGCTCGAGCGTCTGAACAGCGAGAGCGGCAACGAGATCCTCGAAGCACTGAAAAACGACCCGGACAAGAGGATCCGCAAGTACACCCTCTGGGCAATGGAGAGAATACAGGCGAAGAACAGTGAGGAGGAGTAGCTCCCCGAGTGCCGCATCAGCAGATATTTCTACTCGTCCTCCCGCACCATCGCAAAACGAATAGGGAAGGTCGCATGAAACACATTGCCCTCGCTTCACTCCTATTCATCATCCTCTTCGGATCGTGTACGAACATAGATGTCGAGGAGGAGATGCTCTTCGACGTCAAGAGGACGATCAGACCCTCCCATTTCGAAGGAGATGAGGTCTCCGCCGAATTGGAAGAGGTGAGCTTCAGGACTTCGGATGGTCTCGAGCTCGAGGGCTGGTATATCCGCAGCCCCGGTGCCGAGCGCACGGTGCTCTATGTGGGGGGAAACGGCTTCGTCATCGCCTCCTCGTACCACATAATCACCTCCATCTACCGCCGGAAGGTCGACCTCCTCGTCTTCGACTACCGCGGCTACGGAAGGAATCCGGGCACTCCCTCTTTCGAGGGGATTCACTTCGACACCAAGGCGGCCTATCGTTACCTGCGCAATGAGCGCGGAGTGGCGCCGGAAGAGCTGATAATTCACGGCCACTCCATCGGCACCCTTCCCGCCACGGAGCTGGCCAACGGCCGTCCCGCGGCCGCCCTGGTCCTGGAGAGTCCCGTAACCGAGGCGCACCACATGAGCCGCCGTTTCGTGCCTGCCATCCTCCGGCCTTTCGTGAAACTCCGATTCGCGAAGTCCATACTCGAGGAGAGCAACCTCCGAGAGGTGCCGAAGGTCACGATCCCTCTTTTGCTGATCGTGGGAAGCGAGGACAACATCACTCCCAAGGAGCTCGCCGAGGAGCTCTACGAGCGGGCGACTGTGGAAGAGAAACGACTCGAGATACTCGAGGGCGGGGATCACAACGATCTGCCTCAGCGGGACGACTACCGGCGTATTATCCGAGAGTTCTACCACTTGCGCGAGTGAGACCGGCGGATTCGCCGAAGTAGACTGTCTTCTCCTCAACGAGTCTCTGTGCGAGCTCCTCGACATCGTTCCAGCGGGATGTGAGAATCCGCTCGGCTATCGACCAGATCCTCTCGTAGTACTTGTTCGCCCTGTCTCCTTTGAGGTGGTTGAGCACGTTCAGTGCAAGCGCTCTGTCTTCGTCGTAGTGGCTGTGCCCCTCATACATGCGATACCCGGCCTTCAAAACCGCGATGTAGCCTGCGATCTTGACGATGAGAAGGGAATAAAATTTCCGATAATCTCTTCGCCTCAGAGGATACCCGTCACTCCTTCTCAGACGTCCTAACAGGAGCTCGTCCTCGTCGAAGTGGTCTGTCAACCTCAGTGTTTTCGTTGCGAACCGCAGATTCTCCGATTCGTCTATCGTTGTGTACTCGACCGGTATGCCCAACCCTTGAGCGGCAATGCAGTGCCCGGCCTCGTGGTACGCCCTGTCTTTCATGCTTCCCCATCCTTTGGTTTGAAGCAAACCAGATATCGTACCATGGAATCAGGCTTCGAGGTCAATAATTTTAACAAAATCGATAAAGTTTCTGTGTAGAAGTACTATACGGGTGTAAAGAATCTCTACATTCGCAAAAAAGCGAAAATCATCTTGGCGCTTTCGTTCTTACTTCCACAGATTTTTCTTCAATCCTCTGAATCTATTCACTGCCATGCATGCACTTGCCCACAGGTGCTATGTAGAGGGTGAACTCTTCGTGACCGTCGATACCGAGGAGGCGGTCACAGGCGTCCTGATCGTATGCGGCTATGGTACAGGTGCCTGCACCGAGGGCCTCGCAGGCCAGGTAGAGGTTCTGTCCCACATGCCCCGCGTCGACGGCGATGACCTTGTGAGCGGCCTCTCCGTACCGCCATTCCATGCGTGCGGGTATGCTCGTCCAGAATAAGGTAGCCGCCGCGGAGGCGACGAAGCCCTGGCCGAGACAAGCTCTTGCGGCCTTGACGGCTATTTCCGGATCTGCATAGAGCTGCAGGAGCTTGCCGTCGAAGGGGAGATAGCGGTAGAGCCCGGCCTCCAGACCCTCCACCCTGTCGACAACGATGTAGGTCTCGAAGCTGTGCCGTGCACCCGCAGAGGGTACCGTTCTCAGGGCTATTCCGTGCCCTAGTTTCCGCCTGACGCCCTGCACCGCGTAGAGCAGTGCAGAGAGCTCCTGCAGATCGAGAGGTTCAGCGCCGAAATTGCGACGGCTCTCCCTCTGCAGGATCGCCTCTCCCACCTGTATGCGGCAGCTGTCCCGTAGTGCAGAAGCCCCGTCGGGGAGATCGATCAGTGTCGCATCCGGTCCATAGGGCTTCTGCACCGGCGGAGGCGCGACTCCCCTGCTCTGTTCCGTGCGGGAGAAATCCACCTCCTGTCTCACTGAATCCTTCAGGAAATAGCGGTAACGATCGTAATCATCTTTACTCATACTCCAATCCTGAAAAAAAATTACTGGTTTGTAAAGGTTGAACGAAGATATCCATTACGGACATGGGTCCGGCATCGGTATAACCATCAAGTTGCCACAGAGTTTTTATGGTTATATAGTCGCCGCAGCAGTTCCAGGTAGTCGGCCTTCTTCATCGGCCGCGGGTTGCTCGCATTGCTGCCGTTGCGTTCGGACATCTCGGCGATTCGCTCGAAGTCCTTCTCCTTCACCCCGAGCGTGGCGAAGGGAGGAAGACCCGACTCGGTAGCCAAAGTGCGGACAGTCTGCACCGCCGCCTCGGCCTTCTCCTTGTCGCTGGCACGCGCATCGGTGCCTGGGTCCACCGCTCCCAGCGCGTCGGCAAGTCGCGCATATCGCTCGAGCGCGTAGTCCATATTGTACTCCATGACCACCGGCAGCGCGATGGCATTGCAGACCCCGTGCGGTGCGTCGTAGAGTCCTCCGAGCGCCTCGGCAAGACAGTGTACCGAGGCCACGTCGGCGTGACTGAAGGCGATGCCGGCGAGGAGGCTTCCCGCCAACATGCCCGCCCGCGTAGTCGCGTGCAGCTCCTCCCCCAACGGCCACAACAGAAGCGGCC
>CAYFVU010000022.1:31637-38000 GCA_964346645.1 uncultured Spirochaetaceae bacterium | reverse complement strand
CAGCATGGAGTCTATCTGGTCGCGGGCAATCTGTTCGGGGTTCTGATTGTACATTCTCACATGCTTACCTATACAATAACAGTGCAAAATAGTAGCATATTTTCTCAGATTTGTGCAGAGTTGCGAACATTCGAAACGTGAACGTGAGGAGGAAAGATGACGGAGAGAAATACGAGACCAGGTACGGATCCACATACCTCAACCACGAAGCGCGGATCGACAATCAAAGAAGAAGCACCGAATCCCCGCCGGATTCTCTGCATCAGCGCGAGTCCCCGGGCAGGAGGCAACACCGACAGTCTGATAGACCGCGCAGCCGAAGGAGCGAGGGAGAAGGGGGCGGAGGTCGAGTTCGTCCACCTGCGCGACTACGCGATCGAGCCATGCATCGGCTGCGAGCAGTGCCGACGCGACAAGACCTGCAGCCGCTTCTACGACGGCATGCACCTGATCTATCCTCTCCTCGATGCCTCTGCGGGTCTGGTGGTCGGCTCTCCCACCTACAACTACAACATCACCAGCCTCATGAAGAGCTTCATCGACCGCCTCTACCCCTACTTCGACTTCGAGACGCCTCGACCCGGGCCCTATCGTTCCCGTCTGGCCGACCAAGGCAGGAGGATGGTGGTAATCGGCGTCTGCGAGCAGAATGAGGCGTCTGAGATGGGCTTTACCATTCCGGCGATGCGGGATCCGCTGGAGATCCTCGGCTACGAGCTGAGCTCCGAGGTCGCCGCGCTCGGCCACTTTCCGGTGGCATCGGTGAAAAAAGATGCGGAGCTCCTGCGGAGAGCCTATGCCGCCGGCTCTGAGCTCGCCGAAGAGCTCACATAGGATCTCAACGGGAGTCGTCCCGACTAAAGCTGCGAGGCCCTACGTGCAGAGTGGCATGATTTCGCGCCGTCAGCTATACTGATAATATCTTCGATCCATAAGGAGCTCATACATGAAGAGACGATCCTCATTTCACATGCCGTCTTATCTCGACAGGCTGCTCATGGGCACGATTCTCTTCGGATTCGCCACCCTTCCCCTCTCGACGCAATCCTTCGGCTACGGATATCAGGCCGGCGGCAGCATCGGCGTACAGTTCGATGCTATTCGGGTACAGGTCACAAGCGTGTTCACCGACATAATTGCAAAAACCAAGGCATCCGCCGATACATACTACAAATTGGACTACAGCGACGGGACGGTTGACAAAGATTCCGATTTCGAGAAGAAATTTGTATCTCGACTCCGCGGCGTCTCCATTGGAATCGGCGGGAGTTACAGTATGTGAGCTATCTCAGCCTCTGCGCGGTTCACCACTCGCCTCGGCGCAGGGCGAATGTTTTTCACGCATTGAACTCAAAACACAATACACGGAGGTAAAATCTACTACGTCTCGAAACAGTTTGATGTTTACCCACTTTTCGTAGTATTTTACCCTGTGGAGGTTACCGAATGAACAGCGGCAACGACAATGGCCAAAAAAACGAGAACCAAAACGGCCAGAACAATCAGAACTCGAATTTTCCGCAGGGAAACTGGAATTTCTCCAGATTTACCTGGATAATAGTCATTCTTCTCATATTACTCCCCTTTTTCAACCTCATGTTGATGCAGCGCAGCGGCAATGTCATCAGCTACACCCGCTTCAAGGAGCTCGTCCGCAGCGGTAAGGTCAGCAAGGTCGTCATGGAGCGAGACACCATAGAAGGTACGCTGAATCAATCGACCAACGTCGGAGGAAACCAGCTGGAAACCTTCATCACCTACATACCTGCAACCGGAGACAATGAGCTGCTGAGCCTTCTCGAGCAGAAGGGTGTGACGGTCATCACCAGATCGGCCAATCAACAGGGCTTCTGGGAGATACTGGGAAATCTGCTTCCTCTGCTGATACTCGTCTGGCTCGGCTTCTTCATGTGGCGGAGCATGCGCTCCCGGGGACAGAACATGTTCTCGGTGGGTGAAAGCAAGGCGAAGCTCTACGACAAACGAAACGTAAAGACGGGCTTCGACGATGTGGCCGGCCTCGACACCGAGCGCGAGGAGATCATGGACATCGTCGACTACCTCAAGAATCCCGAGCGTTACAAGAAACTCGGCGCGCGCCCGAGCAGAGGAATACTCCTCGTAGGTCCCCCGGGAACCGGTAAGACCCTCATCGCCAGGGCCATCGCCGGCGAGGCGGACGTTCCCTTCTACAGCACCAGCGGTTCGGACTTCATGGAGATGTTCGTGGGCGTCGGTGCGAGCCGAGTGCGCAACATGTTCAACGATGCGAAGAAGAACTCCCCGAGCATCATCTTCATCGACGAGCTCGACTCCATAGGCCGCCACCGCGGAGCCGGTCTCGGCGGAGGACACGACGAGAGAGAGCAGACCCTCAATCAGCTCCTCTCCGAGATGGACGGCTTCGAACAGCACGAGAGCACCATCATCATCGCCGCCACCAACCGGCCCGACATCCTCGACCCGGCCCTCAAGCGTCCCGGCAGGTTCGACAGGGAGATCACCATCAACCTGCCCACTCTCGAGGACAGACAGAAGATACTCGCGGTACACGGCAAGAAGCACCCCCTCGCCGACTCGGTAAACTTCGAAGAGGTGGCCAGAGGCACTCCAGGCTTCAGCGGCGCGGACCTGGAGAACCTCCTGAACGTGGGCGCTCAGCTCGCCGCCCGGGAGAAGAAAGAGACCCTCGAACAGCAGCACATCGACAACGCCCGCGACATCATCCTCCTGGGGCTCACGAGATCCGGGATGAAGCTCTCGGAGGACGAGAAGAGACTGATCGCCTACCACGAGGCCGGACACACCCTCGTCGCCTACGAGCTGCCGAACACCGACCCGGTACACAAGGTCACCATCATTCCCCGAGGAAGGGCGATGGGAGTGACCCATCAGCTGCCGAAGGAGGACCGTTACATCTACAAGAAGCCGCAGCTGCAGGACAGGATTTCGGTCATGCTCGGCGGCAGGGCAGCGGAGGAGACGATCTTCAAGACCTCGACCACCGGCGCGGAGAACGACCTGCAGCAGGCATCCCAGATGGCCAAGAAGATGGTCACCAGCTGGGGCATGAGCGACGTGCTCGGTAAGATCCATCTGCAGGACGAGTCAGGCAACGTCTTCCTCGGCGAGGAGCTCGCACGCGGCAAGCAGTACAGCGAGCAGACCGCCAGAGAGGTCGACATGGAGGTACGCCAGATACTCGAGCAGGCATTTACCCGCGCGAGAGACATTCTGACCAGCGAAAAAGCCGCCCTCGACGCCCTCGTTGAGGAGCTCATGGAGAAGGAGGAGATCTCCGGCGACGAGGTCGACCGCATCGTGCGCAAGACCCTCGGGCGCCCGGAAAAATCCGCCGAAGAATCTTCGAAAGAAGAGTCTTCTAAGGAAGAGTCCCCGCAGAAAGAGGAGGACGACAGCTCGAGCTCAGAGGGCGAATAGGACGACAGGGCGAATAGGACACCGACGAAGATACGATACCTGCCCGAATACCCCTGTGCCGCTGAAAATTGCGATAGCGGAAATGCCTGCACCTAAAAAGGCCAGAAGTTGGCGTCGTACCAGGCATCCTCCAACAGATCGTTGTAGATGTTGTTGAGAAAGGTGACGTGCGTCTTCTCCCAATTCGCCAGCTCCTTGTAGATCCTCTTTTCTTCTGGATCGTCGGCCTCCTCGGCGCGGCCGGAGTAGAGGTCGATCGCCTGCTTCTCCATGCCGATGGCCGCGGAAATGGAGGCAGCCTCGTAGGCAGCCGCATCTATCTCGTTCCTGATCTTGTCTGTGAGGACGCTGTCGGCAAACTCGTTCGGGGAACCGAGCGAGTCCTCCATCTGGAAAGAGCCGTCCTTCTGATACCTCTTGTATTGGGCCGAGAGCGCCTCTTTGTGTTTCCTCTCCTCATCGGCCATTATTGAGAAGATATTGCGAACCGCTTCGCTCTTGGTCTGCTCCGCGACTCTTCCGTAAAAGTTCATTCCCTGCTGCTCGAGCAGGATCGCCTTCTTGAGGATCTCCAGCGCTTTGGCTTCAGCCATATTCAACCTCCTAAAAGTTTTGTTTCTGCGCATGCGACACAGCCATGCCGCACGCGTTACGATTTATCTATCCCACAGTGAAGTGGGTCTGACATTGTCTCCTGCAAGTGCCGCCAACGCCGAGCCGCTGCGGCTCTCTATAGAGGACAACCTCTTCTCGAGCTCCACCAACGAGGAGTCGACACCTTCCAGGGCGAGATTCCCCGCCGTTCCGGTAGACCTCCGGTTCGCGATACTCTCCTCGGGGGTGCGCTTTTCGAGCTCGTCTAAGTGGCTGCCCACATAACGGTAGGCGTCCCGGAAGTTTTCACCTCTCTCCACACGCTCGAGAGCCGCATCGGTGGCGAAAATCTCTTTGGAGAACCCCTCCCGCAGCTTCTCGGGATGGAACTCGAGGGAATCGACCGTGCGCCGCATCACCGAAATCGATCGATGAACGAGCCGCATCCCCCGGAGGAAGGGCTCCTTCGTCTCCTGAAAATCGCGGTTGTAGCCGCTCGGAAGCGACCGGATTACCATCTTCACCTGCTGCGCATAGCCGGAAAGGGTTGCCGACTTGCCTCGCAGCAGCTCGAGAGCATCAGGATTCTTCTTCTGCGGCATGATGCTCGACCCGGAGCAGAGCTCCCTCGGCAGCGACACGTAACCGAACTCGGGCAGCGAGAAGAGAATGAGATCCTGCGCCATTTTGCTGAGGGTCAGCATGAGTTGATCTCCCGCATCGAGAAGAAGACTCTCGAACTTGCCCCGGGAGTTGTTTGCATAGAGCACGTTCCTGTGCAATCGGCGGAATCCGAGCAGCCCGCTCACGTATTCCCGGTCGAGCGGTAGGGGCACCCCGTAGCTCGCCGCCGAGCCGAGTGGGCACTGGTCGGTGTGCTCCGCCGTCTCGAGCAGGTGGGCAAGATCGTCACCGAGCTCTTCGGCAAAAGAAGCCGCCCACAGTCCGACCGAGGCGGGCATTGCGATCTGCATGTGTGTCCTTCCGGCGAGGGGGAGTCCCTCGTTCTCCCGTGCACAGCGAATAAGCGAGCGTACCAGCTCCGCCCCTTCCGTGAGTATCCGGAGCGCGGCATCCCGCCCGAAAAGACGAAGCGCGGCAAGAACCTGATCGTTCCTGCTCCTGCCCGTGTGTATCTTCTTTCCGGCCTCTCCCACCTTCTCGACCAGAGCATTCTCGATGGCCGTGTGACCGTCCTCGTCCGAATGGCGTATCTCGAATTCTCCCTCGCGAGCACTTTTAATGATCTCCCGCAATCCCTCCACAAGGGCATCGACTTCGTGCGCGAGGAGTATCCCGATCTTTCCGAGCCCCTTCGCATGAGCGATGCTCGCGATGGCATCCGATACCAGGAGTTCCCGGTCGAGCTTCCAATCCTCCCCCACGGTGAACTCCTCGATAAGCGAATCGAGTTGATAATCCTTCTGCCAGAGTTTCGCCATGCATCCTCCTCACCACAATTCTAACGAATTCGCGCCCATTTGTCGCCAAGCTCCACACGAATTGTCGACCTCGACATTATCCTGCTATAATGAGTTGTTATGGAAATATACAGAAAAATGCAGCAGCTATTCGGCGAAGCTGCCGGGCAACGGGGTGTTCAGTATCTCGATCTCGGTCTCGGTTACACGGCAGTCGTACTCTCCGACGGACAGGTAGGTATCGCCTACACCTACATAACGGAAAAAGATTCCTGCAGCTTGTTCCAGGACCGGCGTGACTTCGAGGGGACTCCTGCCTCGCAGCTCCTCGAGCTGCTCGGATCCGACAACCTCGTCGAGCGTTCGGCGGCGGTTGCGGCGGTGAATGCACTCAACTCCTCCAGGGCCGGCGAGTTCGGAGAGGACGAGGACTCTCTCGTCGAGGACTTTGGCATAGGAAAGGGGGACATCGTGGCGATGGCCGGGTACTTCGGCCCCGTGGTGGCCAAGATAGAAGCGGTAGGCGCTTCGGTACGCGCACACGACATTGGAAAGGGCATAGGTGCCCAGGAGGAGTTCTACCGCCTCATTGCCTCGGGCGAGGCGAAGGGTCTCGTCTTCACCTCGACGAGCGTCATCAACGGCAGCACCGAAGAGCTCCTCTCCCACCTCCACAGAGATACTCCATGCGCGCTGCTCGGCCCTACCACGCCGATGATTCCCGAGATCTTCGATCACCTGCCGATCGACTTCCTCGGCGGCATCGCGCCTGCGAATCCCGAAGGCATTCTGAAGGCGGTTCGCAACGGCCGCGGCACCCGGGACATCCTCAAGTCGGCGAAGAAGGTCTACTACCGGCGAGCCGAAGACGTGGTTCCGCCGCTGCACTGAGCTGTACACACAAGGC
>CAYFVU010000022.1:0-31537 GCA_964346645.1 uncultured Spirochaetaceae bacterium | reverse complement strand
TACCGGCGAGCCGAAGACGTGGTTCCGCCGCTGCACTGAGCTGTACACACAAGGCGCGTTACGGTCAACGGAGGACGGCGGGGAATTGGGGAGGGGGAAAGCGGGTCTGCTGCGGCGAGGCTCCCCTCTCACCGCTGAATCCTCCGCGGCCCGCATTGTTCGAGAAAAAGAGGAACTTGCGTATGAACTCGTTTACGAAGGCGCAGGAGAGCACCGCCCCGCCGTAGGAGAAGAAGAGGGAGTAGTCCTTTCCCTCGTAAAAGGCGACGAGCGGCCCGCCGGGAACCATGTCGAAACCGTCATCTGCCCTGATATCCGGAAAATCCTCGGGATCCGCTCGAAAGGTCAGTAATTCGTAATCTCCGCAGCTCGCAGGTTTCCAGGAGGAGAGCGGGACTATGGCTCTGCGCGTATAGTAGACCCGCACGTTCTGCGAGGGGAGCTCGTAGAGGCCGCGGTAGTATTCGATGGCATTCGCAGAGAGAAAGGGCAGCCCCTTATCCGCGGTGGGACCGGAGACGAGGACGGGAACCGCTTCCCCTTGGCTGTCGTCGCCGGCCGTCACCCCTGCCCCTTCGCCGGAGCTCTGGGCCCCGGCGGGGACGAGGCCCCGGAAGACGAGCCCGAGAAGCAGGAACAAGAGGCACAGCCACCGGAGAGCCGCTTTCCGAAGAGCTCCCACCCCGTATTACTCCACCGTCACACTCTTGGCGAGGTTCCTCGGCTGATCCACGTCTCTTCCCAGCTCGAGGGCACAGTAGAAGGCGAAGAGCTGGAGGGGGACGACCATGAGGAAGGGGTACATCAGCTCGTGGGTCTTCGGGATCCACATCACCTCGTCGGCGATGTCGGCGATGGCGGTGTCTCCTTCTACCGCCACGGCGATCACGCTGCCCTCCCTCGCCTTCACCTCCTTCATGTTGGAGATAACCTTGTCGCGCAGCCCCTCGTCCGGCACGAGGAAGACACTGGGTGTCTTCTCGTTGATGAGGGCGATGGGCCCGTGCTTGATCTCCGCACTCGAATAGCCCTCCGCGTGAATGTAGCTTATCTCCTTGAGCTTGAGCGCCCCCTCGAGGGCCACGGGATAGAGGAGTCCCCGTCCCATGAATAGGAAGTTCTCGAACTCCGCGTAGCGTTTCGCGATCTCCTGTATCGGCCCCGTGTTGCTCAAGATCTTCTCCACGAGGATCGGGATCCGATTCAGCTCCGAGACGTACTTGGTCCCCTCTTCGAAGGATTGATGGCGCATCCGCGCCATAAGAAGGGTAAAGAGGTAGAAGACCGATATCTGACTGGTGAAGGCCTTGGTCGAGGCCACCGCGATTTCGGGTCCCGAGTGGATGTAGGTCCCCCCGTCGGACTCACGGGGAATGGTCGAGCCGACGGCGTTGCAGACGCCGAGGACCGTCGCCCCCTTGCGCTGCAGCTCCCGCATGGCGTAGAGGGTGTCGGCAGTCTCGCCCGACTGACTGACCGCGAAATAGAGGGTGTTCGGCTGCACGATGGGATTCTTGTAGCGGACCTCCGATGAGAGCTCGGCGTGCGCCGGAATACGCGCCACGTGCTCGAGGAGGTAGGAGCCGACCATACCGGCGTAGTAGCTGGTACCAGCAGCGATTATCTCGACCCTGTCTATGTTCAGGAGCTCCTTAGCGTTGAGGTTCAGACCGCCGAGGTGGCCGGTAGCACCCTCGAGGTCGATTCGCCCCTTTATGGCGCGCTGGATGGACATCGGCTGCTCGTGGATCTCCTTCTCCATGAAGGTGCCATAACCGTCCTTCTCCATCTGCTCGAGCTCCCAGGTGATGTGCTCGACCTCTTTCTGTATCTCCTGCTCGTCGACGTCGAACATCTTGTACCCGTCGGGGGTAATGGTCACCAGCTCCCCGTCCTCGAGATAGACCGCCTGCTTGGTGTGCGCCATAACCGCCATCACGTCGCTCGCGAGGAACATCTCTCCGTCTCCCATTCCCACGACGAGGGGAGAGCCGTTGCGG
This sequence comes from uncultured Spirochaetaceae bacterium, assembly GCA_964346645.1. Lineage (GTDB taxonomy): Bacteria > Spirochaetota > Spirochaetia > DSM-16054 > Sediminispirochaetaceae > CAYFVU01. The sequence goes on along the minus strand of CAYFVU010000022.1, from coordinate 29,537 downwards.
GCGCCGACGATCTTGTCCGGCTCGTCCTTGTGGACAACCGCGATTCCGTAAGTTCCTTTGAGCAGATAGACGGCCTCGCGTACCGCGGTCTCGAGATTGCCTCTATACATGGAGGCGATGAGGTGCGCGATAACCTCCGTGTCCGTCTCCGTACGAAACAGATGCCCGTCGGCGATGAGCTTGTCCTTGAGGGCCTGGAAGTTTTCGATGATGCCGTTGTGCACCAGGGCGACCTTGCCTGTGTCGTCGGTAATGGGATGCGCATTGATGTCGTTGACACCGCCGTGCGTAGCCCATCGTGTGTGTCCGATGCCGTACCGGCCGTCCAGATCCGAGGGAACGACCTCTCTGAGCTCCTTGAGCTTGCCCTTCTTCTTGTAGATGATAAAATCATTATCTTTGTGAATGCAGATGCCCGCCGAGTCGTAGCCCCGGTACTCGAGCCGTTTCAGTCCCTCGATCAGGACCTGCGCTGCGGGTTTCGGTCCGCAATATCCTACTATTCCGCACATATGATTCTTCCTGTTTTATAGAATGTTCGACCGCTCAATACGGCCTAATCACCAAATATATCGCAAAAGCCGGCGAGTCTCAACCTAAAGGGATAATAGCTCAGCAATCAGCCTTTTACGTCATCCACCACGCTCGCCGAATCGGCGATGCCCTTGAGACGGCCGTCGTCGTTGAGGTAGATCTTATCCTGCTTCACGCTGACTATCTGCTTCTCCTTCAGCTCGTCGATGTAGCGGCGTATCTTGTCCTGCGGGAACTCCATGTTGAGGGAGAGCTCCCTGAGCATCTTCGGGTAGTCGAGTCCGTCCGCTCCTCCTCCCTGCTCTGTAAAGGCATAGTGCAGATTGAGAGCAATGAGGCCCTTCTCGTTCTTGCGCACGAGATGCTGGATCTGCAGGTTCGCCTGCTGAAGCCTCCGGCACAGCTTGTCTATGACGTTCATGGCGATGCGTGCGTTCTTCTCGACCATGTTGAGAAAACCCTCTCTGTCGAATCTGAGGAGTCCTACGGTGGAGGCGGCTGTGGCCGTCGCAGTGCGGGTCGTGCTCGTCACGATGGCCATCTCTCCGAAGAAATCGCCTTTGCCGAGCACCGCAAGGATGTGATCGCGTCCGTCGATGTTCTTGCTTATGCGAACACTCCCCTCCTGAATGATGTACATATGCTCACCCGTATCCCCCTCGCTGAAGAGGATCTTGCCGGCGTCTACGGTCATGCCGTACTTTTCGAACAGTTTTTGCTCCATCTCTCTCCTCCATAAAAGCACACGCAGCTCTTCCGCCCTAGTGAGGGGCGGAGGTACCTATGTCTGTAGTGTATATGAAAAACAAGCGGCGCACCAGCGTTGTCTTCAGGATCATGCTTCTCCTCGTCTGCATCCTCAGCTCCATCCTCTCGCTCGCCGGCTGCGGCCCCCTTCCGGACTCCAGAGAATTCCTCGCGAGAGACATGCATCCCCCAGTCTTCCTCGGAGCGGGAGCACCGGACGAGCGCTCCTTTCTGCTCGAGTTCAGCGAGGCCGCCTCGCTTGCGCGCGATGAGCTCCGCTTTTCCCCCGAGGTTGAGGTAGAGGAGATCGCCTGGGAGGGCGGAATCTGCCGCATCTCCCTTTCCGATCCAATGTCCCCCGGCGAGGAGTACTCCCTGGAGGCGGTGGTACGGGACCCCGAAGGCAACAGTCTCACGCTCATTACCCATATTTTCGGCTACAATCCAGACGTACCCGAGATCAGGTTGAACGAAATCACCACACAGGGCTCCTCGAGTAATCCGGACAAGGTCGAGCTCAAGGTCCTTTCGGAGGGCAACACCGCCGGCCTCTGCGTGTACGAGGGAGTGGACAGCTCATGGACCCATCGGAAGGTGCTGCCGTCCGTGGAAGTTTCATCGGGGGAGTACATCGTCGTGCACTTCAAACCGAAGGGTACGGATGACGAGGTCGACGAGACGGAGGATCCCTACGGCTGCGGCGCCGAAGAGGCGGTAGGCGGAGCTTGGGACTTCTGGGTCGAGGGAGGCGGAGGCATTTCGGGCAACAACGGGGTCATCGCGGTCTACCGATCGAGCACCGGCCCGCTGATCGACGGATTTCTCTACAGCAACCGCACCTCCTCATCCGACGAGAACTACCGCGGATTCGGCTCGACCCGTGCCCTCGAGAGAGCAGACCGGCTGCATGCGCAAAATGGATGGCTTGCCTCTGAGCGTGTGGTTGCGCCCGAAGATGCGGTGGATCCGGAAGACTCTACGGCAACCCGCTCGATGTGCCGTATGCCGGCCGGCAACGACAGCGATAGCGCCGCCGACTGGCACATCGTGCCGACAAGCGGCAGCAGCTTCGGAAAGGAGAATACCGAGGAGGTCTACGAGCCCTGAGGGGGCGCTCAGAAATTACACGAAATCTTTGAAGAGATCTTCGATGGCCTTGCGGGAGCCGGCGCCTACCTGCTGATTCGCCACTATTCCGTCCTTGAACAGGAGGAGAGAGGGAATGCTGATGATGTTGTAGTCGCTTGCGATATCACCGTCTTCGTCTACGTTGACCTGCACCACCTTGAGCTTTCCCTCGTAGGACTGCGCGATCTCTTCGAGGATGGGATGTATCATCTTACAGGGTACGCACCACTCCGCCCAAAAATCCACAATAACGGGGACATCGGATTTGAGTACCTCCTGCTCGAAGTTGTCTCCTGTAACCGTCTGCAAGCTCATATGCTATCTCCTTTGGTTCGTCTCTTTTAAATCGGTGAGTCTGAAATCCTCAATTACAGTATGCACGAAATTACGCCCCTTTTCTACTGCTTGCCTTTCCAGCTCCCCTATGCTCTCATCCTCCACGAGGGTCGAGAGCTCCTCATCAGCCATGTGGAGAAAGAAGCTGGCGCTGAGTATGCACTGCTTAACCTCCCACTCTATCTCCCGGTAGTTGCGGGGAAATCTGCCGAGCATGCTGATGAGGGTCTGCAGCCGTTGAGGATACAGGCCCGAGGTGGGCTCGGCGAGCTCGAAGAGGCGATTCTCCAGCACTATGCGAGGTCCCGAGTAGCGCGAGGGGTAGACCTTGCGGTAGATGCGGTCGATCTTCGGCCAGTGCTGCCGTTCGAATCGGCCGAGGGCGCCGTAGAGCTTGTCCACCTCCAGGACCTCATCGGCATCCAAACCCACGACCGGATACTTCTCTATTCTCGACCGCATTTCATCCAGAATACGGTCGGCGAAGCTCCTCTTCGCGCCTTCGTTCTCTCCGGCCTGTTTCTCCGCCTCCAGCTGCGCAGCCCGCTCCTCGGCGCTTGCCTCAGCCTCGAGCCGGCGCAGCCAACGCAGCTCCTCGGCCACGAACCGGTCGAGCGCAATCCGCGCTCTCCGCGCATCGAAGTAGCGCTGCTCGAAGGCATCCCTCGCCCGCCGGCTCCTGACGTGGCGGACCATGTAGTCGTCGTAGCCGCGGCGTATTTTCTCCACGGCCCTCTCTATCTCCTGAGGGCTCAGCTTCTTCGGCTTCTTTCGGTTCTTGTTCTTTTCGTCTACTTTTTTCCTCTTCGCCACACACCGATTCTAGCGGATTGTGCCCCGTATGTCCAACTATTTGGTGAACACTAAAGGCAATTCCCGCCGGCGTCACAAGTGTACACAGAGAGACCGGGGCGGATTCCTAATTCGCCCCGGTCAAGGAGTGTGCCCATGCTCCCTCAGCGGAAGCTCGCCTCCCGCCGGAAACGAAGCCTATACCGCCTCGAGGAGATCCTGCTGCTCTTCGTCCTTCTGCATCGGAGGTACGGCGAGTTCGGCATCCTTCTCCGCGGCTACCTCCACCGGCTCTCCCTCCTGTTGCTCGACACTTTCTCCGGGTGCACCGGTTTTTGAGAAGTTCGGTTTGAACTCTACGTGCTCGGCAACGATCTTTATCCTGTCCCTATTCTTGCCGTCCTGCCCGACCCACCTATCCTGTTTGAGCCGCCCTACGACCCGCACACCCCGTCCTTTGTGGAGGTACTGATTGCAGAGGTCCGCGTTTCTTGCCCAAGTCTCCACATTGAAGAATGAGACCTCCTTCTGCTGCTCGTCGTCCTTCTTGAAGAATCTGTTTGTCGCCACCGCGAAGTTGCAGACCGGCGTTCCCTTCGGCGTCTCCTTGTACTCCGGATCCCTGGTGAGGTTCCCCTCGAGAATGATCGAATTGAGATTGTTCATGCCTTTCTCCTTTTTTCCTTGTCTTGTTCGCTTTTTTTAAGCCCCCTTCCGGAACGGGTTTGTACAGAGTAATAGGGGAAATCTGCTCCGGCTGCTTTCACCTCGCCTCATTTTCGAAGCTCACTTGACAACGGAACTCGTTTCCGCGCTAGATTGACTGCGACTCCTGCGAGCCGAAGAATGAAACATGAGGAGGAAGAGATGTACGTAATCGCATTCAATGGAAGCGCCCGGGAGGGCGGAAACACGAGTTACTATATTCAGCAGACTCTGAAGCCACTCAGAGAGGCGGGGCACGAGTGCGAGGAAGTCAGCCTCGCCGGTAAAGTGGCGAGGGGCTGCACCGCCTGTCTCGGCTGTCGAGAGGAAGGCAGAGACGACTGCATCTACGACGACGACATCGTCAACGAGTGCATAGGCAAGATGCGCAGAGCCGCCGCGGTCATCATAGGGAGCCCGACCTACTTCAGCGACATGACCGCGGAGACGAAGGCGCTGATAGACCGCTCCGGGTATGTGGCGCGCGGCAACGGCAACTTCCTGAGCCGCAAGGTAGGCGCGGCGATCGCCGTTGCCCGCAGGGCAGGCCACATTCACACCTTCGAGTCGATCAACCAGTTCTTCTTCATCAACGAGATGGTGGTGCCCGGCTCGAGCTACTGGAATGTCGGAATCGCACGAGCCCTCGGCGATGCGCAGGGCGACGAGGAGGGCCTCGCCATCATGCAGCGCCTCGGAGAGAACATAGCCTGGCTCCTCGAACGTCTCTACGAGTAGCGTTAGCTCAGCTATTAGCTGCTCCGCAGTACATGCCGCGCGTCGATGCGCCTCTTCTCGTTTTTCTCGTACCTGTGTATCGACAGCATCATCATGCTTTTTTGTTGATGTGAAGCCATAAAGAGGGTAGAGTGTAAATGTGAGCGACTTGGAGAAATCGATAACAACCGGCTGGTACGAAGTACGTACCCGATTGGATAAACCCGACGATCTGTTCGATTATCTCGAAATCGATAAACAGGACCTCTACATCGTAGCCGAGGGACTCCGTCTCTCCGTCGAGCAGGGGGTTGTCGAGTACAAACGCTCACTCCTCCACTCTGTCATGAGCCGGCTGGGAACCCTCAAGTACGACTCGAAGGCAATAACCGACCTCAGCGAGCAGTGCAAAAAGGGCGCCTACCTCACCTTCCTGCCCATTCTCGAGCGGCTCTTCGTGTGGGGCATGCTCAGAGTTCCCTCCGCAGAACCACAGGAGCCGGAGGAGTCGGAGCGCAACCGGGCACGGCAGGCACCGAAACAGGCGCCGGATCTCAAGACGATCGTCAACGAGGTGCGTAACAGGGTAAGGGAGAATTCAGAGCTGCAGAACAACCCCGAGATAAAGCGCATCTTCATGCAGCTGAAGTACTACAACTCCGAACTCGAGAAGAAGAAGAGCCTCGAGGCGAACATCCCGAAGGAGAAGCGCGCCTCTTTAGAGGCGAACTTCCAGCAAATCTTCACCGAGATACACGAGAAGATCCAGAACGCCTTCCTCTCGTACCTCAAGCAGGAGGAGCAGAATTCACGTCCGACCTCGAGGGTACCGATTCTCAAACGCTACGATTTTACGAAGTGCGAGGGCACCTACCGCAAACAGGCCGAGGAGGCCTCGAAGCTCTACCACACCCTCCACTTCGCGCGGAAGGAGCGCTACCAGATGCGGGAGATCCTCCTGCAGATCTCTACCGCAGAGCCCTACTACGAGGACAGCTACAAGAAGGAGCTGGAGTGCTACGGAAAGATCGCCCCCTTTGCGGGCGACACCGCCCGCGTCGGCCTGGCCCTCGGCGAGAACATCCGCCGCTACTGCGAGCGTTCGGTCGAGTGGAGGACCAAGTAGGCAGCCCTCCTGTAACCGCCCCCGAGCGGAGTACGAGCCCCCCGACACGATCTGCAGGAACAGCACCCCGCAGAGCTACAGGATATCCTTGCGGCCCTCCTCTTTGATCTGCTCCACCGCCTTCTTGACGAGCTGACCGGAGCCCTTCTTGGTAATGAGGACGGCGCCGTTCTTCACGACGACCATAAGATCATCGACCCCGCAGAGGGCCACGGGAAGATCGGAGTAGACGAAGTTTCCGTTTGCCTCGACCGAGTAGACCTTCTCGTTCTCCCCCTCTTCGGCGGCACCTTCGCCCTCCTCGAAGAGCTTGGCCATCTCGTCCCAACTTCCTATGTCGTTCCACTCAAAACTCGCATCGACCATGGCCGAGCTGCGGCTCCTCTCCATGACCGCGTAGTCGATGGAGTCCTTGGGGGAGCTCTTGTAGATCTCCTCGACCTTTTCTCCGACCATTTCGACGGGAATGCCCCGCTCACTGCGACTCTCTCCGGCGTCTCCGACCCCGTCGAAGGTCTTACCGATTTCGGGACTGTGTGCGGCGAGCTCATCGAGGTAGGTAGAGACCTTGAAGGCGAACATGCCCGAGTTCCAATAGTAGTTTCCCTCCTCGACGAAGCTCTTCGCCGTCTCCTCGTCGGGCTTCTCCCGGAAGGAGGCGACCCTCCGTCCCGGTTCGAGCCTCTCTCCGGCCTCGATGTAGCCGTAACCGGTGGCCGGATAGGCCGGCGGGATGCCGAAGGTAACCAGGTAGCCCTGCCTTGCGAGCTCGTCCGCCTTTGCCGCGTCCTCGCGGAAGCGCTCCACCGGAGAGATGAGGTGGTCGGCAGGCAGCACGAGGACCGTGTCGTCGGCCTTTCCCTGCGCCTTCAGATACTCGGCGGCGATCGCGATCGCCGGCGCGGTGTTTCGTGCGGCCGGCTCGGGAATGATCTTCAGCTTATCCCGCTCATCCCTGATCCGATCGCACTCCTTCAGGATGGGCTCGAGCTGATCCTTCAGGGTAATCATTACTATGTCGCCGGAGATATCCAGAGCTCCGGCCCGCTCTATGGTGAGCCTGAGCAGGCTCTTGCCCTCCCGTACAGGTATGAACTGCTTCGGATGCGCCGAGTTCGATGCGGGCCAGAGCCGGGTACCGGACCCTCCCGCGAGTATGAGTACATGATCTACCATGAAAAACCTCCTTTACATCTCTTTTTCTGTGTACAAGTATACAAGACTCTCGCACCCCATATCAAATTCGGCCGACTACCACTCGAACCCGAGGGTGAACACGGTCTCCTCGAGCCGGTAGACCTCGTCCCTCCATCGGTAGATAAAGCGCAGACCGGCCTCGAAGGAGATAGGCCAGGAGAAGAGATGCTGCTCGAAGAGGAGCTCGGCTCCGCTCGCAGGGTGCAGTCCCGCTCCTGTCTTCTCCTCCCAAGACTCGAGGTATGAGGGAATGTCGGTGGGACCGGTTGTGCGGGGGTAGGTAAAGCCCACCTCGGTAAAGAGGTTGAGACGGATCCGCTTGAGGTAGTAGAACTGTCCGAGGGCGAGATCGGGGTAGAGAAGCGGGAGGGCGTACTCGAGTCCTGCGATCAGCTCCCTCTCGTAGTCCTCGCTCCAGTCGTAGTCGTACCCGCGCGGCCGGACAATGGGGTAGACCAGGGGCACATCCTCGCCGTACTTCCACTCGCCGCGGGCTGCGGCTCTTATGCGGTGGTGGCGCCACGGTCCGGGCACGGTCAGATGGCCCTGTGAGAAGAATCGACTGCCCTCATCGTCGAGGGGAAAGGGCATGTGCATCCACATGAGCTCGAGATACTGCTCCCATGGAGAGGCGAAGTCTACGGCTGAGACCGCTTTCGAGGCGTTGTAGAGGGATGCGCGGTGACGCAACGGCAGGACCTGCCGTCCTCGGTCGCCCGCCACGTCCGGCCGCCCTTGCTCGTAACGGCTGAAGAGGGTGCTCGAGAGGCTCAGCCGGCGGTACCACATGCCCCCGGAGAGATCGAAGGGCGCCTCTACTCCGAAAAACCCATTGGCCCCGTTCCGGCGGCGGTCGGGATCGGCGGGGTAGTGCGTGTCTCCGGAGACGCCGAAACGGATCATGGGGAAGATGCCTCGGTAGAGTCCCTGCACTCCCGCATCAAAGGCCCGCCGGCGCGGATTGATGCCGGTGTAGGCCTGCAGCGAGAGCGTACCCAGGACATCGTCGGACTGCACGAAGGCCTGTGCACGCCCGTCGTCGGTGGGAAGGACTCCCCAGCTGTGGACATTCAAGAGATGCGAGGCGGCGCGGTACTCTTCGACCTCCGGCTCCGGGGCTCGATCCGTCACAGGATCCGTGTGCCCGCCCTCGGACTTTTCCGTAGGGGCTCTCTCCACGTACCGCACGTAATCTACAGAGCCCCCACCCCGGGCGGGCAGAGGCTCGAGTACGGCCTTTAGCCCGCCCGCATTCAGAGCGATCAGCGCGGGTCTGAATCCATCGCCGGAGTAGTCGGCAAAGAAAATACCCCGGTCGGTCGGCAGCGGCGCCACGGCGCCACCCTCACCCGAAGCCAAGAGAAAGCGCGCGCCGCCTTCGAGCTCCACCGCCTCGATCTCCTCCTTCCCGTATCGCCCGCTCACGTAGAGCAGATAATCGCCGGCGTAGGCCGGCTCTGAAAGATCCTCCTCGACCGGGCCGAGGACTATCCTTCGCTCCTCTTCGCTTACATTCCACTCCATAAGAGAGCTCAACCCGCCTCCGACGGCGACCGCGGCGACCCGCCGGCCGTCGGGACTCCAGGCGGGCTGCAAGATGAAAGAAGCATCTTTTAGGCCGAAAGCCGATATCGTCTTGCCGCTTTCCGCAGAGAGAATCCGCAGCTCGGCGCCGCCTCCCGGCAGGGCGTAGACTGCGGCAATGCGGCTGCCGTCGGGAGAGAGGGCCGGCGCTTGGTAGGCGCCGCCGTGTGTCAGACGACGTCTGCGCCGTTCATCCAGGTCGTAGACGAAGATATCACGTGAGGAGACCTTCATCCAGAGCGCATGGGGCATGTGCTCCGTCCAGACGGCCCTCCCGGATGAGACGGATACGTGCCGGTCCATTGCCGCGACACGACGCAGCCGCCGGACCTCGATACCGCCGGCTTCACCCTTCTTCACCTCCACGAGGGCATCCGACCACCGGTCGCCGTAGCGCAGGGCGTAGAAGCCGCCCTCCTCCCCTGCACCGACGGGCAGATAGTTTGTCCATCCCGATGCCGGCAGGTCTTCGAAGCGTCGAACGGCAGCGGTAGTACCTTCTGTCCGGCCGTCCGACTCCTCGGTCTCCTGCACGCCTTCGCCCCGCTCTTCCAGCCGGGCGAAATAGCCCTCGAAATAGCCCATCGCATCCTCGTATATCTGCGAGACGCTGCGGCCGGTGACCTGCTTTACCACGATGTGGAAGCGCAGCGGCCAGAACGAGAAGCGCGATGTCCGCCGAATGATCTCGTTCCACGCCTCCTGGCCGTAGGTGATGCGGATGTAGGCGACTAGGGGAAAACCGAGGTAGTAGTGGTTCGGAAAGTGGCGCCGATAGGAACCGAGGTAGGCCTGGCTGTAGGAGATCTCCCGCTCCTCTTCCAGGATCGCCCGTATCTCCCGGTGAAAGGCGGCGCTTCTGCCGCGGCCCGCCGAAGAATAGAGCGTCTCGGCCATGATCGCATCTCCCTCGAAGAACCAGAGCGGCATCGAGTACATGGCCAGGAAGCTCCAGCCGTACTCCCCCGCGAGCCAGCGGGCAATGCGGGTAAAGCCCCTGTCGAGGGCGGTCATCTGGGCTGCGTGGCGCCCCTCGTGGAGCGCGAGGAGGTGAAACCAGTCCACCGGCCCGGCGAACTGCAGCTGGCTGTTGTAGCCGTACCACTCCGATCTGCGCGGGGCGAGGGCGAAGTAGCCGTTTGCCATGCGTGTGGAGGTGTTGATGATGACGGGGTAAGGTGCCACCTCCACATTCAGATCCGCTTCCACTTTTCGGTGGGCGGTTTCGGCCGCCCGCGCAGCCCGGCGCGCCGTCTCCTCGTCCCCTTCGGGGAAGATCATCCGGTGGGAAGAAGTGCGCATCTGCTTCCAGTCTACAGATGGAGGATAGGGTGGTCCCCCGCTTCCCAGCGGTCCTATCGAACCGAAGGGGTACGTGAGAGACATTGAGTGTTGCGGCTCTGCGGCAAGCGGAAGCGTGAACGCCCCCAGCACGCAGGCAACGGCGAGTGTACACAGCTTTCGAGAGGGACTCGGGGCCTTGCGCATATTCACACTATAGCGCCACGATGCCGCCGTGTCAGCCGTCATCGGCCCGATCGCCTGCTCAGACCGTCTCAGCCGGACTCATAGATCGGACGGTAGCTCCGGGAAAGGTCGAACGCCGCCATCATTGCCTCTTCCATGCTCAGGTAGTTCGCCTCTCCCTTCCAGGCGATGTTCATCGCCGTTCCGTGGTCTACGGAGGTGCGAATGAAGGGATAGCCGAATGTCACGCTCACCGTGCGGTAGAAGTCGTAGCTCTTCGCCGCGATGTGTCCCTGATCGTGGTAGAGGGAGAGGACCGCATCGTAGTCTCCCCGCAGCGCATGCGCGAAGACGCTGTCGGCGGGAACCGGCCCCTCCACCTCGAGTCCGCGTCTGCGTACCTCCTCCACCGCGGGCAGAAGAGAGTCCGCCTCCTCACTGCCGAAGAGTCCGCCGTCGGAGGCGTGGGGATTGAGGGCGGAGAGGGCGATGCGCGCCGAGGGGAGTCCCACCGAACGGAGGCAGGCCTCCGCTTGGAGGAGGCTCTCCACCACGCTCTCCTTGTCTATTGCCTCTATCGCCTCCCGAAGAGAGAGATGCCTGCTGTGAAAGAAGATCTTGAGGGAGTCGACGGAGAACATCGTGAGGCCCTTCTTTCCGTTCGACATCTCGGAGATCATCTCGGTGTGGCCGATGTAGTCCCGTCCGGCCGCCCGGATGGCCTCTTTGTTGATCGGAGCGGTGCAGAGCCCGTCGGCCCTTCCCTTCATGCAGATCTCTACTGCTGCCCGTATGTACTCGACGCTCGCCCCTCCGGCGAGTCCTGAGACTTCGCCTATCCGCAGCTGTGACGGATCATCTATCATGCCGAGATCGAGCACGGGAACCACTCCCCGCATGCGATTCGCCTCTTCCGGCTCCCGTATCGATTGAAGGGTCACGGGTACCTCGAGCTTATCCCTCACCGCCTGGAGAACGGCGAGGTCCCCTACGACCACCGCGCGCCCCTCTTCGGCGATTCTTCCCGAGAGAAAGCTCTCGAGGATTATTTCGGGACCCACTCCCGCCGGATCCCCCATACTCACTGCAATCGTTGTCTGTTCCATCGTGTTGTCTCCCTCTCACTAAGAGAAATATAAGAACAGCGCGCTGTCAATCCTGAATTGCCGCTACAGGCGAAAAAGCAGTTGATTTTTGATAAAAATTGAGCGAATATGGAGGGAGCTTCCTTGAATAAACGTCGCTCTTTTTGTATTATTAAATTAGTAATGTATTAGGAAGGCTACATGGAACAGGTTTACTTAGACAACAATGCAACCACCATCGTCGACCCGAAGGTCACGGAGGCGATGATCCCATTTTTCTCGGAGATGTACGGAAATCCCAACTCGCTTCACAGCTTCGGCACGGAGGTACACCCCTATATGAAGATCGCCTTCGACCGCCTCTACGAAGGAATAGGAGCGGCGGACGAGGACGACATCATCATCAACAGCTGCGCGAGCGAGGGCAACAACAACGTGCTCAAGGGGGTGTACCACTCCCTCATCAGAAACGGAGAGAAGAGCGAAATCATCACCACCTCGGTCGAGCACCCCTGCGTAATGGAGGCGAGCCGGTTTCTGGAAGAGTTGGGGGCAAAAGTACACTATCTTCCGGTAAACGAGGACGGAATCGTGACAGTCGAGGCTCTTGCCGAGCATCTCGATCCCGACAAGACAGCCCTCGTGAGCATCATGTGGGCAAACAACGAGACGGGCCTCCTCTTTCCCGTGCGCGAGCTCGCCGAATACTGCCGGGAGCGCGGCGTCCTCTTCCACACCGACGCCGCGCAGACCATCGGCAAGGTGCCGGTCGACCTGCAGGAGGTGCCGGCCGACTTCCTCACCTTCAGCGGTCACAAATTCCACGCGCCGAAGGGTATCGGCGGCCTCTTCATCCGCGGCGGGAGGGATCTGCCCCCCCTCATTCACGGCGGACACCAGATGGGCGGGCTCAGGTCCGGTACGGTCAACGTACCCTACCTCGTCGGCATGGGACTCGCCATGCAGTTGGCGGTCGACAACCTCGGCTACGAGGAGCGGGAAGTGCGCAGGCTGAGGAACAGGCTCGAAGACGGAATAGCCGAGATCGAGGGCTCCTTCATACTCGGCGAGCGGGATGCCCGCACCCCAAACACCATCCTCGCGAGCATCCGCGGTGTCGAGGGCGAGGCGCTTATCTGGGACCTCAACAGAAAGGGAATCGCCGCGAGCACCGGCAGCGCCTGCGCATCGGAGGCGCTGGAGTCCAACCCCACCTTCGTGGCTATGGGCCTCGGCAACGAGCTCGCCCACACCGGCATACGTCTCTCCCTCTCGCGCTTCAGCACGGAGGAGGAGATAGACTACACAATACGCTCCTTCCGGGAGAGCGTAGAGCGACTGAGAAAAATAAGCACCACAAGATAGGACAGGCGCTTTCAAGAATCGCAGTTCTTAAAACAACGCCTGAAATATTACGAGGAGAAGAAAATGGCTAAGAGCGATTTAATAGGCGGCTCCCTCTGGGAGCAGTATTCGAATACGGTAAACGACAGAATGGCCAATCCGCGCTACTTCGGCGAGCTCTCCGAGGAAGAGGCGCGCTCACGCGGCGGAAAGTTGATCGTCGCCGACCACGGCGCCGAATCCTGCGGCGATGCGATCCGCCTGAGCCTCATTTTCGATACCGAAACGCACACGATTCTCGACGCGCGCTACAAAACCTTCGGCTGCGGCACCGCCATCGCCTCGAGCGATGTGATGACGGAGATGTGCATCGGAAAAACCGCCGACGAGGCGCTCGAGATCACCAACATCGATGTCGAGCATGCCTTGCGCGACGAGATCGACAAGGCGGCGATCCCCCCTCAGAAGATGCACTGCAGCGTCATGGCCTACGACGTGATCAAAAAGGCGATCAGCCTCTACAAGGGTGTCGAGGTAGAGACCCTCGAGAACGAGGAGATCGTCTGCGAGTGCGCCCGGGTCTCCCTCGGGACGATAAAAGAGGTGATTCGCCTCAACGACCTCAGCACGGTCGAGGAGATTACCAACTACACCAAGGCCGGGGCCTTCTGCAAATCCTGCGTGCGGCCCGGGGGCCACGAGACACGCAAGTACTACCTCGTCGACATCCTGAAGGAGGTGCGCGCCGAGATGGAGCGCGAGAAACAGGGCGGCGCGGCTGCAGGGGGTTCGGCTTCTGTCTCCGGAGGCCGGAAGCCCTTCTCCGAGCTGAACATCATCGGTAAGCACAAGGCTTTAGAAGAAGTGCTCGATGCGGAGATTCGCCCCATGCTCGCGAAGGACGGCGGGGACGTGGAGATCAACGACATACAGCTCGAGGACGATGAGATACTCGTCCTGCTCGACTACAGCGGCGCCTGCAAGGGCTGTGCCGGCGCAACGACGGGCACGCTCTCCTTCATCGAGAAGACTCTGAAAGAGCAGCTCGATCCTCGCATACGGGTGGACACGGGCTGACAACGGCGATGCGCCGGTCTCCGGGGGAGGCCCCGGCTTACGAGTGGCGCCGGATCGGTTGCCGCCGGCGCGGCCTGACTTCGGATCGGTTGGCGCCGGCGGGTTGGCGTCAGATCGGTTGCCGCAGGCGCTAAGCGAGCTTATCCGAACTTCTCACGCAGGATCTCCGCAATGCGGCCGGCCGCCTTTTCGTCCAGCTCGTAATGGACGCGGGTGTTCGGCTTCTTTATGTTCAGCACCCGGTTAAGGTCGATGGGTGTGGCTATCACCACTGCCTCGCAGTCCGAGGAGTTGATCGTCTCCTCCAGATCCTTTATCTGCTTCTCTCCATAGCCCATGGCCGGCAGCAGCACACCGATCTCGGGATACTTCTCGAAGGTCTCCTTGATGGTTCCCACGGCCACGCTCCGCGGATCGACGAGGCCCGAAGCCCCGAAGCGCTCTGCGGCAACGGTTCCCGCACCGATCTTCATCTCGCCGTGGGTGAGGGTCGGACCGTCCTCGACCACTAGGACCTTCTTTCCCTCAATGACCGACGGATCCTCGACAGTGATAATCGACTCCGCCTTTATGATCTCCGCACCGGGATTGTAGCTTCTGCAGTGCTCCTCGAGCTGCCGGACCTGCTGCGGGTCCGCCGAATCGACCTTGTTGATTACGAAGAGATCCGCCCGCAGGAAGTTGGTGTTGCCCGGATGATAGAGCAGTTCGTGGCCCACCCGGTGGGGGTCGGCGACTACGATCTCGAGGTCCGACTTCAGAAAGGGTGTGTCGTTGTTTCCCCCGTCCCAGATGAGGATGTCCGCCTCCTTCTCCGCCTCTCCGGTGATCTGTTCGTAGTCGACTCCGGCGTAGATGACCCTCCCCCTGTCGATGTGGGGCTCGTACTCCTCCATCTCCTCGATGGTGCAGTCGTACTTTTTCAAATCCTCCTTCTTCGCATAGCGCTGCAGCCTCTGGGCCACGAGATCGCCGTAGGGCATAGGGTGGCGGAGGGCGACCGCCTGCTTACCCATGTCGGTCAGCGCATCGGAGACCGCACGTGTGGTCTGGGACTTGCCGCAGCCGGTCCGCACGGCACAGATGGAGACCACCGGTTTGGATGCGGGTATCATCGTCTCCTCTGCGGAGGGGATGATGAATGCAGCCCCCTTCGCCAGGGCACGGGAACCTACCTGCATCACGTGTCTGTGGGGTATGTCGGAGTAGGAGAAGACCACGTCTACTCCCCTCCCCTCGGCTCTCTCCTTCTCCACCAGCCGAGGGAGCTCCGCCTCGTCCACTATGGGGATCCCCTCCGGATAGAGCCGGCCGGCGAGCTCCGCCGGATACTTTCTTCCGTCGATGTTGGGAATTTGAGTGGCCGTAAAGGCGAACACATCGTACCGATCGTTATCCCGAAACAGCATGTTGAAGTTGTGAAAGTCTCTGCCCGCCGCGCCGACAATAATAACCCGTCGTCTTTCCGTGTGCGCCATCTGATTACTCCTCTTCATAGGCCCCGACCCTGCAGAACCTTATTACTACTGTAGTAACAACTATAGTAACAATCTTTCGGCAATTGTCAAGAAAAATGCGAATCGCTCAAACGCTTAGCAAATACCAGCTTTTCCTCACGGTCGGAGCCACTCCTCTCGGTATGGATGCTCGCCCCGCGGGCCGTCTGTACGGCTCAGGGGAAAACGTGTAGGATTACGCGAGTGTGCGGAATCGAACACGGAGGAGACGGAGGAGAAAGTGGTACGGATATCGACGGAAAAGATGGTGCAGGCGGACTTTCTCATGCTGATCACCGCAGCAATATGGGGGACCGCCTTCGTTGCGCAACGGGCGGGAATGGCGCACGTCGGTCCGTTCACCTTCAACGCCGTACGCTTCGCCCTCGGCGGTCTTTCTCTCTTTCCCTTTCTCCTGTCGAGAGGGCCCCTACGGGACGGCGGGTCTCCCCCGCCGAAACCGGAACCGAGAAAGTTCGTCTACCGCGCACCGCTCGCCCGCAGGGCCGCGACGGTCTCACGCTTCGTCCGAGACCGGATCGGAATAACTCTCGCCGGAATAATCGCAGGAGTACTGCTCTTCCTCGGCTCTTCGTTCCAACAGGTGGGAATCGTCTACACCACCGCAGGGAACGCCGGATTTATCACCGGCCTCTATGTCATCCTCGTCCCGCTCATCGGCCTGATTTTCGGGCAGAGGCCCGGGCCGTTGGTATGGGCCGGAGCACTCCTCGCGATGGCGGGGCTCTACTTCATCAACGACGCGCCGGGCTTCTCCCTCGGGCGGGGAGACCTCCTCGTCCTCTTCTGCGCACTCTTCTTCGCCGTGCACGTGCTGCTCATCGGCAGGTACTCCCCCGTTTATCCGACGGTGCCACTTTCCATCATCCAGTTCCTCACCTGCTCGGTGCTGAGTTTCGCTGCCGCCCTGCTGACCGAGGAGATCGCCTTCGAACGAATCATCGCGGCGGCCGTTCCCATTCTCTACGGCGGGGTGGGCTCAGTAGGCATCGCCTACACGCTACAGGTTATCGGCCAGAAGCATGCGCCGCCGACTCACGCGGCCATCATCCTCAGTCTCGAATCGGTCTTTGCGCTCGTCGGGGGCATGCTGCTCCTCGGAGAGGAAGTGCCGCTTCTCAAGGCACTCGGCTGCGCTCTCATGCTCGCGGGTATGCTCGCCGCTCAGATGCAGAGATTTCTCGGAAGTCGCCCCCCCTCGCCGCAATAACCCGGTTTTCTCCTTATTTAGCCCAGGATTCTCTTTCCCAGGGCCGAGGAGACGAACTGCTGCAACTTTCGCCGATCCCTTCCTCCGAGCTGTACACCGGAGACGTCGAGGGCCCGCATGAACCCGGTCCCGGCAATGAGCTCCATCACCATGTGGGTCTCCCGTGTGGTGAGTCCCTCCTGCCCGTTGTCGCTCAGCCGTTCGTCGAAGTAGACGTAGAGGCCGCGGGTGCCGACCACCGCCCGCTGCAGGGCTTTCCGGACGACCCCCTGAATACCCGTCCTGTCCACATCCTCCATCGTGAAGGCGGTAATGCCGAGCCGACGTATGACCTCCGCCTCCCGCTCGTCGGCCTCGCGCAGACCGAGAAGCACCAGGTTGTCCGCCCCCGGGGGGATCAGCTCCTGCGCTTCTTCCCCGGCGCCGACACCACTATCTTCGAGGCCGCTGCCCCTGAGACCGCTACCCCCGACCTCGATAGCTTCGAGGCCGCTAGCATCGACACCGCTGCCCCCGAGACCGCTGGAAACGGCCTCTCCCTCGCCCAAGAGGCGTCCGAGCACATCGCTGCCCGAGTACGTCGAGGTGATGGAGGCGAAGGGCGAGATCCAGAGGAGCCCCGCCTCCTCGACCGCTTCGGCGAAGGCGGAGAAGGCCTCCGCACTCCTCTGTTTCCGCCCGCTTATGAGGGGGAAGTCCCCGGAGAGCAGGCAGTCGCGCAATTGCCGCCGGAACTGCCCGGTCTCATCCGGTGCCACGGATTCCGGGTCGAGCCGAAACCCTATGCTTCGCAGGGTCTTTGCAAAGGCGGAATCGTTTTTTTCCACCAGGGAACTCCCGAAGAAACGCAGCTCCTTCGTCTTGCTGCTCTCCGCTCCCTCCTTCATCGTCCTCTTCTCGACATACGAGGAGGTCATTGCCGCTAATAGGGCCGAGTAGTTCATGACGAACTCCAGTGTATCGCCGAGCTCTAATGCGGCGGTATCGGGGGGCGTTGCTCCGTGTGCCGGTCCCATGTCCACCAAGAGGTGGTCGCTCGAAGCTCCGAGGATCGCCCTGTGCTCGTCGGCCGGGCCGAGACCATCCACATCGACATCCTCCCGACCGACGTTCAGAATCGCCCGGAGCCGCTCTCCCCGATCCTCGAAGTGGGGCCGGTTGCCGAAGGCATCCTGACCCGTCCGCCCGATTGGAACCGAGGGCTTCTCCTTCAGCTCGATGATCTCCGCCTCGAGCCGGAAGGCATCCTGCACCGTGCCGGGCAAGGGAGTGCGGTCGATCGTCTCCCGGCCGAGGAGAATGCCCTCGCCGATGCGCAGGTGGTTCACCCCCTCCGGCATCTCTCCGGAGGCCACCATGGGCAGAGAGGAGGAGTTTCCCCCGGAGACGATGTCGAGTCCGATTCCGGTCGCATCCTCTATTCTCCGGGCCCAATCGACGAGCATCTGCATGTTCTCCCGTGTGGGGATCACCCCGCCGTAGCAGGTGAGGTTTGTACCCACTCCGGCCAACTTCACGTTCGGCAGCTCGACGATATCACGCGCCGCCGGAACGACATCGTCGGGCCAGAATCCCTCGCGCAGATCGCCGAGGTCTATCATCATCAGGATCTTGTGTACGATTCCGTGCTCGAGCCCCGCCCTCGAGAGCGCGCGGATGACCGAGAGCTCGGAGTTGAGGCTGATATCGACGGTCCGCACGATTTCATCGGCACCGCTCAGCGGCGGAATGCGCAGGAGCATCATGTCCGCCACGATGCCGTTGGATCTCAGACGATGAATGTTCTCCAGCCTCGACTCGCCGATGCCCGAGGCGCCGCCGCGCAGGAGGGCCCTGGCCACCTGAGGCATTCCGCAGGTCACCTTGGTCACCGCGCTTACCGAGATGCCGTGGTCGGCGCACAAGCCGGTCACCGACCGCGCGTTGCGCTCGACCTTCTCCAGGTCGACGATTACCGTCGGTCCGGCCATATGCTCTCCTTCATGAGCTTCAGCGCCGCTTCCGGGTAGTGGACGCTGAGTGCCCCCGCCGAAGCCATGATGTAGTGGGTGTCGAAACCGAGGGGCACCTCCGGCGAAGGTGCAAGGCTGTTGCCGGGCAGCTTTTCCAAGGCCCTGCGGAGGATCCCCTCGCGCCCCGGCAGCCTGGTGAGCGCTCCACCGGTTGCCAACAGGTACTTCACCGCCGTCAGATCCTTGCCCTCTGCGACGCTCTTCTTTCCCTCAGGCCCGTAGATGCTGCGGTACGAGCCGACGTGACGGGTCAGAGCCTGCAGTGCCGCCGACAGGGCCAGCTCCTCCGCCAGGGCGATCTCGTCCTCGGTCTCTGGGATGGGGGGAAGCGCATCGAGGGCCGTCTCGAAGCTGCCCTTCTTCGCGGTCTCTTCACCGGCGGACTCCCGGCCGGTGGTCTTCCCGTCTCCGGACGCCGGGTAGCCCAGACGTGCGGCAACATCCTCGGCATTGCCCTTCTTGAAGATGTTCCTGCGGTTCACATAGGTGCCGAGGTCCCCCTCGACCGTCCGCTTTGCCTGCGGCTCCGGCGCGATCATGATCCGCTGCACCTTCTCGCTGCCCGCGGTAACCGAGTGTACATCCGTCGTCGCTCCTCCAACGTCCAGAACGAGAAGATCCCCGATCTCCTCATGCAGGAGCTTCGCAGCCATAAGCACCGCCCCAGGCGTCGGCACGATCGGACCGTCCACCCGCTCGCGGATGTACTCCATCCCCGGTCCGCCGGTTATATGCCGTTCGAAGACCTCCTGGATGATCGCGCGGGTCGGCTCCACGTTCAGCTCGTCGATGCGCGGGTAGACGTTCTCGGTTAGATAGAGCCTGCCGGGAAGGTCCTCGAAGACCTCCTCGATCTCCTCCCTGTTCTCGATGTTCCCCGCATAGACGACGGGAATGGAGAGCTGCTCACCGTACAGCATCTCGGCGATCAGCTCGGCGTTGTGGAGTGCCGTCTCCCGCTCTCCGTAATCGACGCCGCCGGCGAGTAGAATGATGTTCGGATGAATCTGCCGGATCTTCCTGATGTCGGATTTTCGCAGCTTGCCTGCAGTCACGTGGTGGAGATTCGCTCCCGCCCCGAGGGCCGCCTCCCTTCCGGCGCGGACAGTCATGTCGTAGGCGAGGCCGTGCACGGTCATCCTGAGACCTCCGGCGGCGCTGCTCGTGGCGAAGAAGCGGCCCCACTCGAGACCGCCCGCAGTCTCCGTACCCAGGCGCCGCTGTAGTTCGGCCACGGCTGCATCGAGTCCGATCCTCACATCTCCCTGCTCCACGCTGGTAGGCGCCACACCCTGTCCGAGCAGGCGGGGGCTACCGGTGCCGAGCCCGGAGAATGCGTTGACCATGGTCGTGGTGCTGCCTATTTCGGCGACGAGGATGTCCGCTTTCACTGATCCGGCTCCTTAGTAGTTTCCGGGCAGCCGCCCGCCTACGACTGCTCTCCGCGCAACTGCCGCCGCTTCTCTACGAGAAAGGTGGCCACCTGTATTCCCGTGGTGCCGCGACCGAAACCCCGATCGACCCCCTGCTTCTCGGCGATCTCCGGCGAGACCTGTGTGCCCCCTGCAACGAGTATGATCCCGTCGCGTATTCCCTTCTCCACGCAGAGCTCGTGGAGCCGCTTCATGTGGTCGTAGTGGACGTCGTAATGGCTGATGATGGTCGAGGCGAGAATCGCCTCGGCATCCAGCTCGATCGCCGCGTCGACCAGCTTCTCCAGAGGCACCGAGGTGCCGAGGTACTCGACGCCGATCCCGAAGCCCTCGAGACCTCCGTGCTTGATGTCGAGGATCTCGCGCAGCCCCACCGAGTGTTCGTCCTTGCCCACCGTCGCGGCGACCACCTTCATCGGCCGCTCCTTTATCTCGGCTACGATCTCCTCCTCGCTGAGCACCTTCGGCTCCGGGGGGATATCGAGCTCTGCGGTGTCGATGAGCCGGGTAAACTTTCCTTTCAGCTCGACACGGGTCCCCTCGGCCGGCTGCATCACCTCGCTGTGGATCACCTCCGCCTCCTCGAGCCCCATCCGCTTTGCCACCTCTAGTGCGGCAAAGGAGGCGGTCCGCTTGTCCGTCGGGAGGAAGAGGGTAAGCAGCACTATGCCGTCGCCTTGCCACTCCATCTCCGGCTGGATCTTCGTGGAGTGGCGCAGCTCCGTCGTCTCATCGAGGCGTTGTTGAACGTTGTCCTCCTCGTCGAGCTCGTCCACATAGACGATCTTCTCCGGCCGCTCGAGGCTGCAGCCGCCGATCAGGCTCGCCGGATCGGAGGCGATCCGCTCTGCATCCTCGACATCCTCGGCATACTGGTCCAGGTTGTTGTAGCCGAAATGGCCGGTCACCGGCGCCATGTAGTCCTCGTCCCGCTCGTAGACCGAGTCGGCGCTCACACCGCCGTCGATCTTCCGCACGATACCGTCCCCGTTGCGCTCGGGGTAGAGTCCGGAGTCGACGAAGAACCCCTGCTCGACGGCGTTGAAGTAGCCCCCGCTCTCGAGCATCTCCTCGAGAAAGAGGACCGCCCGCTCCTTCAGCTCCCTCGTCTTTTCGGCCAGCGGTCCCTCATCGCGCCGCAGCCGCACCATCTCCTTCAGGCCGTCCATGCCGTTGAAGGCCTGCTTGGCGGTGTCCGATCCCTCGACGTTGTAGATGTGCCAGGGGACGTTGCGCCCCTCGTCGGGGGTGATGGTCGACTGGATGTCGGCGCTGGTGAGCTCGGAGATGAGGAGGTTGAGGGTGTGGGTCACCGTCGCCTCTCGAGCGGAGCTGGTCATGTACTTGGTGTTCTGCTGGGCCCGCATCTTGTACTCCCGGAAGAGCTCGCGCAGGGCCACCGCGTAGGGCAGGTCCATCCGCATCGCCGGTGCCGGCGGCGCGGTCGGCGGCACGGTCGAGAGGCAGATGTTCTCCTTCTTCACCCCCGCCTTCACCGAGAAGAGGGCGTTTATCCCGTGCTGCACCATCAGCTCGGGCATCACCTTCCATGCCTCCCGGGCCGTGGCGTTGGCGTTGTGGGCCCCGTCGATCTGGGCAATGCCTGCCCAGCTGATGATCCGCTTGGCCTCCGCCGCGTCGACGAAGCTGCGGACCATGTTTACGTTCCGGTAGAGAACGTTGTACTGCGGGTCCTGGTGGGCGCCGTTTACCCCCTCCTCTGCGAAGAGGACGGCGATCTCCGGTCCCGCCACCCCGCTTATGTAGGAGTGGTAATTCAGCGGCCGGCCCACCTCGTCCTCGATCATGTCGAGGGCTTTGCGCTGGGCCCGTATCTGCTTGCGGGTAATCGGCACGCCGCCGACGCCCTGCGGCGTCCCCTCGATGAGTCCGTCCATGTGGCTCTGTCCGGCGGTGCGGATGACCATGAGGTGGTCGGCACCGTGCCAGGCGGCCATACGCATGCGGCGAATGTCGTCTTCGAAACGGCCGCTGGCGATCTCCGTTGTGATAACCGGCTGCGGCTGCGGGTCAATGTTCTGGAAGTAGTGGGCCGCCGGGAGCGGCGTGCTCTGTGCGAGGGGTTCAGAAGTCTCGAGGTACTCGAACTGCCCTAAGGTTCTCGGCGCGCCGCATCCGGCTCTCCAGGCCCAGCCCCGCCTCCGCGGACGATAGTCTTCGAGGTTCTCGAGGATCTTCTCTATGTCGAGCTTTTCATTCGGCTGCATCGTCTCACCCCCGTCTCTTTTTGAAGATCTCTTCGGCGACATCCCAGAGCTCACCCTCGGCGAGCTTCAGCCCCGCATCGCGGATCTCCAGTCCACGTTTCTTCGCCACGCGGTAGACGACGTGGCCGGCCCCCTTTCCGATGAGCTCCCGGTCGATCGTCTTCTCCACTATCGCTTTCGCCTCGAGGCTCGAGAAGCCCATACGCAGGAGCACCGAGCGCTCGATCGATGGGCTGGTGTGGCTGCGGGCGAGGCCGAGGAGCGGGTCGACCAGCTGCTCGGTCAGGCTCCAGAAGCGCTCCTCGAGCTCCTTCTCCGAGAGCTCGGCAAGATGTGTTCGTCGCTCTGTAAAATCGTCGGCACGTTCCATGTATCTATTCCTTTGATCCCAGTTCTTCGATGACCCTCTCCACCTCTTCGGGCGCGAGTCTCGTCTCCTCTGAGAGGAAGCGGATGTCTTCTTCGTCGAAGCGGAGTCCCTGCCGGGAGGCGGGAGCCCCGGCCTTTTCTCCGCCGCGGCCGGACCGCTGCGCACTGACTTGCTGCCCGGCGAAGTCTATGCTGTGCTGTATGTAGCTCCGCCTGAGCTCCCCGAGATCGATCTCCTTCGGCCGTATCAGCGAGGGATCCTCGGGCAGCACGATCGAGCTGCCTGCGACCTCCTCCTCCGGATTGCCGAAACGGATTTCTATGCCGTTCTCGCGGGCAAAGGCGAGCTGCGGCTGTACGTGCTTTCCCGCCCCGGTGTACTCGGTCTCCTGCACGACGATCGTCTGGTCACTATCGAGTTCCTGTGCGAGGGCGAAGGCAGCCGCGAGGGCGGTGTTTCCCGCCGGGCCGCGCTCGAGGCCCTCGAGACGGGCGAGGGCCTCGGTCGTGTAGAAGACCTCGCCCTGGCGCACCGTCACGTAGCGGTCCATGTAGCGCAGCGCCCGCGCGGCCGAGCGCGGGACATCTGAGCGGTCGGGGAAGGTGGTAAAGGGGATGCCGAAGCCGGTGTGACCGGTGGTAAAGGACTTTCGGTTGAACTGGCCGTCGCTGGCCATGTTGAGCCCCTCGAGGTTGACGCTCGCCCCGATGACACGGGTTCCGGCTGCACCTGCCTGCCGCAGCCCCCGCGCCGTTCCGGTGAGATTGCCGCCCCCGGCATTGGTCACCACCACCGCATCGGGTGCCGCACCGGTGCGCTCCTCCATCTGCTCGGTCAGCTCGACCCCGAGGGTTTCGATGCCCGAGACGCCGAAGGGGGTGTAGAGGCTCGCGTTGAAGAATCCGGTCTCCTCGAGCAGTTTCAGGAAGATGAAGAAGAGCTCCGGACCCACCGTCAGCTGCAGGACCTCAGCCCCGAAGGCCTCGCACTTGCGTGCCTTCTCCACGATCTCCGGCTGCCCGACTCCGCGCGAGTCGTAACACTCCTGCACCACGATGCAGTCGAGCCCGCGCATGGCCGCCTGGCTCGCCACGGCGGCACCGTAATTGCCGCTGGTCGCCGCGATTACCCCTTTGAAACCGGCTTTCTCGGCGTGGTAGACCGAGGTTGCGGCCCGTCGCGCCTTGAAGCTGCCGGAGGGGTTGGCCGCCTCGTCCTTGATGAAGATTCGGGCCCCCTTCCCCGGCCCCGCGTATCTCCCGGCCAGGCCGGTGAGGTTGCGAAGCTCTAGAAGCGGCGTGTCTCCCACCCCGGTCTCCCGCTGTATCTGCCGGATCTGTTCGAGACCGTAACCGGTGCTGCGCATCATCTCCTCGTAGTCGAAGGCGATAGAGCCGGACTCGAACTCTGAGTAGTCTATCCCCACCGCTTTCTTTATGATCTCGCCCTTACGGGCCATGAGGGCTTCGTAACTCGTTCCGCCTCTACTCATCACCGGCCTCCCCGGCAAAAGAGCCGTCTCTCGTCAAATCACGCAGCTGTTTTCCAATGCAAAGCAGCTCCGGCAGACTCTCGCCGAAGGAGTGGCTGTAACCGGGACGGAGATTCGAGAGACTGCCGTGCAGACGGCGGCCGATCGCCGTCTCTATCTCCACCTCATCTCCTACACCTGCCTCCTCATCGATGAGGAAGCCCCGTGCCCACATCTCCAGGGGAACCCGTTTCGTGTCTTCCGGGACCTTCCGAGATCGTTCCTCCGGCGAGAGGAGTATCGAATGTACCTCCACCCAGTCGCCCCTTCGTGCAGTATCGGCTCCGCCCGAGGCGGCAGCCCGCTTATTTTCTCCCATATAAACCTCGCATCCATTACTATTCGAGTAGTAAGATGATCCAATTATACACCGGACATATCAGCTGTCAAGAAGAGGAGAAAAATACTCGACCGCCGCCGCGATTCTGCTATTATCTGAATGCATGTCGCCTATGTCTTTGTTCCGCATGCCGGCAGATGTAAGATCTACCCGGGATGCTGGAACTCTCCCTGTGCAAGCTACACGGTTTTTTGTATGATTCTCTCGAGGAGAAAGGCGGCAAGCTCACAATCGTAAGAACTCTCGTGTAGGCGGCTCTCATCGACACGCATACCTTCCGACCGGGCGAGCTCGTGGAGTTTTCTGTATCTACCGTAGGCCTTCATGGTGCAGAAATAACCGAGGTTTTGCAATTCGGGAAAAACCACGAGAAACTGCCTATCAAAGTCCACATTATGCGCGACCAAGAGTCCCGCATCAGCAAAAAAGCTGGGCACATCCTCATCATCCTGAAAATAGTAGGGGTACGCCGCTGTCCCCCTTCTCTGCTTAATTACCTCTTCATACAATCCATTGACGGCAAGAGCCCTACGGTTAGGCGTCTCAAGGCTGAAGTAGTATCGCTCGAATTGTGCTATGAGCTGTAAACTCTTGGTTTTCTCCTCAAACGAGTACTTCATAGCCGAAATGGAGAGCACACTGGAGCGAGGGGAAAGGCCGTTGGTCTCTACATCGAATACCACAATTGGACGATTCCGGAGTTTTCTGAGTTGTGAACTAAGATGTGCTGCAGAATATCGATTAAAATCTTGCATCATGCAAGCCGCCTCTCCTATGAAGAACTACTAGTTTCTTATAGCATGACTTCTATAAGTATATATGAAAAAAATTGCGCATTGGGTATACATCTGTTATAGTGAGAATATATGAAAAGTAGATGCAATTGAAGATAAGCAGTCATGCTTGAGGTTGGAAATTCCGGCGAAAGTTGCCACCCATTCCGGGCTAAACCTGCTACCCTGTAGTAGTTGTGAAACCCACTTTTTTCATAATAGGGGTGGCAGGTTTCCGGTCAATCAGGTGGATCTTTTTTTCGTCTACTTCCTTCTTTCAATTCAAAAATATAGGGTGTGTGAGCCAAACGATTTATTATGGCGTCGGCTATAGTAGGCTATCCGATTGTCTGATGCCATGAGGAGATCGGGATTTGAGCGGCGATAATCGTGGCCGTCTTTCGATACCTGTCTTCGATCTTCGTTGAACATACTCAGATCCTTGCATAGACCATACCTCTGCAGTAATATCCCACACATACTCGATGCGGACAGACGCAGATTCAGGTACATAGGAGTCATCCTGCCGTGAATCGTTATTTACCACTTTTACTCTATTTCGATCCAACTCCATGCGTAATTATATCATACATGACCACCATTACCCACTATCAACGAGCGCGCTTTCCCGAATGAATCTCCCCTATCCGAGAAACCTCTTCCGCAGCTCGAGGAGGTTTTTTCCATATCTGCGGTCGATCTCCCCTCCGAACTCGCGTTCGATCTCGGCGAGGTAGAGGTCGTGGCGGATGTAGCTCTCGACCGTCTGCACGAGCCCCCTGTTTTGCGTCCAGACCACCCGGCAGGGGTCTGACCCGCCGAAGCGTCCGCTTATGCAGTAGCTCGAGTCGACGGTGCAGTCTATCGAGCGGCCGAGCTCTTCGTACATGGGAAGATTCTCCGTGTCGTGATGGTAGACCATGCCGAAATCGATATTTGCACTGCCGTAGAGGAGAATAAAGATCCGTGCACCCCGCTCGTGTGCCGCCCTCAAAGGCAGCCTCAACCGTTCGAGATCAGTGTCGAACAGACCGATGTAAACCGTCTGCATGGCCTCTTCGAGAATACGTACCGTCGTCTCGTAGACGTGCTCCGTGTCGCTCAGATTCCAGACCGGATCGAAATCCGAGTGGAAGTCGAACTCCTCGAGACGCTGCTCGAGCTCCGAGGTGTAGTCACGGTACTCTTTTTCAAGTTTGCTTACCAACTCCTTCGGAGAGAGCGGACTGAACATCTCCGGCTTCGAGCCGGTAGAGGCGACGAGGCCGCGGCTTATGAGCCGGCGTGTGACATCGTAGACCCTCGAGTGGGGCACCTGGGAGTTCTGAGAGATCGTGTATGCAGAAGAGGGGTGAGAGGAGAGCAGAGAGAGATAGACTTTCGCCTCATACTCGGTGATCCCCAGCCCCTTGAACAATGGAATCAGTTCTTCGACGGATTTCGACATAATGTACAAGAGTATAACGCAAGTTCTTTTCATGGGAAAGGAAAAATGGCCCTTTTGCGCTCGATTCTCACCACCATGGTAGTAAATATTTTCTTGACAGTTCACTCGCCGCGTCATATCATCCTCACAGAGGTACAGATATGAAAGATCCGATTAGAGTAGCAGTTCTGGGAACCGGCCACATGGGCTCGGGAATAATCGAGCTCCTCCTCGAGAAGGAGGGGGTGGAACTCGCGGGAGTCTTCGGCAGAAGGAAGGAACGCGACGGAATGGACGTAGGTGATGCGCTCGGCCTGGGCAGAAAGCTCGGCGTTGCCGTCTCTGCAGACCTCGACTCCATGTTGAGGACTGCCTCACCGGATATCGTGGTACAGGCCACCAGCTCCACCATGGTTCAGTCCGAGGAGGAGATGAGGGCTGCCCTCGAGGCGGGAGCCGACATCGTCTCCATTTCCGAAGAGGCGAGCTACCCCTGGTACGGCTCTCCGGGAATCGCGGAGAAGCTCGATGCGCTTGCACAGGAGAAGGGCAAGACCATCCTCGGTACGGGGATCAATCCCGGTTTCGTTCTCGACTACCTCGTCATCGCCCTCACCGGCGTCTGCTTTCGAGTCGACAAAATCAAGGCGACCAGGGTCAACGACCTCTCTCCCTACGGCTACAACGTCATGAAGACCCAGGGGGTCAACCTCTCCAAGACCGCCTTCGAGGACGGCGTGAACAACGGCTCGGTGGTAGGCCACTTCGGATTCCCCGAATCGATGAGCATGATCGCCGCGGCACTCGGATGGGAGATAGACCGAATAGAGCAGAACCGGGTTCCGATTATAAGCAACGTCGAGCGCGACGGTGGCGAGGCCGGCACGATTCCTCCGGGCAACACCGCCGGCTGCAACCACACCGGCGTTGCCTACGACAAGAGCGGAAAGGCCATCATCGAGCTCTACCACCCGCAGCAGGTTCATCCCGAGGCGGAAGGCCAGGAGACGGGAGACTACATCGAGATCTTCGGCGAGCCCGACATCAAGCTCTCGAGCGGACCGGAGATTCCCGGCGGCGTCGGCACCATCGCCCTGGCGGTCAACATGATCCCCAAGACCCTGGATGCGGAGCCCGGCTTCAAGACGATGGCCGATCTTCCCGCACCTTCGGCGATCATGGCCGATGTTCGTTCTTTATTGAGGAGATAGGAGGCGGGCGAACGAGTATTAGCCTCACTGCATAAATAACGGATTCTGCTGCATAAATATACTCTAAAGGCTTGAACTCCATCTCGATGCAGGTTACCATTGCATAGATTTTTTAAGGAGGTGTGAGGTATGAAAAAGTTTCTTCTGCTGGCACTGATTATGCTGATTGCTGTTGGAACGCTCTTTGCAGGAGGTGCACAGGAGGGAAAGGAAGATCTGGTCGTGGGAACCTCGGCCGGTTTCCGTCCGTTCGAGTATCGGGAAAAAGGTGAGGTCACCGGTTTCGATATCGACCTGATGAAGGCGATCGGCGAAGAGCTCGGACGCGGAATCGAAGTGAAGGACATGGATTTCGACGCCCTCATCGAGGCGGTGAGCACCGAGACCATAGATGTAATCGCCGCCGGCATGACGATCACCGACGAGCGTAAGGAGCGGGTCGACTTTACCGATCCCTACTTCTCCGCCGATCAGGCAGTACTCGTGCGAGAAGAGTCGGACATCACCGTCGACCAACCGACCGACATCAACAAGTCCGATTACACCATCGGCGTACAGAACGACACCACCGGTGCGTTTTGGGTAGACGAAAACGCTTCGGATGCCAAGGTCAGAAAGTACGGCAAGTACATCGAGACGATCCAGGACCTGGAGAACGAGAATCTCGACATGATCGTGCTGGACAAGCCCGTCGCCGAGGCCTTCGAGAAGAATCGTCCGGTCAAGATGATCAAGGTCATTCCCACCGACGAGAAGTACGGCCTCGCCGTCAAGAAGGGCTCTCCCCTGCTCGACGACCTGAACAGCGCCCTGGAGAAGGTGCGTAATTCGGACACATGGGACGAGCTTATGGCCGAGTACTTCGGCGCCGAGTAATCCGCGGCAACGGAGACTCCGGATAAGAGGCATGGAAGATATAGGCGAATTCATCCTGTACTCTGCAATGGCCATAGGAAAAGGAATGATGGTCACCGTCACTGTGACGGTGGCCAGCCTTTTGTTGGGCTTCGTGCTCGCGGTCCCTTTGGCAATCGGCAGGACCTACGGAAACAGACTGATAAAGTTTCTCATACAACTCTACGAGGGCTTCTTCCGCGGGACTCCCCATGTGGTGATGCTCTTCATCTTCTACTTCGGGCTGCGCCACATAGGAGAGCCCTTCGGGTATCCGGAGTTCCGCATCGGTCTTCCGCCGTTTCTTGCCGCGGTGCTGACCCTCGGCATGATCAGCAGCGCCTACCAGGCACTCATCTTCCGCAGTACCATACAATCGATCAGCAGCGACCAATACAACGCCGCGCGCTCACTCGGCATGGGCAAGTGGCAGGCGATATTCGGCATCGTCTTCATGCAGTCGTTCAGACTCTCTATACCCGGTCTCACCAACGAGGCGACGATCGTCCTCAAGGACTCACCGGTGACCTACCTCGTGGCGATTCCGGAGATGCTCACCCAGGCGCGGGGCATTATCGACTCCTCGATGGGGAAGGTCTTCTTCGAGGTGCTGATTCCCGTCGCGCTGCTCTACTACCTGCTGTTTCAGATCTCGAATAAGCTCTTTCAAATTCTCGAGAAGAAACTCGAAATTCCCGGATTCGAATTGGAGAGACGGTAATGCCCCCGAAAGAAAGCACCATACTGACCGTA
>CAYFVU010000021.1:34645-38256 GCA_964346645.1 uncultured Spirochaetaceae bacterium | reverse complement strand
AGAAACCTCCCTATCGCAGCCTTCCGACTCAGCCCTGTAAACTGCCGGCTCTTAAACACAAAAAACACGATTCGGCAGCAATTCTAAATGTGAAGTGTAGGTAACTACACTTCACATTTAGAATGCTCACAACCCCTTAGAGAAAGGGGAAATGGCTAAAGGTTTGGAGGCAATTCTGATTTTGGAAGACTACAGTCTTCCAAAATCAGAATTCCTGCGATTCGATTTGACAAAGGGAAGAGGCCCACCTATCATGTCAAGATAGGAGGAAAAGCGCATATGAAACGTCTTGTCATTATACTCGCCGTAATAGCGGCACTCATCGTGGCCGGGTGTGCCACTCCCAGTCGAACGGTGCAGCGGACCGCTGCAGATACACAGATCGACCTCAGCGGGAGGTGGAACGACACCGACAGCAGGCTGGTTGCGGAAGAGATGATCCGCGACCTGTTGAATCGACCCTGGCTCAACAACTTCCAGAGTTCGGAGGGGCGACCTCCCGTCGTCATCGTCGGGAATATCCGTAACCGCAGCTCCGAGCACATCGCCATCGATACCTTCGTAAAGGACATCGAGCGTGAGCTCATCAACAGCGGGATGGTCAAGTTTGTTGCAGCTTCAGAGCAGCGGGAGCAGATTCGCGAGGAGCGGACGGATCAGCAGACCCAGGCCTCCCGCGACACCATAAAGAGGCTCGGCGAGGAGACGGGGGCCGACTTCATGCTCCAGGGGGTCATCAATTCCACCACCGATGCGGTGGAGGGACGAAAGGTCGTCTTCTATCAGGTAGACATGGAGCTCATCAACATACAGTCCAACGAGAAGGTGTGGATAGGCTCCAAGGAGATAAAGAAGTACATAGAGCAGAAGAAGAAGAAGTGGTAGCATAGACCCCTCGATCGTTGAGGGGCCGGATTCGGAGCAGTGCTTCGTACATACAAGGAGTTCACGATGAAAAAGAGCGTGCCGTACGGCATCGCATTCATGAGCCTTCTTTTCGTCTTCGGTTGTACCACCTACAACGCCCCCTTTGTCGAGGTCGACGAGGCGGCGCGCAACGGGCAGTACGACGAAGCGATTGCGATGCTCTCCGGAGAGGACAGGGACGACTACTACTCCGGCAAGGAGAAGGTCATCTACTACCTCGACGTGGGGATGCTCTATCACTACGACCGGCAGTGGAATGAGAGCTCGGAGCACCTCGAAGAGGCGGAGATGCTTATCGAGGAGTACTACACCGAGAGTGTCTCTCAGGCTGCTGCGACATTCCTTCTCAACGACACCGCGAAGGACTACGGTGGTGAGGACTACGAGAACATCTATCTCAGTGTCTTCAAGGCGATCAACTACATAAAGAAAGGCGAATTCGACGGTGCGTTCGTGGAGATCAAGCGGGTGAACAACAAGCTCAACCTGCTCGAAGACAAGTATCAGGATCTCGCCGAACAGTACAACCGCTCGGACGACGCCAAAATCGAGCTGGAAGCAGGCGAGAGCCGGTTCTACAACAGCGCGCTCGCGCGGTATCTCAGCATGATTGTCTACCGCGCCGACGGGAATTGGGACAGTGCCCGCATCGACTACCAGGAGATGCAGGAGGCCTTCGCCAAGCAGAAGAACATCTACGACTTTCCGCTGCCCCTCAGCGAGAAGGTGCTCGAGAGGCCGAACGGGGCGAAGCTCAGCGTGCTGGCTTTTTCGGGTAAGTCACCGATCAAGCGTGCGAGCACATTCCGCATCGTCACCTACGACAACAGGCTCGAGATCTCCACCGCGGACGAATCGGATATGGGACAGATGGAGCTCACCAGCTACACGAACGTAGCCTGGCCGGGAATGGAGGGGGGATACCGCTTCAAGTTCCAGATCCCCCGCATGGAGTCTCGCGGAAGCGTGGTAAACAGGATCAGAGTCCTCGTCGACGGCAAGCCGGTGGGTGAGCTCGAGAAGCTCGAGAGCATCCAGAAGGTTGCCAAGGAGACATTTTCGGTGAAGCTGCCGATGATCTACCTCAAGACGCTCTCGAGAACCGTCATCAAGGGAATCGTCGCACAGAAGGGAAAGGAACAAATGCAAAAAGCCGGAGCCTCCTCAGGGTCTGCGTTCGGATTGGCCGCGGGTATCATCGGCTCGGTCGCCACCGACGTGGCGGTCGAAGCGACGGAACGCGCCGACCTGCGTACATCCCGCTACTTTCCCGCCTTCGCCTACGTCGGCGAGTGGGACGTGCCCGAGGGAACACATGAGGTGAAGGTCGAGTACTACGGGGTGGAAGGTCTCATAGGTACGAGAAACTTCGGCAGTGTAGATATTTCGAGGGGAGAGACCAATCTCCTTACCAGCTACTACCCGAGATAGTCGGGGTACTTACGGAGGATACACATCCATGAGCAATAAATCTGAGAATGGGAAAATCGAGAGAATCGGCATGAGCGGCCGGGCGGCCGCAGTCCTCGCGGGTACAGGCCTCGCGGCCTTGCTGATGATCACGCTCCTGCTGATCTCCGGCTGTGCCACCCCGTCGCCGAAGCTGCCGCCTCCCGAGTCGAGCGGCTCACAAAAACAGGCGGCCTCCGGCGGAGGCAAGGGAGAGATGCCCGAGTGGTTCCTCGATCCGCAGAGCGTCTATCCGGATAACAAGTACATGACGGCCCTCGGATCGGGAGACACCCGCAGAGGGGCGGAGCAGAGCGCCCTCGGCGCCCTCTCGCAGCGCTTCGAGGCGAAGGTGACCATGGACCTGCAGACGCAGAAGCGCTACCAGGAGCTCGTCACCTCCGAGGGCGAGAGCTACACCGAGGAGGAGATGGCGCTTAACCAGGGCATCAACGTGCAGAGCAGTCAGAATCTCTTGAACGTGCAGTTCGGCAAGGCGGCGGTGGACGAGCAGGGGCGTGTCCACGTCATCGCCTACATAGAGCGGGCACCTACCGGACGGCTCTATCAGGATCTCATAAAAAAGAACGGGGGCAAGGTGGCCTCCTACCTAGACGAGGCGGAGGCGAGCGCTTCGATCGTCCGCAGGTACGCCTACCTCAGCGCGGCGGCCACCGTGGCCGCGGGCAACGAGGTGCTCATCGAGCAGCTGAGGATCATCGCGCCGGGATACGAGAAGCAGCTGAACCTCCCCTACGACACGGAGGAGGTGAACAAGCGCCGCGCCGATGTCGCCTCGCAGATGCGCGTTGCCGTGAACATAAGTGGCGACGAGGGCAACAGGATAACCGATGTGGTCAAGGAGGCGCTGAGCAAAGAACGCTTCCCGATGGGCTCTCCCGCCACCCTCACGGTCGAGGGAAGCGTTGAGCTCGAGGAGGCCGGCGGCCGCACGGATTTCGAGACGGTCCGTTGGGTCCTCTCGCTGACCATGCGCGGACCGGACGGCTCTTCCCTCGTCAGCTACAACAACCAAGACGAGTCCTCCGGCGTGAGCCTCGATTCTGCACGCTCCTTTGCCTACGACGACATGGAGAAGGATGTGGAGCAGGAGTTCATCGGCGCACTCAAGGACTACTTCAGCGGCATGGTGATGGGGGAATAGGCCGGGGCGGAGGCAATCGGCCCTGCCTCAGCTTTTCGGCCGAGCCCGAACGGTCCTACCCCATCTCGTA